>NZ_QKTK01000003.1:0-352045 GCF_003234475.1 Curtobacterium sp. MCBD17_008 | reverse complement strand
CTCGCTGTGTCGGCGGCCGGCGCGACCGAGCGTGACCACGCGCTCCTTGAGGGAGTTGTCCTTGCGGATGGTGAAGCGCTTGGAGACGTTCCGCACCGTGACGACGGCGGGAGCGTCGGAGAACGGCGAGGTCGTGGCCTGCACGGTCGGGCCGCTGTTGGTGGCTTCCAGTTCTGGTTGCATCGCTGGCACAGACTATCCCTGAAGCTCGCTCCGGAGCCTCGTCGCACGGACCACCAGAACTACCGCCGCGACTGTCGCTGCGACCCACACCAACACCGCGAGAGCAATACCAACCGGCCCGAACGGGCTGATGGCCGTCATGGCCGATAGCCCTCCTTTCGACACCGCGAAGTGCGTCGCTTCGTACGCGCCCTGGTACGCGACACTCAACCCGTATGCGGCGATGATCGGAGAGCCGACCGTCGCGATTCGAGCGATTCCGCGTGCTTGACCGGGTGAGCTGGTGAGTGAGACGGCGGTGATCGCGATCACTGTGACGAGCGCCGTGACCGCGAGATCGAGTTGACGTCCGTCGCCCGTCATGACGAGACGTGCGTTCCTGCTGGCGATGATCCCGGAGAGCAGCGCGGCTCCGACGACGAGTCCGCTCCACGTCAGGAGCGGCCAGGCGCGACGAAGAGCGGGCTCGCGCCGAAGCAGCGCCCAGCACGCGAGGGCGAGAGCACCGACGGTCAGGAAAGCGGACAGGGGAGAGGTCAGCAGCCACCCATCGCGTCCGAGGCTTCCCCAGAACCGGGTGCTGAGACCGGACCACTGGCCGTCGATCGCGTTTCCCAACGTGTATTCCTGCGGTATCGCGGCCGCGGTGTTCGCCGTGCCGAGCCCAAGGCGGTGCACCTGCGCCAGGTACTGCTGCAGCACACTGACGAGGGAGACGCCACTGATCACGATCACGACGCCCACATCGATCAGCTTGCGACGGAGGCCGGGGCCCTGCGCGAACACGAGACAGACCAGGGCGAAGAGAGCCACGAGGAGGCCGCTGTAGCTGATCGTCATGGCGACGCCGGCGACCAGGGCCACAGCAGTGGACGTCCACCAGGACCGGTCCCCGGTCACCAGCCGGGCGCCCAACCACACAGCGATAGCGGAGAGCAGTGTCACGGGCGCCAGCATGTTCGCAGTCCCGCCGGTCTGCGCAAGCTGCGGCACAGTGAAGAGCAGAACCGGTGTCATCGCCGCGGTCACCGGTGATAGCGAGAAGCGACGCGCGGTTGCGAACACCAGCATCGGTAGCGGTGCGAGCAGCACGATGTTGATCGCGCGGAGCAGCATGACCGCTTCATCCCACCGAAGAGACGCCCACCCAGCAACGCGAAGCACTACGGCGCTCAACCAGTACCCCGCGACAGGATCCTGACCCGCAACGTTGCGGTCGGGTGCGTCGCCTGGATGCGCCGCCAGGAGTTCCGCGATGGAGCCGTGTGTGGTTGCGGGCGTCGCGAACCCTTCGGCCAAGATCCACCGCGTCGCGTTCAGCGCATGCAGCTGCCCGTCTGCCGGCCACGTTCCCCGGAGCGCGATTCGGAAGGCGCCATCGACCGTGTTCGCTTCGGCGAGAGCGCTCCCTGGGGGAGTGGTGAGGGCCCACACGGTCAGCAACGCAACCCACGCCACCGTGATCGCGACGAGGATCCCAGTTGCTGGCCTTCCGGGCAGGACGCGGTGCACCCAGCCAGCACGGATTCGCACTGCCGCCGAACTCATGACTCAGTCCCGCGGGGGAGCTGGCGGCTTTGGGTGACTGCGACCACGATGGCTGCGGTCGCCAGTCCGATACAGACCAGCACCACGAATCCTGGAGCGTTGGCGTCTCGGAAGAACGTGGAGAGGCCGCTCGAGGTCACCGCGAGGGCCCGGTTCTCCCAGAACGTTCGGTAGTCGAAGCTCACCCCGTAGAGCGCGATCACTCCGAAGGCCACCATGAGGGCGGCTGCCAGGGAGCTCTGACCGACTGCTGTGCGGGGGATGCGTCGCCAGGCGATGGCGCTGAGCGTGATGAGGGCGATCAGTGCGGGGAAGTAGTACCGGCCCTGGGTGCCGCCGACGACACCCATCTTCTGATAGCCCAACCACGCTTTGGTGGTCTCGATGAGCAGGAACGTCAGCGGAAGCACCGCCACAGCCGCCACCGCATACAGGTTCGGGTGACGTCGGACAGCGAAGACAACGATGACGCCAATCGCGAGGACCATGCTCACGTCGATGAAGACCTGTGACATCGGAAACTGCGCTGTCCGTCCGGGGCTGCCCCAGAAGGTGTCGCCGAGCCGGTTCCACAGCGTGGCAACGTAGGTAGGGAAGTCAGGCCCTTGCCCAGCAGGGAACAGCTTCGGTTTCCGGGAGACGAACCCCTCCGGCTGCAGCGTCTTGAACACCAGCAGGTTGCGCACCCACCACCACGCCCCAGCGGCTGCGGAAACGCCGGCAACCAACGCGGTTCGAAGCAGCGCGAGGCGGAGCCCCCTGAGTCGGTAGGTCCCCACGAAGACGGCGACCGCGACGAACGGGACGACCGGCCAGGCGGTGCCCTTCATCCACAGCAGCGCTCCCATGAGCACGCCGAGCAGCACTGTTGCCCGTACCCGGCTGTCGCCCGTGAGGATTCGTACCGCGACGAAGGTGACCAGGCCGCTCAGCAGAAGGACGGGGGCATCGTTCGTGACCGTGGATCCGACAACCGCGATCTGCGGCACACCCAGGATGGCGGCGGCACCGACAACAGCGGCGCGCGGTGACCCCGTCATCCGTCGCACCGTCGCCCACGCGAGCAGCGGAAGGGGCGCTGTGAAGAGGATGCTCAACAGCCGAAGTGCCAGCACCGCGTGATCCCACCGCAGGTCCGTGGAACCGATCAGGTGCAGCAGGCCGGCGCCGATGAAGTACGACGTCGGCGGATGCTGCGACATCTGATTGATAGCGCTGACGCCCGGAACAGCAGTGAATGTCTCCAGCTGCCCCGAATACCGCTCAAGCAGCTGCCCCCACGTCAGACCAGACACCTGCTGCGGGTCCTGAAACGCGGCAGCGGTTGCGGCCAGGAGATGCATCGTCCCCGGATCGGACCAGCTATAGCCAAGCGCGAGGTGCAAGACCGCATCGAGGTGCTGCAACTCATCCGCAGCCTGAAAGATCGGAGTGATTACGGCCCAGCAGAGCAGGACGGCGACGAACGCCACACTCAGCGCCCCGACGACAAGGCGCTCCCGCTTGCTCACAGCGGAGCCAGCTTCCGAAGAACCAACCCGAGCTGCTGGCGGGGCTGCGACGGCCTCAACGGAGGCAGTGACTTCAACTGGTTGCTTCACAACACGGCTTCTCATTCGGGAGGACGGGTGGTGCGCACGCAGACGCGGCCCCTACTCACCCCACCGGGCGACGTAGCACCAGAAGATTACACCGACCGTTCAACACGACCCCTGCAAGCACGGCCCGCCCTTCCCCAGCCCGGGCCACCGCAGGAGTTGGCATGATGATGCAGATGGACACGGCACCCGAACCCAAGATCACGGACATCGTGAAGACGCTTGGCAGCGTCCCGCGCACGTTGATCATCCGCTCACTCAGCGGGATGGCCACCCCGCGGTCCGCCGACGAACTCGCCGAGACGATCAACATCACACGCGACCAGGCGCAGGAACACATCGACCTGCTCGTCGAACTCGGCGTGATGACACTGACCGAACCTACCCACGCCGCCTCACGGCCGCGCTACCTCATCAACCAGGAAGCACTCCGCGCGGTTCTCGAGCAGCAGCGGCGGTACCTACTCAACAACTAGCACCTTCTCTCACCCCGCGAGTGCCTACCCGAGGGGCACGAAAGTCACTGAGGAAGCGGATTAGCCAATTCGACTCCCAGCCCGGCGGCGTTCGTCTCACCTGCCAGGCACGGCCGTGCGGGAACAGCCGTGGAAGCGACCCACACTGGCGTTTCACCGTCTTTTCACGAACGGCAACTCTCAGTGCTGCGTGAAAGTGATGACGTAAAAGTCATCCATGCGGTGCCGAGATTCCTCTTTCCACCCCGTGGCGCGGAGGCGCTCGCGCATCGCCGCCGGCTGGTCGCCGGTTCGTCCTCCGACGTACCAGACGCGGCCGACGCCGTCGAGCGGGAGTGCTGCCTTCGGGGGCAGGCGTTCGGCCCAGAGCTGCCCGATCGAGGCGGCGTTCTTCACGATGGTGAGGTCGCGGAACCCGATGAACGCACTCGGGTAGGCCGACGAGACGTACTCAGTGGTCCGGATCGGGTGACCTGGCAGTGGGCCGTAGTAGACGCCGTCGATTCCACTCTTGTTCGGCAGGTGGGCGCGCTTGGCGGTGATGTAGGCCGCGGCCTCGCGCCAGTGCGAACCGGTCTTGTGGTCCGGCGCGCGCTGCGCCGCGATCTGCGGGACACAGAGGGCGGCGACGAGGACAACGCCAATGACGGAGACGAGGCGCCAGCGGACCGCACCAAGCGCGACCCCGATCAGCACCGCGACGAAGGGGGCGGTGAAGGTGAGGTACCGCGCGTTGTAGAGCGGCTGCACAACGACCGACACGACGATGACCGCGACGATCGGGACGATTATCGCGGGGAGGGCGACCTCGAGCGCGCGCGACCAGGGACGGATCCGTCTAACGACGAGCACGGCGATGACCCCGGCGATGACGATGATCCAGCAGACCACCGCGAGGAGCGTCGACGTGCCGAAGTACTGCTGTACGAAGACCGAGTTCACCAGCCGGCCGTCGAGACGCAGGACCTTGCCCATCCAGTAGAGCTGCGTCGACGCTTGCCCGCTCGTCATCCGGGCGAGCGGGATCGTGAACAGCCCTGCCACTGCTGCGGCGACGAGCCAGGACACGGCCGCACGGAGCATTGGCCCTTGCCGACGCCGAGTGAGCATCCAGATCATCACGGTGACGGCGTGCGCCACGATGAGCAACGCGGAGTACAGGAACAGGTACGAGCCGAGCACGGCCAGTACGCCGTATCCGGTCCACCAGAGCCAGGCGCGCGGCTGCTGGCGGAGCGTCCGGTCAGTCGCGACTACGAGGACGAGGGTGACGGCAACGGCCACGGTCATCGACATCGCGTACGACCGACCCTGCAGCCCCGAGGAGGTAGCCCGGGGGAGGACAGCCAGGACGAGGCCGGCCACGATGCCGGCACGGAGGCTCGTCAAGTGGTGCACGAGCACGACGAGCAACCCGGCGGCCACCCCGACGGCGATGGCGCTGGGGAAGCGGAGCGTCACGAAGTCGTACGGCAGGAAGCGCAACCAGACGTGCACGAAGGCGTAGTAGAGGCTGTGCACGCCGTCAACGTGGTGCGCCATGTCCCAGAGCTGCGGCAGAGAACGGCGGGCGGCGCTCATCGTTGCGGCCTCGTCAATGGCAGCAGGTGCCGCCCACGAGCCCCAGAACGACACGCTGGTACCGAGTAACCCCACGAGTACGGCCGCCAGCGCGACGCTTCGACGTGCCGGGCCGTCGTACTCCCGAGTACTGTGCCTCCGCTCCGTCGTGAGAACACCGCCGTCGACGGCAGGGGACGGACTGCTGATGGAGGACATCAGGTCAGGCTACTGGCCCGCTACATCTCAGCAGATCCGACGGCCCGGTGCTGGTCAATCAGCTCGGCAACCTATACGAGCCGGCTTTGCCGCCGAACAGGATCGCCGCGTGGCGGTCCCTGTGCGTCAACCACCAGTCGGACAGAGCATCGGCGCGATCCGCGGCGTCGATCACCGCTTCCTGCCGCGCCTCGAACCACGCCCACAGCCGTTCGACGGCCTCGGGGTGCTTCCACCACTCCGGGCACCACACAGCGGTGCTCTTGTCCAAGTGTGTGCACTTGACCACCGACAGGTGCTCCTCAGCCCATTCGAGGAACAGCCGCGTCAGGTTGAACTCCTCCTCCTCAACGTCGGCGTAGTTGAGCGCGTCGCGCTCCTCGTTGGTCAGCTCATCGGGATCCACGCCCGGCATGCCCCCAGCCACGGCATCGACGGTCTCGTCGGGCTGGTCGAGGTCAGCCACGAGCTGCCGCCTTCTCCGAGCCGGTGGCGATCGCCAAGGGTGCGTCGTCCTCGATGAGGGCGCGGCTGCTCGAAGTGATAGCCGACATCCCGCACCCTGGAGGGGCAGAACGCGGAATGCCGGGCGCTCGTCGAACTGGTTGTCGAGTAACCCTATTGTCAATTTGACAGACATACATCTCGGCTTTACCGGTGCGAGAGAAGTGTACTAGCAGCTGTAGCCGCCTATGCAGACCCTGCGCTGGCGTAGAAAAGCTCGGTCCCGCTGAGAAAATCAGCGGGACCGAGCTCCTCAGATTCGACTAGATTTGCGCGTTGAAGTAAACACCGCAGAACCGCAATGGCTTTTGCGGACTGCTGTACAGGCACGGCAGCTGCGAGTAACCCACATACGGCGACGAGTAAATCTTATGCCACTCCGACTGCGGTACGCCAAAGAACGCCTCGTGCTTTGGCATCCGATCGTGATAGCCAAAGACACGCGAGACACCCGGGCCGAGATAGACCTCCACATCGGTATCGATAGGCGGAGCGTAGCTGACCAACGGAAGCGTGGCGCTTGCGCGCATCCACCCAGCGCCGAAAACGTTGGTAGACAACGTGGGCCCACCATCGAGTTCACTTAGTGGTGCCGTAACACTCTTGGTCTGCACGCAATTCCGCAGCCAAATAGCACACTTGTAAGCAAAAAGGACGTTCGAATCAATCAGTCTCTGATGGACGACGAATCATCGTGGTCGGTTAAAAGTTGATCCAGTTCCCCTGCCGTCATCGTGGAATCAATGCCGGCAAACTCATACAAAGCCTCTTCGAGGTCAAAGCCCTCAGCCTCACTTTCTACAAGTAAGGCTTCAATGGCGAAACGAGAGTATTGCTTCTCGGCAGTCGTGACGTCTCCTGCTGAAATCACGGAGTGCTTTCGATTGATTGCGGTCGTGAGCGCAGCGTTTGCAAAATAGATGAAGTCACGCGGCCTGGGTAGAGTCCTCCACAGGAAATAGTCGCGCGTAGGAAGCCCCCTCACCTCCGAATCGAACACGTCCTCCCACATATCGAACGCAGGGAGGCCGCGCTTTCTTGAACGATTCGCGGCATATCGGTCCTCAAGAACTCGCACGAGGAGCTCGGCATCCTGCCAGCGAACGGACAGGACTCCCACCTTGTCAGGCTCTCTCGCAAATTTCGCGATCGCATCGTAGATGTCAGTTCGCAGGAATACCGTCAGAGTAACATTCACTGGATCAAACCCACGCGGCGGGCGACCGAAATCTTTTTCCACGCGCCCAATCGCAGTCAGGAGCGAGAGAATGAACCGAGCCATCACGCCGTAGTCCGCTCCGCGCTCCCACGTCTTGTCCAGGTTGTCAATTAGGACCGCCACCCGGTCGAAGTCCTTCAGTGTTCGCAGGATGAGCTCTTTGAGGTGCCCTAGGCGGTGCAGCCCAAGCACGCGTCCGATGTAGACATGCGCCGTCTCCCCGTCCCTGCGAGACTCCACCGTCAACGACGAAACGGCCTGTTCAAGCCGAGTCGAGAGATCTGCTTCGACGTCGATTTCGAGGTCGTCTAGCTCTTGAGTCAGAAGAACAAGTGCGTCATCCGTTCCAGTGCCTGCGGGACGCTCGCTCGCGTAGCTAACGGTCCGAACGGCGATCTCCGTGTACAGGAGGTACGTCCAGATGCTCAACATGGCGTACTCGGACTGGCTATCTGATTCGAGCGCCTTGACAAACTCAACAAGCCCGGCAAGTTCGTAGGCGGAGGGCTTGACCGAGACCACGAGGTTTCTGCGATCCTTCCGCAGCTCGAGCACACCCTGGCTCATCGTCGCTGTCTTGCCCGTGCCCTTGCGGCCCACGAAAACCTTCGAGTCACCCGCGAGAATTGATCTGAATTCGCTGGTCTCCACGAAGTATTCTGTTAGCTCGTCACGCTCGTATTCAGCTACGTACTGTCCGAAGCTTCGCAACGGGAGCTCGATATCGAGCGCGAGCTTCCCCAGCCGCTTATTAGTTCCGGCCTGCTTCGGTAGCGCCTCGAGCCAACTTCTCACATACTCCTGCAGACCGGCGGCGCTGTCGTAAGTGTAAAGCAGGTCCTTATAGTCGAGCGGAGACTCAAATCCCTCCTCGACTACCATCAACACGGGCAGCTCAAAACCGTGGGCCAGGCCTGCTAGGAAACTTGCCCGCGCATTATGTTCGACAGCGCGAAGGCGCTTGGGGGCTAGCAGGTGGAAGACAGCAGCCGAAGCGCGGTAAATTTCCTTAACATAGAAATCAAGGGGAGCCATGCCTAGGTCGTCACCAGCACCAAGAATGGTGAGGTGCGATTGGCGCTCAAGAAAGCTTTCAAGGGTCAAGGCGGCTTGGAACCGGATGGGGAGCGCGGGAGCAAACACGGCATCCGCTTGCTTGGCGCGCCCGCCACTCATGAGTGTCATGGTCGTCGTGGTATCCGCAGGCAACCTGACGGACCTTCCCGACGGAGCGCATTGGTTCCATAACTATCCCGACTACCTCGCCGACGAATTTTCAAGAGTCGCATCCCCGGGCACAGCGGCGCTCGCGGTCACAGTCGGGTCGACCGCCCACAGCGACACGATGGACCCTGCTCGGTTCCCCGGTGGCCAGGGCATCGCCGACGTCGGAAAGCCATCGCCATTCGGGCGAACCGGACCCGTGCAAAGCAGCTCGGCCGCAGGAAGGCAGAAGCCAGAGTTCAGCGGGCCGGGCGGGAACTGGGGATGGGACGAGAACTCCGGCCTCATCGTCGAGCGGGACCCGAGCCTGACTCCGGTCACTCTTCGCCCATCGGCGGGCGGGAGGCTTTTTAGCAACGCCTGGGGCACCAGCTACGCTGCACCACGCGTCGCGCACGAAATTGCCGACATCGCGGACCACTACCCAGACGCGAGTGCGAACCTTCTACGCGCCCTGACGGCGCTCTCTGGGACTCCGCCGTGGCAAGTGCCGAATCCGCACGCCGGCACTTACGGATTTCCCGTCGCGGCCCGGGTGGCAGAGAGCACCGCCGACCACGCAATTTGTGTGCTGGAGGGTGAGATCGAAACCAACTCCTATCAGCTGGTGCGACTACCGATCCCAGCGGAGTTCTCGGCGGGCCGATGGGATCGCGAGGTGCGAGTCTCGCTGGCGTACGACCCGCCGGTTCGCCGCAGTCGACGCGACTACATTGCAGGACACATGCGATTCGACCTCGTCCGGAACTACAGCGAGGCGCAACTGCAGCAGATCTACCGCGAGCAGCCCACTCGCGCTGAGCGTGCAGCAGGAGCGGAATGGTTCGAGCGGCCCGGCAAGCGAAACCTTCCCGATATGAGACCCGTTGTGACAGCCCTGGGCAGCGACACATTAATCTGCCGATCGTTCCGGTCGGGCGGCGCTTGGGACGCGAATGACTCCGACTTCTACCTCGTTTTGGAGCACACCCAGAGTCAGTGGAGCGACTCCCAAAGAGCCGGGTACCCCTCCCAGCGGTATGGACTCGCCGTCGAGCTGATCCGGCACGAGACCATCGATCTGGACCTCCACGCGTTGATGGAAGCGGAACTGCGCCTCGAGAGTCGCGGGCGCGTGCGATGACGAAGGCTCACCGATCGTCGCGGTGGTCGCAGTCGCCGCAAAAGATGCGGGACCCCGCTCTCGCGGACGCGTTCAGCGCAAACGCCCCCGGCAAGAAAAGGTCGAAGAAGCCCCGCCAGCTCACGCTCGCTGGCAACTGCCCGTACTGTTTCGGGCCGATGCAGTACGTCTGGAATCGCACCACCGTGATCGGTGCAGCGGACGCAGCCGTCGTCGGTCAGGGAGATGCAGAATTGGTTGTCACCGTCCACTGCACTTGCCCGCTAGAACATGGTGGACGCCCTCACGGGATGACAGGCTGTGGTCAGCGATGGACGATGGTGGTAGAGGTATGACCGGGTACACGATCAAGCCTCGCTCGGCGCGTCCGTTGTCCTCAGCGGAGGCGGCACAAGCCGACCGGATCCAAGCGCTCGTTGCAGACCAGCTGGCCTCCGTTCGCCGCGCCGCGGAGCGCTGGCGAGACGGATCCGGTGTCGCTAGCGCTATCACCGCGGCTGCTGCGCTGTTCGCCGCGCCGGAGATCTTGCAGAAAGCGGCCGCGTGGCAGCTTCGGCAGGGCGGAATTTGCGTGGGTGCAGGGATAGCCCTCGCAGTCGTCGCGCTAATCTTGAGCCTGTACTCGTCGGTTGGTTGGCCTCGACGCGCTGATCTAACTAATCCAGGCGCGCTCGATGTCTGGTACGGCAGGGAAGTAACGAGAGCGCTGTGGAGCCTCCGGCTATCCATGCTTTTCACCCTCTTCGCCCTGGTCACGCTCTCAGCAGCCGGCGGAGTGCTGCTATTCCGGGTCTGGCTGCCCCTCTGAGGGCCAGCCCAAAGGTTGAACTCCACCGAGTGACTTCCTCGTATCCGGCGGTGTGTCGTATGACTTTGGAACGAAGCACACTGGAATAACTGGTTGGTGGGACGAGGTGCCGCGCACCAGCGATCCGCCCGATGGACGACCGGGACAGGTTGTTTGGCAGCGTAGGCGGACAGATGACCTACAGGAGGGGTGCTTGAGCCCGGACTGTGGACAAGTTGTCTGGCGCCCGACATGTGAGACGGCGATACTCCGGCCAAGCAGGACAGGGAAGTCGTCGTGGTTGTCGCCGCCAGTCGCGTACCGGTGGACGAGCGGCTTGCGGGACGGTCTCGCAGTACCGTTCCGGGATGGACTACTCCTTCTCCGCGCCGACCGCGATGGAGTTCAAGACGCTCTACGACGAGACTGGTTGGGGGGACTGGACTCTGGACCGATTCGAGCGCGCTCTGTCTGGGAGCTGGATCGTCTGCACCGTCAGGGATGACGCCGGCCGCCTGGTTGGCATGGGCAGGCTCATCAGTGACGGGGCGCTGCACGCCTTCGTGACCGAGATGATCGTCACCGAAGAGGCTCGAGGTGGAGGTATCGGCGGCCAAGTCCTCGCGCGCCTAGTCGACGAGGCACGTCGCCGCGGAGTGGACGACGTACAGCTCTTCGCGGCCCGAGGTCGGGCTGAGTTCTACGAACGCCACGGCTTCGAGCGCCGGGCCGAAAGCGGACCCGGCATGGACGTAGCGAGCGTTCGCTAGCCCATCCTCTACCGGGCGGCTGTCGTGAGCACCACGCGTCCCGTCGTCGCAGCGTCGCCGGCCCAGCGGGACTCGACCTCCCGGATCGGTGCAGCTTGCGCGTCGATGGTCGCCGTGCCGTCTGCGGTTGCGAGACGATGCCGGGCAGCTCCGCAACGAACGCAGCACGCCCGGCGGCGCCTTGCCCACTACCGACGATGCTCAGTTCAGATGCGCGAAGCGCTGCGGACGGGACTGGGGTCTCCTGCCCTGCGGTCGAGCCGATCGCGATCCAGTCCAGCCGACGCCCCCGGTCCTGTCGAGCCGTGACGAGGGATCGCATCACGTCCGCGGCCGGTTGCCCCCGGACCTGGTCGATGACCACGTCGACCTCGGCTGCCGCCTCACATCCGGTGCGGTCCCGCCAGCGATCATTCCGCTTCCGCCGACTGTCGAGTGAGCCGGCTACCGCATCAGTTCGTGGACGATGCTCACTGAGCGGTGAGCTGGCTCATGAAGGCGGTGAAGTCGCCGATTGCGTTGTGCTCGACGATCTGGCCGTCGCGGATGACGTCGACGGCGACGGCTTCGAGGCGGGTCGCGTTGCCGTTGGCGGGGATGCCGAACAGGTCATCGTTGCTGAAGGTGCCCTCGAGGACCCAGTGGGTGTAGACGGTGTCACCGTCGGCGGACTGGCCGAGGATCGTCATGGTCTGGTCGGGGACCGCGGTCTTCGCGGCGAGGTCGGAACCCATCCACATGTCCCTGTCCATCGCACCGCCGTTGGTGTGGTTGACCAGATCCTGGGAGATGTAGGTGTCGAACGCGGCCTGCAGATCGCTGGTGTTGTAGGCGTCGTAGAAGGCACGGGCGATGGTCTTGTTGTCGTCGGTGGTGCTCATGGTCTTGTCCTTCGGCTGGGAGTGTCGGTCAGTTGGCGGAGAGCAGCAGCGTGTTCAGGCTGGGGTCTCGGACGAGGAAGCCGGCGTCGGATTCCTCGATGGGTCCGTCGACGGTTCCGAGGACGTGGTCGAGGCGCTCGTGGGTGTCGAGGCGGAGGGTGAAGGCGCGCATGCGGGCGGTCCCTGCGGGGGATTGCGGTGCGCCGACGCCTTGCCAGGTGTTCACTGCGATGCGGTGGTTGAACGCGCCGCCGCCACCGAGGTCGCCCATGTGGAAGCGGGGTGCCCAGACGGCCTGGTTGAACCCGAACGTGCGGTAGAAACCGTAGGCGGCTTCGAGGTCCCCGACGTACAGGTGGACGTGGCCGATCTTGGTGCCCTCCGGCACCGGGAGTGTGATGTCGTCATCGGGCAGTGCGGCGAGGACGGCGCGGACGTCGAGCGGCTCACGACCGTTGGAACGGCTGCCGTCCTGGCGGAGCACGTACGGGCCGTTGTCGTCGAAGTGGAACCCGCGGAGGCGTTCCGGCGTCTCGAGGGTGATCTCGACCGTGATGCCGTCCGGGTCGAGGAGGTAGATCGCCTTCGACATGATGTGGTCGGTCGGTGAGATCTGCCAGCCGACGCGGATGAGGCGGAGCAGGATCCGGGCGAAGTCGGCTTCTGTCGGCGGGTGCACGGCGAGGTGGTAGAGCCCGCTGTGGCCCTGCAGGAACCCGGTCTGGGCGCCCGGGTGGAGGGTGACGAGGGTCTGTGCCTTCGTGCCGAGCTCGACCTCGTCCTGGGACTCGGACCGTAGGACGAGACCGATGACATCGGTCCAGAACGCGGTGGAACGGCCGAGGTCGGTGACCTCGAGGTGCACGGCACCGAACTCCGCGACCTCACGGTCCGGCGTGCCAGGCGCGGCCGCGTTCGGGGCGGAACGCGGGTCCGAAGAAGTGTCGAGGGGGTTCATTGCTGCTCCTGCAGAGTTCGACGTCGGCGTAGGTCCCGGGCCGCGAGTTGCTGCCGGACCCTAGGTACTTGAACCATCAAGTACCTAGGATCAATGTACGCCGTTTTGTTGAACTGTCAACAAACTTCTGGCGGGCGGGGAGAGGAGTCAGCGTGCGATCGGGAGGAACGTGCGGTAGATCGGCACCGCAACCGCCGTCGTCACGAGGTGCATGATGCCCAGCGCCACTCCCGCGGTGATCGCAGCGGAGCCACCACTGACGGCGAGGAGCACGTCGGGGATGAGGGAGAGCACCAGGACGACCGGGACGAGGATCGCGAGCGCGCGCCCAGCCGAACGCGTACGGCTGATGAGCGCCCACCCGATCGCGCCGATCAGGACCCCGACGACCGTGAAGGTGATGTAGGCCGGCGGCGTCAGGCCTTGCACTGCGGGGCCAGCGCCGGCCGCGAGGGCACTGACGGCGATGATCGCGTTGGCGATGCTGCCGATGACGGCTGCGAGGACAGTCGCGACGAGGACCCCGCGGAGGCGGCTCGGGCGGCGGGTTGTCGTGTCGATCGTGCTCATGGGAGTTTCCGTTCTGGGAGGCGCGGCCGTATCGGACGAGCGGGCGCGGCGGAGCAACGGGCTGGCAAGTGCCAGTCCGGGCGGTCGGGGGTCTGTGGAGAATCGTCGGTCAGTCGTGAGCCACCGGCGCAGCGGCGGCGCGCGCCGCCGGACCGCAGTCGGCGTCCGGCGTCAGGAGGTTCGCGGCGATCGGCCGCAGGATCTCGGCGAGATCGCCGACCCGCTCGGGCGGGATCGCATCGAAGAACGCGCGTCGAGCCTCCTCGACGTGATACGGAGCCGCTCGCTCGATGAGTGCTCGTCCGTCCACTGTCAGGGTGGCCACGAGCGAGCGCTTGTCCGTCTCGGACGGCACGCGACGCACCCACCCACGCTTCTCGAGCTTCGTCACCGCGTGTGACAGACGGGAGAGTGATCCGTTGGTGAGGAAAGCCAGGCTGCTCATCGGAGCACTGTCGTCGGGTGACTCGCTGAGCATCGCGAGGACGTTGTACTCGAAGCGGGTCATCGCGAAGTCACGCTTGAGCTGCGCGTCGAGCGCCGAGGGCAGCAGCTCGATGATCGCGAGGAGATCCATCCAGGCTGCCGCCTCGGTCTTGTTGAGCCAGCGCGGTTCGTCCATGCGCACATCGTCGCAGAAAAAACTTGACCGTTCAACAAAACGCTGTGTACTGTCGGCCTCGTTACTTCAACGTTCAAGCACAAGGAAGATCATGCTCATCGCACTCTGGATCATCAACGGCCTCCTGGCACTCGCGTTCCTCGGAGCCGGCCTGATGAAGCTGGCCCGTCCCGCGGAGGCCCTGGCCAGCAGCGGTATGGGCTGGGCGGCCGACTTCGCCAGCAGCCACGTCAAGCTCATCGGCCTCGCGGAGGTCCTCGGTGCCATCGGCTTGATCCTGCCGCTGCTGCTCGACGTCGCGCCGGTCCTCACCCCGATCGCCGCGATCCTCCTCGCTGTCCTCATGCTCGGCGCCGTGGTCGTCCACCTGCGCCGCAAGGAGTCCCCGGCGGCCCCGATCGTCCTGGCGATCCTCTCGATCGTCAGCGCGATCCTCGGCTTCGCCGCCCTCTGACCACACCTTCTCCAACCGCACCACCTCTGAAACAGGAGCACGCATCATGACCAGCATCAGCATCCTCGGCACCGGCAACATGGGCACCGCGATCGCCTCCGTCTTCTCCGATGGAGGAGCCACCGTCGAGTCGATCAAGCACAGCGACGAGCCCACCTCCTTCGCCGGCGACATCGTCGTCCTCGCGGTGCCGTACGCCGCCCTCCCCGAGATCGCCGACAAGTACAAGAGCGCCCTCGCCGGCAAGACCGTCGTCGACATCACCAACACCGTCGACTTCGCCACCTTCCAGCCGGTCGTCTTCGACGCCGGCAGCGGCGCCGCGGACCTCGCCGCCCGACTGCCCGAGTCGCACGTCGTCAAGGCGTTCAACACCAACTTCGCCGGCGCGCTGGCCGCGAAGAGCGTCGGCGGCAAGAGGACCGCCGTGCTCATCGCCGGCGACGACGCCGACGCGAAGGCCGCTCTCGGCGGCGCGATCACCGCCGGTGGCCTCGACGCCTACGACGCCGGCCCCCTCGCCCGTGCCCACGAGCTCGAGGGCATCGGCTACCTCCAGATGGGTCTCGCGGTCTCCGAGCAGATCAGCTGGACCGACGCCCTCGGGGTCATCAAGTGACGATCGCCGTCACCGGTGCGACCGGCAACCTCGGTCGCCTGATAGTCGAACACCTCCTCGCTCGTGGCGTCGCAGCCGACGACGTCGTCGCCATCGGCCGGAACGCCGAGCGCCTCTCCGCGCTGTTCGCTGACTCCGGTGTCCGCACCGCCGTTGCCGACTACGCCGATCCGGCGGCTCTCGCGTCCGCGTTCGACGGCGTCGAGACCCTGGTGCTGGTCTCCGGCAGCGAGGTCGGGCAGCGTGTGCCGCAGCACACCAACGCCATCCGCGCCGCGGAGCAGGCCGGCGTACAGCACATCGTCTACACCAGTGCTCCCCGCGCCGACACGTCGACGCTGTTCGTCGCTCCCGAGCACAAGGCCACCGAGGACCTCCTCGCGGCCTCGCTCGTCACGGCGACCGTGCTCCGGAACAACTGGTACAACGAGAACTACGAGCAGGCCTTCGCTCAGATCGCCGCGACCGGACAGTGGCTCGCCAGCAGCGGTACCGGACGGATCGCTTCGGCGGCTCGCTCCGACTACGCCGAAGCGGCCGCCGTCGTCGCTGCGACGGGTGCCCACCGTGGCGAGACGCTGGAACTCGCCGGTGTCACCGCCTGGGACGGCGCGGAGTTCGCCGCGACCGCAGGCCGCGTCCTCGGACGTGACGTCGCGTACGCCGACGTCTCGTCGGAGGAGCACCAGCAGGTTCTGGTGTCCGCCGGTCTCGACGAGGGCACCATCGGGTTCCTCGTCGGCCTCGACGCAGCCGTCGCCGCCGGCGCCCTCGACGGCCCCTCCCCGGTCCTCTCCACGCTGATCGGTCACCCGACCGTGACACTCGAGGAGACCTTCCGCAGGCTCCACACGGCCTGACCCATCCGCGGAACGACAACGCTCCGTGGTGCCGGACGACAGACGGCACCACGGAGCGTTCTCGTGTTCGTGACACCCGCTGCAGGTTCGGAGAACTCCCCGTGGAAGGGCCGTGCGGGGGACTTGCACTTTCTCCTCGGAAGTGCAAAACTGCAGAGTGTGAAGACATCTGAGCGGACCCGACTGCTTCGCCGTCGCATGATCGCCACCGCCCGTCGTCGGACGATCTCCGATGGGCTGAACGGCTTCACCATCGAGCAGCTCTGCGAAGAAGTCGGCGTGTCCCGTCGCACCTTCTTCAACCACTTCGCCTCCAAGGAGGACGTCGTACTCGGCATCGAACTCGGCGTCGAAGACGGCCTGCTGACCGCGTTCGCTGCCGGAACGGCCGTCGATCCAGATCTCGCCCCCATCGATGCGGCAGTCGCCCTGGCCATCGAGCACCTGCACGTCGTCGGCCTCGACCGCGGCGAAGAATCCCTCATGCGGGACGTGCTGGATCGCGAGCCGTCCCTCGTGGCCCGGTTCGTGTCCGCGACCGACCGGCAGATGGAGCTCGTCGGGGACGCCCTGCGCTCCCGGTTCGGATGGACCGACCCGACCGATGACCGCGGACGCCTGGTCGCCGAGATCGTCGGCGCGCTCCTCAAGGCGACCGCGTGGCGGTTCTTCGCCGACGAGGACGGACCACCGTTCGAAGACATCCTCCGGACCAACTTCCGCCTCGTCACGGCGATGGCGACCTCGGACGGCGCAACCGTCCCGACCAGCACGCCGCTCGGAGCGGCCCACTCGACAAACGAACTGGAGCACACCCCATGAGCTCGACCAAGAGCGCGACACGAGCAGGACGGTCAGACGGACCGCTCCTGCTCACCCAGCGCCGCATCTGGACCATCTTCTCGGCGCTCATCGCGGGCATGCTGCTCTCCAGCCTCGACCAGACGATCGTCTCCACCGCGATGCCGACCATAGTCGGCGAGCTCGGCGGTGTCGCGCACCAGGCGTGGCTGACCACCGGGTACCTGCTCGCCTCCACCATCGTGATGCCGATCTACGGCAAGTTCGGTGACGTGCTCGGGCGGCGGAACCTGTTCCTCATCGCCATCGCGCTGTTCACCATCGCATCGGCGGGCTGCGCGTTCGCCGGCGACTTCACACAGCTGATCGTGTGGCGTGCGGTGCAGGGCCTCGGTGGAGGTGGTCTGATGATCTTGTCGCAGGCGATCATCGCGGACATCGTCCCCGCCTCGCAGCGCGGCAAGTACCTCGGCCCGCTCGGTGCGATCTTCGGCCTCTCCGCCATCGGTGGCCCGCTCCTCGGTGGCTTCTTCGTCGACCACCTCACCTGGAACTGGGCGTTCTACATCAACATCCCCGTCGGGATCGCCGCGTTCTGCATCGCTTGGTTCGCACTGACCCTGCCGACCAAGAAGGCCGAGAAGAGGATCGACGTCCTCGGCGTGCTCCTGATGTCCGCTGCCACGACGTGCCTGGTGTTCTTCTCCGAGTTCGGCGGCAACAAGGACCACGGCTGGGATGCGCTCGAGACGTGGGCCTGGTTCGCGGGCCTCGTCGTCGCCGCTTCGTTGCTCGTGCTCGTCGAGACCCGCGTCGAGGACCCGGTGCTCCCGATGTCCTTCTTCCGCAACCGCACCTTCCTGCTCGCGACCGGCATCGGTCTCGTGCTCGGTATCGGCATGTTCGCCGCCATCGGCTTCGTCCCGACGTTCCTGCAGATGGCGTCCGGCACCTCGGCCGCGGTCTCGGGTCTGCTGATGCTGCCGATGATGGTCGGCCTCATCGGGACCTCCATCGCGTCCGGCAACCTGATCTCGAAGACCGGTCGCTACCGCGCGTTCCCGATCGTCGGCACGATCCTCGTCGCGGCCGCGATGCTCTGCCTCACGCAGCTCGCCGCGGACACCCCGATCTGGCTTATCTGCTTGTACCTGTTCGTCTTCGGCGCGGGCCTCGGCCTGATCATGCAGGTCGTGGTCCTCGTCGCGCAGAACGCGGTGCCCGCATCGCAGGTCGGGACCGCCACCTCGACGAACAACTACTTCCGCGAGGTCGGTGCATCGCTCGGCACGGCCGTGTTCGGTGCACTGTTCACCGCACGGTTGACCACGTCGCTGACCGACGTGTTCCGCGGCGCCGGCGGTTCCGCGACCGATGCCGCGTCCTCGGCGGGCAGCATCGACCCGGCGACCGTGGCGAAGCTGCCAGAGGCGGTACAGGACGGCATCGTCAACGCGTACGCCGACTCCCTCGCGCCGGTGTTCTGGTACCTGCTGCCCTTCATCGCCGTCGCGTTCCTGCTCGCCCTGTTCCTGCCGCAGATCAAGCTCTCCGACACGGCCGGCATGGTCGCTCGTGGCGAAGCCATCGGCGGCGCAGAAGCCGACGAACTCGAGAAGGCGCGACAGGACGCCGCCGCCGGTGGGCACTCAGTCGCAACGGCAGGCCCCTCCGTTCCGGACTCCGTCCGATCCGGGGCGCCGCGCGACGAGTAGCCGGGACGCAGCGAGGAGGGCGCTGCGAGGCGCCCCCTCACTCCGTCCGTCGGACGCACCAGCGAGGACGCTCGACCCACAGATCACATCAGCAGCCCCGACCGAATGAGAGAGAGCACATCATGGCCGCCCCCCTCGGCATGCGCGTCCGGACCTGGGCGATGTCGACCCTCGTCACACGCATCATCCGGGCACCGAAGGTGGAGCTCACTTCCCGTGCCGTTCCCGACAACGAGATCGTGCACGTCCCCACCCGTCACGGTTCGATCCGCTGCTCCATCACGCGGCCTCCCGCTGACGCCCCCCTCGCCGTGAACGGTGCCACGCCGCCGGTGGTCATCAACACCCACGGTGGTGGGTTCGTGATCGGGAACCCGCTGCAGGACAACCACCTCGCTCGAGGGATCGCGGGCGAAGTGGGCAGCGTCGTCGTGAACGTGGACTACAGCACATCACCGAGAGCCCGGTTCCCGCAGGCGTTGGAGGAGTGCTTCGACGTGCTCACGTGGGTCGCCCGCTCCGGGGAGACCATGGGGTGGGACGGTACCCGGATCGCGGTGACCGGCAGCAGCGCAGGTGGGAACCTCGCCCTCGGCACCCTCACGCAATCGACACGCGAGCATGGCCCTGCTGTTCGCGCTGCCGCCCTCATCGTTCCCGCCGTGGACCTGTCGATCCCGCCCGCCGGAGCGACCTTCCTGATCGAGAAGCCGTTCGTCAACGCCGGGATGCTCGAGATGGTCGACGCGGCCTACCCGCTGCCGAGCACGGACCGCAAGAACCCGCTCGTCTCGCCCGCTTTCCTCCCCGAGGCGGAGCTCCGCGCACTGCCACCGACCCTGGTCGTCACCGCGGAGTACGACACGCTCCGTCCCTCGATCGAGGAGTTCACCGCGCATGCTGTGGAGGTCGGTGCGCCGGTCGAGACCCGACGGTTCGACGGGGTCGATCACGACTTCTACTACGCCGGCTCCACCCCGAAGGCGACGCTCGACACGCTCATGGCCGCGTTCACCACGCACCTCCTCGAACACCTCCGCTGACCCGCGCGTTCCAGGGCGTTGCAGCGCGGGCGGGCTCGTCAGCGGGAGATGATGCTCCGCGCTGCGCTCTCGAGGAGCATCGACGTGGCCAGCACCATGAAGCCCGCGAACCGCAACACCGCGCTCGTGGTGGCGACCGCTGCCCAGAGCGGCAGCAACGGCACGCGCGCGATCGTCCCCGCTCGAGAACGGTGGATCTGCTGGTCGTACCCGTCATCGAGCTCCGCCGGCGTCGAGACGAACATCGCCGCCGTGGCAGATGGAGCGGGAAGAAGCGTGGTCATGAGGTGTCCCTTCATCGGTGCGACTGGTGAACAGCATCAGCGCAGCGACACCCGCCGGCGTCGTTCCCCGGAACTGGAGAACCTGATGCAGATGGAGTACATGTCCGGCACCGGCCTCCCTCAGACTCAAGGGATGACCGTTCCGACGCCCAGCGTGTCCGCGACGCGCCCGCTGTGGCTGCGCGCGCAATCTGTGCTCGAGCGCCTCCCGCTGTGGGTGAGCGTGACCGCGATGATCGTGGAACTGGTCGTCATCGCCACCGACGGCGATGGTCTGCTCGCCGGTGTCGGCGCACTCGTGACCCTCACCGGAGCGCTCGTCGCCGTCCGGCTGCCGCAGGTCGGTCTCGCGTTGACGATGGCTGGCGTCGTCGTGGTGATCGTCGGAGGGCGGGACCCGATCGGTGAATGCACCGTCGTGGTGTTCGTCCTGTTCGCACTCACCCTGCGCGGCTTGCCGCCCACGCGCAGCACCGGGATCACGGCGCTGGCGATGGCCGTCATCTTCGGGCTCGCGAGTTTCCTGTCCGCTGGCCGCGCGGTCGGTCTCGACGCCGTCGCGGTCATCGTCGCCGTCGTCGCCGGTGGTGCCGTGGGCGCGGCGCTGCGGCTGCAGCGCCAGTACTGGGAGTCGCTCGAGCAGCGCACCCGCGACGCGATCGCGACGCGGGAGGCCGAAGCTGAGCGGCGAGTGGCGGAGGAGCGGGTCCGCATCGCCCGTGACCTGCACGACATCGTCGGCCACCAGGTCGCCGTCGTGAGCATGCACCTCGGCGCGGTCGAGGTCACCGCCGGCCGTGACGACGCCGCGACCCAGCGGTCGCTGGTCGCGGCGCGCACAGCGGTGCAGTCGATCCTCAGTGACACGCAACGGACGCTGGCCATGCTCCGCAGCGACGACGCCGACGACGATCACGCGGGGCGCCCGACACCCGGCCTGTCGAGCATCGACGAGCTGGTCTCCTCGTTCCGGGACGCCGGCCTGTCGATCGACGTGCAGATCACCGACCAAGCTCGCCGAGCGCACGAGGCCGTCGGGGTGACGGTGTTCCGGGTGGCGCAGGAAGCGTTGACGAACGCGCACCGGTACGGCACCGGTGAGGCCGCGCTGACGGTGCTGACGGACGAGGCCGACCTGATCATCAGCGTCACGAACCCGGTCGCGTCCACGCCGCCGACCGCCCACGGCAGCGGGTACGGACTCGTCGGCATGCGCGAACGCGTCGAGTCTGCTGGCGGAACCCTGCAGCTCGGCGCCGACGATGATGTCTTCACCGTCACGGCACGGATCCCATGGAACGAAGGAGCAACCCCGTGACACGCGTGCTGCTGGTCGATGACCAAGAGATGATCCGTCTCGGACTGCGGACCATCATCGACGTGCACCCGGACTTCGCCGTGGTCGGTGAAGCAGGGGACGGGTTCGCCGCCCTCGCGTTCCTCCGGGACCACGATGTCGACCTCGTCCTCATGGACGTCCGCATGCCCGGGATCGACGGCGTCGAGGCGACGCGACGCATCCGGGAGCGGATCCCGTCCGAACAGACCCGCATCGTCGTCCTGACCACCTTCGAGCACGACGACACCGTCCTCGCCGCGCTCCGGGCTGGCGCGAACGGGTTCCTCGGCAAGGGCGTCGGACCAGCTGAGCTGATCGCGAGCCTGCAGGAAGTCATCGGCGGGGGAGGTGCCCTGTCCGCAGCTGCCTCTGCCGCGCTCATCGGGCACGTCACCGACAGCCCGAGCCGTGTCGTCGACGCCGACCTCGCCGACCGGTTCACTGCCCTGACAGCCCGCGAACGGGACGTCGTCCTCAGCATCGCAGAGGGCCACGACAACGACTCCATCGCAGCGGAGTTGTTCGTCTCACCGTTCACCGTGAAGACCCACGCGAGCCGTGCGATGGCGAAGGTCGGCGCCCGCGACCGGGCCCAACTGGTCGCGTATGCCTACCGAGCCGGCCTCATCGCCTGACCCGACCACCTGGTCGTTTCCTCTACCCATCGCTCAGCCAGCGGAGGATGCCCGAGCGTTGTCGCCTGTCTTGACAGTGCGAGCGGGGGGCAGGATCTACTGCAGATGAAGTAGTTCGGACGGTGCAAAAGGAGGCCGTACCGAAGCGTCCCGGACGGGATCGTTGACGTTGTCCGCACCTCGCGGACCACGACGACGAAGGAAACCGCATGTCCACGTTCCTGTCCCACCTCGGGCGCTTCAGTGCCCGGTTCCGATGGCTGGTGATCGGAGCGTGGCTCCTGATCATGGCCGTGCTGATCGGCATCTTCGTCGTCGGCAGCGGCATCGAGAAGGACGCCGCGACCACGAGCATCCCCGACACCAAGGCCTCGCAGGCGTTGGAGCGGATGAACAAGGAGTTCCCCTCGACAACCGGCTCGGACACCGCGTCCCTGCAGTTGGTGTTCCAACCGGAGTCCGGCGACGTCACGGACGCGTCGACAGCGAAGCAGATCGAGTCGTTCCTCGCGAAGGCCGACAAGGTCGACGGGGTTCAGTCCGTCAGCGACCCACTGAACGCCGAACAGCCGTACATCTCGAAAGACCGCACGATCGCCGTCGCCACGGTGACCTACGGTGACCTGACGAAGGCCCAGCAGACGAAGTTCTACGACGCGGCCCTCGACCTGCAGGAGAACGCTCCTCCGGCGCTCGGCGTCGAGCTCGGCGGGAACCTCGTTCCCCTCGGCGCCCCGGCCACCGGCCCGGGTGAAGGCGCCGGCGTCATCATCGCGTTCATCATCCTCGCGATCACGTTCGGCTCGCTCCTCGCCGCGGGCATCAACCTCCTCGTCGCCGTCTACGGCGTCGGCGTCGGCCTGATCGGTGTCCTCGCCTACGGCGCACTCACCCCGATCGGTGACAACGCGATCATCCTCGCGACCATGCTCGGCCTCGCCGTCGGGATCGATTACAGCCTCTTCATCCTGTCCCGCTTCAAGACCGAACTCCGCTCCGGACGGAGGGTCGACGACGCGATCGCCCGGGCAACCGGTACCGCCGGCACCGCCGTGGTCTTCGCCGGCATGACCGTCGTCGTCGCCCTCGTCGCGCTCCTGGTCGCGAACCTCAGCTACATCACCGAGATGGGTGTCGCCGCCGCCTTCGCCGTCGCCGTCGCCGTCCTGCTCTCGCTCACCCTGCTGCCGGCACTGATGCGGTTCATGGGTGTCAAGGCCCTGTCGAAGAAGCACCGTGCGGCGCTGCAGCGCGGGGAACTCTTCACCGAAGACGGCCCGCAGAAGCGCGGCGTCCTCCGCTCGTGGGGCAGCTTCGTCGTGAAGCGCCCGATCGTTTCCCTCCTGGGCGGGGTGCTCGTCCTCGTCGTCGTCGCGCTCCCCATGCTCAGCATGAAGACCGCCTCCAACGTCCCTGGCGGATCCGACCCGGAATCCACCGAACGCACCGCCTACAACCTCATCGTCGACGAGTTCGGCGGCGTCCAGAGCCCCCTGATCGTCCTGGCCGAGGGCGACGACATCACCTCGAAGACCGCCGCAATCGAGAAGGCACTCACCGCTCTCGATGGCGTGCAGCAGGTCGTTCCCGCTCAGGTCAGCTCCGACGGCGATTACGCGCGCATCACCGTCATCCCGACCGAAGGGCCGATCGACGACTCGACCAAGGACCTGGTGCACCAGATCCGTGACGACGCGGACACCATCAGCGGCGCGCACCTCGAGGTCACCGGTGAGACCGCGATCGGCATCGACTCCGACGACCAGCTCGCTCAGGCGCTGGTGAAGTACGTCATCGTCATCGTCGTCATCTCGATCATCCTGCTCATCGTCCTGTTCCGATCGCTCCTCATCCCCGTGATCGCGACGCTCGGCTACCTGCTCTCCGTCGGCGCATCCTTCGGCGCGAGCGTCGCGGTGTTCCAGTGGGGCTGGCTGGACTTCCTGCCCGCACCGCAGGGTGACCCGATGCTGAGCATCCTGCCGCTGCTGCTCGTCGGAGTGCTCTTCGGACTCGCGATGGACTACCAGGTGTTCCTCGTCTCCCGCATCCAGGAGATGTACCGCAAGGGCCTCGACCCGAAGCAGGCAATCCGCGAGGGCTTCTCCCGATCCGGACCCGTCCTCGTCGCCGCCGCGAGCATCATGATCGTCGTCTTCGGCGGGTTCGCCACCGGAGAGTTCGCGATCGGCGCCTCCATCGCGTTCGGTCTCCTCGTCGGCGTCGCCGCGGACGCGTTCATCGTCCGCATGGTCCTCATGCCGGCTGCGCTGTCCCTCCTGGGACGCTCCGCCTGGTGGATCCCCAAGTGGCTCGACAAGGTCCTCCCCGACGTCGACGTCGAAGGCCACGCCCTCGACAAGCACGACGACGCGGCACCCGCCGCGCACGACCAGCCACGAGTCCTCGTCGGCTGACACTCCGAAGGGCCCCGGTGAACACACCGGGGCCCTTCGTCCTCCGCTCGACGAACGAAAGTGACCAGCTGATGCAGCACCCCGTCCGCCCCGACGACATCCACCTCCCCCCGACTCAGCCCATCGACATCACCGCCTACCTCGCAGCGGAAGCAGCCCGTGCGTCCGCCGAGAACGGCTCCGCACCAGGGTTGAGCGGTCAGGATCCCGAACCGCCTTGCTGAGCGCAGAAGCAGCTGGCAGCCGCTGCCCGACTCGTGCGTGGTGAACGTAGACGGAGCGCCAGGCGGCAGGCCGACCCTGTTGCAGGGCGACGCCGCCGGTGAGCGCGACCTGGGTCAGCTCGCGACCTCGATGCTGTAGTTCGGCCAGCGACACGACCCAGGTCGCGCTTGAAGGCGGCTCGGATCCAGGTGCCCATTCAACGTCTCGCATCGCGGCGCGCATGCCCGCGGTGGTGGGCCGCACCCAGCAGGAAGCCCAGTACCCTCCGAATCGGACTCCGTTGCGCTCGATGACACGCTGAACCCCGATCGTCCCGGCGGCGCTTGATGCGGGGATGACGGACAGGGCGCCAGACCCTCCGTGTGCCGGTGATGCCACACGGTTGATCGTGCCGTCTCCGATGGTGCCTTGCTCCTCTCGTGGGCAGGGATGTTTGGGGCTAGCTTTGGCGGGGGGAACCCGACTTTCGCAGCAGTCGCAAACGTCGATCCGGCGCTCGTCGGCGTTGAGGGATTCGGCGGCAGTCGGATGGACATCGACAGCTTCGTACTACCTCAGCAGCGCCGAACTGAGCCCCCGGCAAATCCACGGATACCATCGACCCGACGGGTACCCGCTGGTATCGCGCGTATGTCAGGATCGCGGCGTGGCCGCGCCGACGGCCGGGCGGGGGACCCGATGACCGACGCGATGACAGCCAACGAAGGCCGGCCGACAGCGGAGGGCCGGTGGTGGATGGGGGCCCGGGGCGTCCTCTCCGCCGCGACGATCGGCGCTCTCGTGCTGCTCGCCGGCCTCGTCGTCGCAGAGCAGCCAGGCCGACCCGACCTGCGGACGGTCGCTGCCGATGGTGGTTGTGGCGGATGGTCCGAGGACAGGCCGGGGTTCGATGAGTCGGTGATGACCGTCGCGTTCCTCGTCGAGAACCCGTCGGCCGAGCCGGTGACGATCCGAGGGACCCGCATGACGTGGGACGCCGGGCTCAAGTCGGTGCGCGTGCAACTCGCGCGACCGATCGTCGGCGTCGACGAGGGCGCGATGTTCGGCTACTTCTCCGACGACATCGACGCGGACCACGTGCTGCCGACCCGGGGCGCGGTCATCCCGGCGAATGGGTCGATCCGGGTCGCCGCCGAGATGCACCTCCGGCCGGGGGCGGACTCGGGGCACCTGACCGGGCTGCGGTTCCTGACGGACGGGCCGCTCGGCACACTGCGGACCACGACGCTGCCGGTCGGGGTGGGGATGATGGCACCGGACGTGAAGAGCTGCTGACGAGGAGGTCTCCGGCGCTCATTCGTCTGACGCGAGCAGCAGGTGGCTTGGCGCAGTCGACAGCGCTCGGATCCGGGCGTGCGATCCATCTCGCACACATTTCAGGGATGGTCGCTGCTCTTGGTCCCGCCGCCTTCGGTCGCGAGCACCTCTCCGACGCGCCCTCGCACGCACGCCAGGTGTCCTCGGGCTGCTCCTATGATGCGAGCATCTGAGCCACGACCGCGTACAGCTCCTTGGGATCCCGGGCGAGCATCTGCTTGATCAACGCAGCCTGCTCGTCCACCACGACCTCGTAGTCGCCGCGCTCGACCCCGTCCAGGGTTGCGCGCGCCACGTCCGCCGGGTCGGTCTTGGCCATCGAAACACCCGCCGCCATCTCCGTGTCGGCTACTCCGAGATGCACGGACGTCACCGTTGTCCCTTGCCCGGCCAGCTCATGACGCAACGCGTTCCCCATGTTCCACAGGGCAGCTTTCGACACCGCGTAGGCGGAGGCCCCTGGCATCGCCATCCAGGAGGCGCCCGAGGCGATGTTCACGATGCTCCCACCGCCGTTCGCGGCCAGGACAGGTGCGAAGGAGCGGATGACGGAGAGGGTGCCCCAGACGTTCGTGCCCATGTCGGCGTGCGCTGCGTCCAGATCGCCCAACAGGGTCGCTGTGGTCGCGATACCGGCGTTGTTGATCAACAGATCAACGTCGGTCGCTAGAGCGGCGGCCGCGGCGACGGACTCGGGGGAGGTGATGTCGAGGGCGAGGCGCTCCACACCCTGGAGGTCGATCAGTTCAGGACGTCGGGCGGTCGCGTACACGTTCGCCCCGCGTGCGACCAACTGGGCGGCGAGATGACGACCGATACCGCGGTTCGCGCCAGTGACGAGGGCAGTGGCTCCAGAGAGGTTCATGCCGCTACGCTAGAACCTGACATCAACGTGAGAATCAAGCCCAGGAGCCGAAGAATGCGGATCGGTGCACTCGCAGAACGCGCTGGCGTCAGCGTTCGGTCGCTTCGGTACTACGAGGAACAGGGACTCCTCGAGTCGGAGCGGACCACGGGCGGGCACCGGGAGTACCGCGAGTCCGACGTGACGCGGGTGCGCTTCATGCAGATGCTCTACGCAGCGGGCATGCCGAGTCGCCGAATCGTCGAACTCTTGCCGTTCCTCGCCACCGGCGTCGCGACACCGACGATGCTCGACCACTTCGACGAGGAGAGCGATCGCATCCAACACCAGATTGAAGCCCTCACCGCCACCCACGATCGCCTCACACGGCTCCGCGACATCGCGGCGGAATCAGTCGCGGGGCGGCCACCAGAAGAGTGTCGCTCCTCAGCGAACGCAGCCGCCGCTTGACCGGGTCGTTCCCCCTGCCCGTGAGCACCACGCCCTGCGTGGCGCCGCGGTGTTTGCACCTGCAGGGCGGAGAGCCATCACAGTCGACAGTCGTTGTTCAAGTGTCAGAAACCCCGCTCGAGCTCGGGGCTCGAGCGGGGTCGTGATCACGGATGTGCTGACGTCAGTTCTGTCCGCCGCCAACGAGCAACTGACTGCCGCTGACCCACCGCGCAAGCGGCACGACGAAGAACTCGACGGGGTCTGCGACGTCGTCGACTGAGCCCATTCGCGACCCGGTGGGGCTTGCACCCTGCACGGACGCGCGCAGCGAGTCATCCTCGGACACGGCGAGGAACGAACAACACCACCGACGGTCGAGTGGACACCGGCGGAGTGGCAGAACGAAGTCGTCCCGCTGCGGTGGCAGGCGGGACGGCTTCGTTCTGTCGGGGGACTACTGGGCAGCTACCGAGATGCTGCCGGTTCCTCGCTGGCGCTCGGTGGCTCGGTCGAGTCCGTGGCCTTCGGTGTCGAGGTTCGGGATGATCTTCTGCATCCAGCGGGGCATCCACCACGCGGCTTCACCGCAGAGGGACAGCAGTGCCGGCATGATCATCATCCGGACCAGGAAGGCGGCGGCGAGGACGCCGACGAGCAAGCCGACGGCGATGGAGGCGGCGACGGCCATCTCGCTGGTGGCGAAGCCGGCGAAGACGACGGCCATGATGGTCGCTGCGGCGACGAGGACGGTGCCGGACTTGGTGAAGCCGGAGCGCACCGCGTCCTCAGCAAGCTCACCTCCGTCGAGGACGAGATCACAGGGCTCAACCACGTCGAAGCCGTCGTGCCCGGCCAGATCACGAAGTCCGATGACGCCGCCCTGCTGACCGTCATCCCGACTGGCGGACCCATCGCCGACAGCACGAAGCAACTCGTCACCGGGGCAGCGGTGGTCACACGGTGGCGCGGTAGCGGAGCCCGTCGACCAGGAGCCCGACGAGCTGCTGGCTCTGCTCGGGCGTCGCCGCACCGTGGGACAGGTCGGCGACCGCCCGGAGCAGCTGGGGTGCGTCGATGTCGGCGCGGACCGTTCCGGCTGCTGACGCTGCGTCGAGCAACTCCGCCAGGGTGCCACCGAGGCGTGCGACGAAGTAGGCGGGGAGGGCTGCGAAGGCGGCGTCGCCGGACTGCAGCGCGGCGGCGAGCCCGCGTTTGGTGGCGACGAACTCCGTGAACCGCTGGAGCCACCGAGCGAGCGCCTCGTCGGGCGCGTGTGCTGCGCGCAAGTCGTCGGCGGCGTCCGCGCAGGCTTCGACGGCCTGCTGGAACACCGCCACGACCAGGTCAGATCGCTGGGGGAAGTGACGGTACAGGGTGCCGACGCCGACACCTGCACGGTCGGCGATCACCTTCGCAGGGGCGTCGACGCCGTCGGAGGCGAAGACGGCTTTCGCGGCGTCGATCAGCGCGTCCAGGTTGCGGCGGGCGTCGGCACGCACGGGTCCTCCTCGGATGGGGGTTGTGAAACGGAAAGGCGTTCCGTATAGTTCCGGAAGAGCGTTCCGCTTCACGTCAGCCTACGACATCTGCACTCGGGACGCCATCGACAGGAGGAACCCATGCAGTACCGCACCCTCGGCAGGACCGGCATCCAGGTCAGCCCCTTCGCGCTGGGCGCCATGATGCTCGGCACTGACGGCCGCATCGGCAACGGTGACGAACAGGACTCGATCCGGATCGTCCACCGGGCACTGGACGCCGGCATCAACCTCATTGACACCGCCGACCGCTACTCGCAGGGTGGGTCGGAGACCCTGCTCGGCAAGGCGCTCGCGGGCCGCCGTGACGACGTCGTGCTCGCCACGAAGTTCAACGGCCCGATGGGGGAGGACCCGAACCGCCGCGGGAACTCCCGTCGGTGGATCATGCGCGCGGTGGAGGACTCGCTCCGCCGTCTGCAGACCGACCACATCGACCTGTACCAGGCACACCGACCGGACGACACGGTCGACCTCGAGGAGACCCTGTCGGCGCTGACCGACCTGGTGCGCAGCGGCAAGGTGCGTGCCATCGGCACGAGTGACTTCCCGGCGTCGCTCCAGGTGGAGGCGCAGTGGACCTCGGAGCGCCGGGGCCTGGAGCGGTTCCGGACGGAGCAGCCGACCTACTCGATCCTGAACCGCGGCATCGAGCGCGAGGTCCTGCCCGTCGTCGAGCGCTACGGCATGGGCGCGCTCGTCTGGAGCCCGCTGGCCGGCGGCATGCTGACCGGTCGGTTCCGCAAGGGCCAGGAGAGCGACCTCGCCCGTGTCGGCATGTTCCGCCACAACCAGGACGAGCGACGCATCGACGCCGTCGAGCAGGTCGTCGCGCTGTCCGAGGACACGGGCATCCCGATGACCCACCTCGCGATGGCGTTCGCGATCGCGCATCCCGGCGTCACGAGTGCACTGATCGGCCCGCGGTCGATGGAGCAGCTCGACGACCTGCTCGCAGGTGCCGACGTGGCGCTGTCGGACGAGGTCCTCGACCGGATCGACGCGATCGTCCCGCCGGGCACGGACGTCGGACGGCTCGACCAGCAGTACGCGCCGCCGGCGGTCCTGGAGGCCAGCCTGCGTCGACGTCCGGCACCTGAGCGCCGAGCGGCCTGAGGGCGACGGTCGGCCCCTCGAGACGACGGGCGCCTGGATGCCGTGACGACAGCATCCTCAGGGCACTGACGAGCCTGGCCCGTCGGTCTCCTCCGGCCACAGCACCCGGAACCGCTCGCACACCACCGGCATGTCCGACGCCCAGCCCCGCGGGTTCTCCGAGTGCTCCCGCCAGTACCGCTCGTGCGACTCACGCCAGTAATCGAGGGTCCGGTCGCCCTCACCCTCGGCGCGGGCGTGCTCGGCGCTGACCTGGTCGAACGGCACGATCCGGACGTCGGTCGTCACGAGCACGGCCCGCGGCTCGTCGCTGCCGTCGAGGATGATGCTGTACTCGCCAACCTCCGGCAGGGGCTCACCGGTGGCCTCGTGGTCCCAGAGCGAGGACGCGGTCCCGTCCTTCACACCGGTGAGCACGAGGTCGAGCAGGGCGTCCGCGTGGTCCGGTGTCGCACCGAACGCCCACGCCGGGGCGATCGTGTCGGGCAGTTCGGGGGAGTCGCGGCGACGCGCCTCCCAGAAGGCGACCACGGACGGCGAGGGTGCGTTCACAGCAGTGACCCTAGCGAGGGACCAGATCGGTCAGACGGCCACGCGGCGCACCGGACGTGACAGGATCGACCCGTCCCCACGAGCCTTCCGGAGTCCCGATGACCACGCGCCGCACCGCCACCGCGGTGCCGCCGCGCCAGCGCAGCGGTCGCCGCCCCGCGCTGGATGCCGGTCGTCTCCGCCGAGAAGGCCGACCTGTACGGCAGCGACGACAGCCGCCGCGAGCTCCATCCGTAGATGCGTGACGGGCGCGCACCGCGCCTCCAGGCCGACGACCCAGAACCCGGCAACAGCAGGGGAGCCGTCGGCGCGATCCCGCACCACCCACCTCGGAACAGGAAGCACCGTCATGCCCGCACGCACCCTCACCCCCTCCGGCTCCCCGGCGATCGACTGGGCCACCCGGTCCATGCCGCTCCTCGCGGCCAGCATCGAACAGGACGCGCCGGTCTTCGCTGGCCTGCACGTCGGCATCTGCATCCACATCGAGCCGAAGACCGCCGTCCTGTGCCGGTGGCTGCTCGACCAGGGTGCCCGCGTCACGATCACCGGCAACGTCGGCACGACCGTGCCCGAGACGGCGGAGGCCCTCCGGACGCTCGGCGTCACGGTGATCGGCGGCCGCAGTGACGACGCCGAGCAGCACGACCGGAACCTCGACGAGCTGCTGGCCGCCCTGCCGGACCTGGTGATGGACAACGGCGGCGAGCTCATCGCGAAGCTGACCAGGGGGGCGCCGCGGTCGAGCACGTTCCTCGGCGCGACGGAGGAGACGACCACCGGCGGCATCGCCGTCCGCGCCCTGCCCCAGGCGCCGGACTTCCCGGTGGTCGTCATCAACGACAGCCGGCTGAAGCTCATCGTCGAGAACGAGCACGGCGTCGGGCAGAGCATCGTGCAGGGCTTCATGAACGCCACGAACGCCATGGTGCCGGGCGCCCGTGCCACCGTGGTCGGGTACGGCCCGTGCGGCAAGGGCGTCGCGGACACGCTCCGGAACCTCGGGGCCGTCGTGAGCGTCGTCGACACGGACCCGTTCCGCGCGCTCGAGGCGATCATGCGCGGGCACCGCGTCGGCCCGATGGAGGCGGTGCTGCCCGGCACCGAACTGCTCTTCCTCGCGACCGGCGCGCGGGGCGTCATCGGCTCCGCCGAGATCGCCCTGCTCCGCGACGGGGTGGTCATCGCGGGCGTCGGTCACGAGGGGCTCGAGCTCGACCTGGAGGCCCTGCTCGCGGTGACCGCGGAGACCACCGATCTCGCGGGGCCGGGTTCCGACCCGGACGCGCGCGTCCTGCACCGCCTGGTCGACGGCCGCGAGGTGGTCACGCTGTCCGGGACGCGGATGATCAACCTCACGACTGCGGGCGGCAACCCGATCCAGGCGATGGACCTCGGGCTGTCACTGCAGGCGCGGAGCCTCGCGGCGATCGCGCGCGGGGACGTGCCGGCGACCGAGGTCGGGCCGGTGCCGGCGGACGTCGATCACTGGCTGGCGACGGCGCTCGTCGCGATGCTCGGCAAGGACGGCCGGTAGCGCTGGGGTGCCGCACCACCGGGGGAGATCCACGTCGGACGGACACCGAGCGTGCTCCCTGGATACGGTGGTGACTGACTGATCGGGGGGATCATGACGAACGTGCAGCGGGACGACCTGGTGGTCCAGCGGGACACCCGGCTACGGCCGTGGTCCGTCGCCCTGGCGGTCCTGGGCCCGGTGCTCGCGGTCGTCGCGTTGTTCATCCTGATCGGGTTCGACCTCAACTCGTCCTTCGGGGACCCTGCCGACGCGAACGAGTACCTGCAGGTGTGGGTCCTCGCGATCGTCCTCGGCGGACTCGTCCCGATGGTCGGTGCCGTCGTGCTCGCCGTTGTGTGCATCGTCCGACGGTCGCCGTCCTTCGTCGGCGCGCTCGTCGGCGGAGGCGCGGGCCTGCTCCTGACGGCACTGCTGGCACCGGCGCTCTTCGCGACCCGGATCCCGGACGCGCAGGAGTACCGGGCCGCGCTCGACCGGACGACGGCAGCGGAACGGCAGGATCCCGAGTCGATGCGCGACGAGTTGGAGCAGGTCCACGCCGATGCGGTCGCAACCCTGCCGGAGGCGCCGCCGTCGGGGTCCGCCCCGGAGCCCGGCAGCGAGTCGTCCGACGACATGAGCTGGCTGCGCGGGGACATCTGCGACCTGTCCGTCGGCCACGACGGCGTCGACTGGTCGAGTGTGAACCTCGAGTCCTACGAGGTCGACGACGTCCAGGACGCGCTCGACGCCATCCGCGAGGACGCCGAGGCACACGGCCGCTCCGTCGAGGTGGAGACGGACGACGACACCGGTGGCGTCTCGCGGCTGGTCGTCTCGACGCGCTCCGGAGACCTGTTCGTCGACGTGGAGTCTCCTGTCCCGCCGCCCGGACACGAGGCGTCGACACTCGAACTGGACGCGGTCACCCACTGCGTCGTGGGCTGACGAGCTCGACGTCTCGCGTCCGCGCTACGCCCTGTGTCGCCGTGCGTCCCGGGGAAGGGGTCAGATGTCGAGCACACCGTCCACCGCAGCACTCCGCGGCGGGATGTGCCCGGTCAGGATCTCCTCGTCCAGGTACACGGTGACGTACCCGTGCTCCACCGGATGCCCAACGTCGTCGAACACCCGGTACCGCCGGCGCAGGCGGAGGAACGGCACCGCGCTGTGCTCGAAGGACACCACCACGGCCGTGTCCGGCCAGGGGCCCTCGACGTCGATCTCCACGGAGCGGTAGTCGCTGCGGACCCGCAGTGGCTCGTCGGACCCGCGCGTCCACATGATGCTCGGTTCGCCGAGTCCCTCGAACGCGGAGCGCAGCCGGGCGACGTGTCGGGCTGCGTCGGCCTCGCCACGGTCCCAGAGCGGCCATGTCGCGCCTGCGACCCCGGCGAGGTCGAAGCGGTCGATGAAGGGCTCCCGACGAGCGTCGCGCTCGGCGATCCGCCGTTCCCACTCCTCGACGTCGTCCTCGTCCACGGCGATCGACGGCATCCCGTCGGTACGCAGCTCCGTGGGCAGACCGTCGCGGACGGCGACGACGACCTGACGCGGCTCGTACACGACGTCCCACCCGCCGTGCTCGCTCCGGACGCTCCGAGGTCCGGACGGGTGGTAGCGCAGGGTCAGCGTGGAACCGTCGGACTCGAGGCCGTCGACCAGATGATCCACGGTCACGGTCGTCCGGGTGCCGTCGGGGGCGATCCGGGTGAGCTCGGTAGGCGTGGTGGGCAGTGCCTGCGGTGGCTCGAAGTCGAAGGGCTCGTCCCCGTCTCCGTCGTCGGCGAACCCGGCCGACCACTCGAAGGCGGGGCCACCGTTGCCGTCCGGCTCATCGTCGTCGTCCGCGCTCGCGTGCACGTCGAACACTTCCTCCGGTTCCTCGTCACCGGGTTCCGTCCACGTCTCACGGTCCGGCCAGAACGGCTCACTCTCGGCCCAGGCCAGTGTCTCGGGGTCGACCGGTTCACCAGGCTCGTCGTCGTCGTCCTCGTCGTCCTGCATCCAGGCTGACGCGTCACGCGGGTCGCCAAGCCACAGTCCCTCGGTGTCCGCCCCGAGGGGTCGCCGGTCGCCGATGTCGACCGGGTCACCGGCACCGTCGGGGGAGACGAAGACCGCCGTGCGCTGCGCGTCGTCCATCGTGTCCGACCGGTAGAGCATCCACACGCCCGCCGGGGTCGGCAGGGCTTCGGCCTCCTCCACAGCGCCGTCCGGCAACGGGATGTCCGGCCACGTGACCCATCGCACGAGCCGATCGCCCTCGACGACGGCGGCGACCGGGCGGGACAGGTCGGGCACCACGGTGTGGCGTCCGACCGGTACGGCGTCGAGCGGGCGGAGGTGATCGGGTCCGGGGGTCACGGACCCGACGCTACCGACCACTTCGGCTGCACGTCAGACGTGCCCGAGCCGTGCATCCGCTGCGCCTGTCGTCACACACACGTCCGAGCGAGGACCGTGGAACTCAGCGCGTCCCCGATCCTCCGGGTCTCGGACGGAACGCGACGAAGGAGTTCCACCATGGCCATCACCACGCCCAAGCACGTCACCCTCGATCCGACCGGCACCGTCCGCACCCTCGTCCTGCAGCACCCCGGCGTCGAGGACGTCGACCTGACCGTCCGTGGCATGGCCCCGGAGCGACTCCGCTACATGGGGCAGCTGTGGTCGGCGACCCACGCCCGACTGCACCGGCCACTGGCCGCCGATGGGTACGGGTACCGCGTCGAGAGCTCACTCGGCGCCTGACCACCGGACGGGAGGCGCGGTAGCAGCTGGCACTGCGCCTCGCGTTCGTCTGTGCCCGACCGCTCGTTCGGCTGCCACACTGGTCGCCATGGGGGGACCATCACGTCGAGCACTCGTGCTCGCGACTTCGATCATGTTCATCACCGCCGCGGCCGTGGTCGGCTGCAGTTCGGCTGACGACGCCGTCTCGTCCGGTGCTGGCTGGGCGAGACCGACGCCGCCTGCGTCGCCCGCATCGGACGAGGCGCTCCAGGCTGCCGTGTTGACCACAGCCGACCTGCCGGTCGGTGGCTGGGCAGAGAAGCCTGACACGAGTTCCGGCGACGGCGGTACGACGTCCCACGACGCGGAGGGCCCGGGGGCCTGTGCTGCGGACTTCTCGCAGCAGGTGCCGGACGAGGAACTCGAGAACGCGGCGAACGCCGGCCGCGATTGGACACGCGAGGCGACTTCGTCCTTCCTGTCGACAGGTGTCGCGACGGATGCTGACGCAGAGGATCACATCCAGTCCATCGCAGACGCGGTGCGCGCCTGCCCGACCGCGGGCGGTACCTACACGATCGACGGTGAGGACCAGCGGATCGCGACGACGCTCCTGGACCTCGGCTCGTGGGGTGACACCTCCGTGTGCCTCCGTTTCGAGGCCAGCGGATCCAGTTCGGTCGCCGGCAAGACGTGCATGGTCGCCGATGGTGGACACCTCGTCCTGGTCACGACCGGTTCGCCGTACACGTTCCAGCTGCCGGAGGACGACGAGTTGCGGCAGATCGTCGACGCTGCTGTGAGGAAGGCCCACGAGCAACTCAACTGACCGCTGCTGTCACCTGGTCCAGACGACCAGGGCCAGGGAGCAGGGAGCAGGGAGCAGGGAGCAGGGAGCAACGGTGGCGGCCGTGTCCACCCACCCCCGTCAGCGGACCGTGTCCTTCCGGTACGCGCTGAGGTCGCACGTGTGCACGGCGTCCGCATCGTCGAGCAACCGCAGGTCGTACGCGGCGCAGTCCCCGAACGTCCCGATGCCCGGCGTGCCCTGCGTCCGCTCGAGCACGCCCTTCGACGGACCGTCCGAACCGATCCCGGCTCGGTGCACCGTCCACTCGAGGTCCATCGCCTCGTCGGCCAGGTACCGCATGACGGCTTCGTTGTCCCGGTGCTGGCCGTCGTACGAGCGTGCGACCGTTGTTCCGGAGCGCCCAGAGCACCGGCGACAGGCGCTGGTGCGGCGGCGCACTCAGGGCACCGGCCTGGTACAGGAACCGCCGGACGCCGGTCCGTCGCATCGCGGGCACGAGACGGCGGACGAACCCGGTGTTGACCTGCCTGGTCCGCTGCGCCTGCACGTCCCCGAGCAGGGACACCACGGCGTCGACGCCGTCGAGCAGCCCGTCGAGGTCCAGCTCGTCGGTGACGGAACCCCGGCGCACCTCCAACCCGGGGCGGGACGGTCCGGCCTTCGCGGGTGTCCGGGCGAGGGCGCGGACACGGTGACCGGCCTCCAGGGCGAGGGACGTGAGGTGGCGACCGGTCTGGCCGGTCGCGCCCAGGACCAGGAGCGTGCGCTGCTGCGGCATCAGTCGTGCATCCCGACGACGACCTTGCGGGCGGACACGCCGTTCCGCAGCGTCTGCAGGGCGCCGGGGAGGGCCTCCAGTCCGTGCCCGACGACCATCGCTTCCGGGGCTGCGCGGAAGCGCCCGTCGGCCAGCGCCGCGGGCAGGAAGTCGCGGAAGACGGCCGGACCGACGGGGGAGACCACCGGGGTCCCGCCCCAGATGGCGGAGACGCGGATGCCGCGGAGGCGGGCGATCCGTGACCGCACCGCGGTGACCGGATCGGGGTAGGCGGACGCGATGCGCTTCGCGCCCGATGCACGACGGGTGATCCGCAGGGCGTGCCCGAGCGACCCACTGCCGATGGCGATCGTGCCCGCGAGCCGACGGCCCCGCAGTGCCGCGACGACCTCGGCGTCCACGTCGTCGTCCCGGTAGTCCAGGACGGTGTCGGCGCCGAGGGAACGGACGAGGTCGTGGTTCGCCCGACCGGCGGTCGCGACCACCGTGTAGCCGCTGGCACGGGCGAGCTGGACGGCGTTGCTCCCGACGCTCGTCGACGCGCCCCAGACGAGGACCACCTGGTCGCTCCGGTCCGTGCCGTCGCCCGGCAGGGGGAGGGCGAGCTGGTCGGCTTCGTACAGCCCCGCGGCCGCGGTCGCCAGCGCGAGCGGCAGGACCGCGGCCTGCTCGGAGGACAGGTCGTCCGGGAGGCGCGTGGTGACGCGCTCGAGGACGGTCACGATCCGCTGGAACCCGCCCTCGGCCGCGCTGTTCCGCGGCTTCTCCTGTCCGGCGGCGAACGCGGTCACCCGGTCTCCCACCGCGAGGGCCGTGACGTACGGTCCGACGGCGAGGACCTCGCCGGCGACGTCGCTGCCGAGGACGGTCGGGAAGCGCACCCACGGGGTCACGAGGCGCCGGAGCGGGCCGGTGATCGCGTCGACCGGGTTGACCGCCGCGGCACGGACGCGGACGACGACCTGGCCGGCGGCTGGGGTCGGCACCGGGGTGGGGCGGACCTCGAAGGGGCCGCGGGGGCTGAGCAGGAAGAGTGCGGCGTTCGTGGTGGTGGGGTCGTCGGCGGTCATGCGGGCTCCTCGCTCTCCGGTGCCGATCATCGCGATGACACGTGATGTCATCGTACGCCTCATGACACGTCGTGTCGTCAGCTACGATCGGACGATGCGATGGGCTCCGGATGCACGAGGACGGCTCGAGCGCGCCGCGTTCGAGCTCTTCGCCGAGCAGGGGTTCGCCGCCACGACGGTGCCGCAGATCACCGCGCGCGCCGGGCTGACCACCAGGACGTTCTTCCGGCACTTCACCGACAAGCGCGAGGTCGTCTTCGCCGGGTCCGAGATTCCCGAGACCGCAGCGCGACTGATCGTCGGCGCACCGGCGGACCTCGACCCGACGCAGGTCGTCCGGCACGTGCTGCACCAGATCGCGGCGGCGCGCTTCGACGGCCACCACGAGCAGACCGCCGCCTGGCGCCGGATCATCGAGGGGAACGACGAACTCCGTGACCGGGACGCCCGCAAGCGGTCCGACCTGGTCCGTGCCGCGCAGGCCGCCTTCGTCGAGCGTGGACAGACCCCGCTGCAGGCGACCGTCGTCGCGGAACTCGGCGTGCTCGTGTTCCAGGTCGCCCTCGAGCAGTGGGCGGCGGGGACCGGGGAGCGGTCGTTGGCCGAGACGATCGACGAGGTGTCCACACTGGTCCGGGAGCGCACGACCCCGGCTCCGGGTGCGCACTCCTCGGGCACGCGTCCGGTCAGCGACCACCCGGCGGACTGACCGTCGGGCCTCCCTCACCAGCCGGCCCCGAGGAGCGGTACGGCAGCATCCCGGTGTCGGCGTACCCGCGAGCCAGCCGGATGGCGGCCATCCAGCCCCACACATGCGTCCGCTTGCCGATGTACGCCGGGCCGAACCAGGTCTCCTGTCCGGCGTCACTCGGAGGCACCGATCCGACGACCTGGAGGCCGCCCTCGGTGAACACCTCGATCCGGGTCGCAGCACGCTCGAGCGGCGCGACGCCGCTGACGGTCTCCGGTGACGGCGGCCCGTCCGCCCGCCAGTCGAGGATCCCGACGACGAGGTTCACGCGGACGCGCGGCTGCAGTTCGAGGACCTGCAGACACGACCACCGCCCGCTTTCGCCCTGCACGGGGACGAGGTCCCCGACCCGGAGCGCGGTGGCGCTGCGCGGGGAGAACGGGAACGTCCTGGCGGTCACCACGCCGTCGACGCTACGGGCCGGGATGGGAGGATCGTGCCCATGCGCGCCGTCACCTTCACCGCCTTCTCCGCGACGCCGGCCGTCACCGAGGTCCCCGACCCGGAGTGCCCGACACACGCCGCCGTGGTCCGCGTGGTCGCGACCGGCGTCTGCCGCAGTGACTGGCACGCCTGGCACGGGCACGACGACACGGTGTCGCTGCCGCACGTCCCCGGACACGAGTTCGTCGGCGTCGTCGAGCAGGTCGGGGACGAGGTCCGGCAGTGGCAGGCCGGCACACGCGTCACCGCCCCGTTCGTGAACGCGTGCGGCACCTGCCCGACGTGCGTCGCAGGCCGCCAGAGCATCTGCCCGAACCAGACCCAGCCCGGGTTCGACCGGCCCGGGTCCTTCGCCGAGCGGGTCGTCGTGCACCACGCGGACACGAACCTCGTCGCCGTGCCGGACGCCATCGACGACGCCACCGCCGCCGGACTCGGCTGCCGGTTCGCCACCGCCTACCGCGCGGTCGTGAACCGCGCCCGAACCGCCCCCGGCGAGCACGTCGTCGTGTTCGGCTGCGGGGGAGTCGGGCTCTCGGCGATCGTCGTCGCCGTGTCCCGCGGTGCACGGGTGACCGCAGTGGACGTCTCCGCCGAGGCGCTCGCGCTCGCCCGCACACTCGGCGCCACCACCACGGTCGATGCGCGGACGGACGACGTCGACGAGCAGGTCCGAGCGGCGACGGACGGCGGCGCGCACGTCGTGGTCGAGGCGCTCGGACGGGCCGCCCTGGTGCGGCAGGGCATCGCCGCCCTCCGCCCCGGCGGTCGGCACGTGCAGGTCGGGCTCCTCGCCGGCGCGGACGCCAGCCCGCAGGTCGACCTCGGCCGCGTCATCGGCCTCGAGCTCGAACTGCTCGGCAGCCACGGGATGTCCGCGCACGAGTACCCGGCGATGCTCGCCGAGATCGCCGCGGGCCGTCTCGACCCGGCACCGCTGGTCGGGCGGACGATCGCGCTCGAGGACGCGCCGGCGGCGCTCGCCGCCATGGACCGGCCGGCGACGGCGGCCGGCACGACGGTCGTCGTCCTGTAGTCGCCGCCGTGTGGCAGCCGGGAGGCGCACCGCGGCACCGCCACGGGCCTCCCGGACGCGACCGGTCCGGTCCGGCAGACTGAGGGCGGGGGCCGCGCCGACCGTGCGCGGTGCGAGGGGGAGACCATGTCGGAACCGCGACCGCGCGTCCGTCGCCGCTGGCGGCTGTTCGCACTGCTCGTCGTGGTCGTCGACGTGCTGATGGTCCTGCCACTGCCCTTCCTGATCGTGAGCTACCCGCTCGGACTGGCCTCGTACAACGGGATCGCGTACGGGCTGCTCACGTGGGGTGCGCCGGCAGCGGCCGTGCTCACGGTGATCGCGCTGGTGGTGGTGCCGGCACCCCGCGAGCTGCTCGACGCCGGAGCGGGCGTCCTGGCCGGGCTGATGGCGTTGGGCGGGGTCGTCTGGCTCGGTGTGGCCGCGAGCTTCGGTGGGGCAGCGGGTCCACTCGGTCTCCTGTTGCTGGGGGCGGCGGCGCTCATGGTCGCGCTCATCGTCAGGGGCGGTCCGCGTTCCGAGCGCTGAACGGGTCCGGGAACACCGTGCCGTACCGGTGCCCGGGCAACGTGGCTACCATGCCACCCATGGGGGTCGAATTCGACGAAGCTGCAGCGGGGGCGCTGATCAGGGCGGCGCAGTCCGCGGACGGAGCGTTCACCGGGCAGAGCGGTGCCCGGCGAGGCGCGGTCGAGACCGCGATGCAGGAGTTCCGCGGGGGGTACGCCGAACTGTTCCGGATGGCGAGCGTCACCGAGTCCGCGGAGCGGGGCCGGCTCGCTCGTGCGATGGACGACCTCGCACAACAGGTCGAGCGGGCGAAGCAGCAGGCCGCGGAGGAGAACCGACGGCTCGACGAGGTGCGGGCGTGGGAGGGCCGGGAGGCCGACCGGGACGAGCGTCGACGGACGCAGCCGCTCGGTCCCGTCGTCAGCGACATCGAGGAGCTGTTCGACCCCCGACCGTCCGAGCCCGCGGTCCGGCCCTCGACGATCTCCGTCGCGTTCACCGCCTCGCAGCGAACGCGGACGAGCAGCGGCAACGCGTCGGGGACCAGCAGCGCGAAACCGGATGCCCTCCGGTCCTTCGCGACACAGTCCCGCTCGTGCAACACCACCATGCGGCAGCACCTGGAGGAGGTCGCGGACGCCTGGACACGGTTCACGTCGAGTTCCTCGTGGGTGCCGGTCGGTGGCTCCGGCTTCCTCGACAACGGGTCGCGCTTCGTCGACGAGAACGAGGCCGACGTCACGTGGATGGAGCACGTGGCCGCCGCGTTCGAGCACGCCGGCAGCGGGACGCTCACGAACCACGCGCTCGACCTCGCGGTCGCCGCCTCCCTGACGACGCAGGGCCAGGACCCGGTGGAGGTCCTCCGGCACATGGACGCCGACGTCGGTGCCGCGTGGCTCGCCGCGCACCCCGAGGTGCTCGACGCCCTGGTGACGACACCGCCGGCGTGGGGCACCCCGTCCACCGTGTACTCCGCGATCGTCCAGGCGGAGCGCGCCCGCGAAGCCGACCCGGTCGACTTCGCGACCGTGCTGCAGCGCATGTACGTGTCGCGGGCGGCGGAGAAGGTGGGCATCGACATGGCCACCTGGGACACCGGTCGGGGTGCGCAGGCGCTGCTCGGACAAGTGACGGGGTCGTACCAGTACTACGCACAGCTCTACCTCGACAACCCGGACTTCATGTGGGCCGGGATGGCGAACTTGGTCGGTCCGGACTTCGCCGCGGGGTTCCTCGACCTGCACTCGATGCGCGACCACATCGGCGAGGTGGCGCCGCTCCTGCCGCCGTCGTTGCGGCCGCTCACGGACGTGCTGGCGGACATGGGCGACGACGAGATCGCCTTCTACGAGAAGACGTTCCTCGACATGCAGAAGGGCATCTTCCTCGACGCCTCGACGATGCACGAGGCGTACCTCGACACCGGCATGGACGGCATCACGGAGCTGCGCGCGGCCGGACTGCTCGCGGGTGGCGCCGACCAGTCCCCGTCGGAGCAAGCAGTGTCGGCACAGTACGCGGAAGACGCTTGGAACGACATCGACACGGGGATGCGAACCGGGTCGCAGGACCTGGTCGACCGGGGGAACGGGGCGCTGCTGTACCGGGAGCAGCACGACACGATCCAGCGCCAGTACAACACCATGCGAGACCACCCCGTCACCGGTGAGGCCTTCACCACGGTGCTGGGCATCGTCGGGGACGCGTCCATCCCGGGGACGAAGACGCTCGGCCAGTACGAGGGCGGGACGTCCGTCACGGTGGACGCCATGCCGTTGGTCCCCGGGGTGCAGGGGGTGACCGAGACCGTGTACATCCCGTCGCAGAACCTCTCCGAGTTCCCGGTCCGCTGGGACTACATCGAACACGACACCCTGCCCGCCTGGCAGACCCTCGCGCACGACGACCCGGAGCGTGCGCGCGAGCTCGTCGCCGGGTCGGTCCCCGACCGGATCCAGGACCGACGACTCGACCACCGCCTGGGCGACCTGGTGGACGACCTGCACGACACGGAGTTCAGATGGCGATGACACCGACCCGCGTCCTCGGGCCCGCGATCGCCGCCCTGGTGGTCGTGCTCCTCACCGGGTGCACGCCCGGACCCGCCCCGGCGCCCGTCGGGTCGTCCACCTCCGACGGAAGCGAGCACGACGTGAGCCATCGAGGCCCCGAACCCACCGCCATGTCCTACGAGAACGGGGTCGAGACCTGGGACCTGACGGTGCCGCCCTCGGTCGAGGCGTTCGGGATCGACACGGACGTCCCGGAGAACACCGCCGCCCTCGTCGGCGCCTATGCCTCCACGGGTCCCGGCGGTCGCCCGGTCAGGCTGCTGCTTCCCGGCGGCGAGGAGGTCCAGGTGCAGGCGACCCAGGTGATCTTCGACGCACTCGACAGCAAAGAGGAGCGGACGGACGACTCGGGTGCGGTGACCCTGCCCGAAGGTCGGCTGTTCCACCTCCAGGTCGATGCCCTGACGGTCGAGGGCGCAGATGCCGGTGTCGACGGGTATCGGGACGTCCTCCGGCAGCTCGACCTTCCGAGTACGTCCGTTCGGGAGCTCCAGGACAAGGTCGCAGCAGCCGACTCGGTCGACCCGGTGGACGCGTCCCAACCAGTCGGTGCCAACGCCAGCGTGCCGAAGACGAACGGGCTCGACTTCGGCGTGAGTTCGTCGTTCCGGCCGAACGACGAGCCGCTGCTCTTCGCCCTGCGGCTCAACGGCGCGTGGGACCCCGTCCCGATCCCGTGATGTACTTCGGACGGGGACGCCGCAGACGAGTCGGCATCGGGGTGGGAGTGGTCGTGACGTCGTTGCTCCTCTCCGCATGCGCAGCAGCGGTCGTCCCGTCCCGTCCTGAAGCCGTTCCCGTTGCCCCCGCGGACCGTGCAGCACACGACGTGGACCACCACGGTCCCCGTCCGACAGCAATGGCGATCAAGGACGGTGTGGAGGTCTGGGACCTCACGGTTCCGCCCACAGCCGAGGCATTCGGGATCGATCCCGACGACACCGTGATGGTCGGCGCCTACAGTTCGTCCATCCCCGGTGGTCGTCCTGTCCGCTTCCTGCTCCCGGGGGGAGAAGACGTCGACGTCCGAGCGAACGAGGTGGTGTTCGAGCTCAGCGAGAACGACCAGGCGATCACGAGTCGAGCGACCGGCAAGGAGCTCTCGCCGGCGGGGCGGTTCTTCGACCTCCGCGTCGATGCCCCGGCTGCTCAGGGAGCCGAGGCGGGTGTGGCTGCGTACCGTAAAGCCCTGCAAGAACTCGGCTTGCCGGATGACACCGTGTCCGAGTTGCAAGAGCAAATCGAACGTGCCGCAACCGTCGACCCGCTCAGCTCACCGCGAGTCGGCGTGAGTGCGAGCATCCCGAAGACAGACGGTTTCCGGTTCAGCGTGAGCACCGCATTCCGCCCGGACCGGGACGATCCGACCTTCCTCCTCGAGTTCCACGGCGCTTGGGACCCGCTACCCGTTTCCTGAGCTCGGTTTCCAAGGGCGCGGATGACCCGGGACCAAGGACGCCCGGTCAGGTGATGGCAATGGGACATCGGGGAGCACATGAGCAAAGAACATCGGGATCCGGGACGCGCCACCAGCAACGGCGCGGGAGGCGGCTTGCGGCGCCTCCCGGCGGCGGTGATCACCGTCCTGCTCGCCGTCCTGCTCGCGGGGTGTGTGGCTGCCGAACCCATGGGCTCGGTCAGCGAGCCGAGCAACAGCGTCACGGCTCGTCAAAGCGTGAGCCACGTCGGCCCCGAACCGACGGCGATGACGGTCGAGAACGGGGTCGAGACCTGGGACCTGACGGTGCCGCCCTCGGTCGAGGCGTTCGGGATCGACACCGACGTCCCGGAAGGCGCGCGGACCCGGGTCGGTGCGTACGGCTCGGAGTCCGGCGGGGGACGTCCGGTCCGGTTCCTGCTCCCCGGCGGCGAGGAGGTCCGGGTCCAGGCGACCCAGGTGATCTTCGACGCCCTCGACAACGCGCAGGAGATGACGGACCAGTCGGGCAAGGTGATCCTGCCGCAGGGGCGGCTGTTCCACCTCCGCGTCAACGCCGTGCCGGTGGAGGGCGCGAAGGCCGGCGTCGACGCGTACCGCGACGTCCTCGAGCAGCTCGACCTGCCGGACACGTCCGTCGGGGAGCTCCAGCAGAAGATCGCAGCGGCCGACTCGGTCGATCCGGTGGACGCGTCTCAGCGGGTCAGCGTCGGGGCCAGCGTGCCGAAGACGGACGGACTCGACTTCGGGCCCAGCACGTCGTTCCGGCCGAACGACGAGCCCCTGCGCTTCACCCTCCGGTTGAACGGCGCGTGGGACCCCGTCCCGATCCCGTGATGGGCGCCGGACGGCGGACTGGGGCGTGAGCGTGCCCGTCTCCTGACCTCGGCCGCCGAGGGTGGGCCGACCACTGCTACGGTGCGAGCACGTGACCGGGGGGAACACGATGCGGACTCTGACCACACTCTGCGCAGCCGTCGTCATGGCGACCGTGACGATCGGCATGACGGGGTGCACCGACACACACCCCGACGGCGGGACGACACCATCGGCAGCCGCAGCGAGGCCGACGGCGTCCGCGACGCCGGGGCTGCCGGAGCACCTGGCGATCCTGCACCGGCCCTTCGCGGCGACGGACGCGTTGCCGGACACGGAGGCGGCCGCTTCCACGCTCGACGAGGTGGTGCTGAACAGCCAGCGTCGTGCCGGTGCGTGGCACGGCACGACCTACTGGGTGGCTGCGGCGTCGAACGGCGGGGCGTGTCTCATCGCGGCGAAACCCGACCCGGCCAGCCCGGACAACTGGGCGACGTGCGGCGGGACCGAGGTGCCGACCGCGGAGGTGCTCGTGACCATGGAGGGCGACGACGGACACCCGGTCTCGCTGGTGTCCGACGGCTACACCGACCGGGGGCCGACGGCGCTGCACGAGGTCGTCCCCAACGTCTGGGGGAACTGACCGCGTGCGTCCGAGCGGCCCCGCCGTGACTGGACAGGTCTTGTACATGTAGTCTGCTCTGCATGCCCGTCCCACCGAAGCGACGCCTCGTCGCCGATGCCCTCCGCGACGCGATCGCGACGGGCCGCTACGCCCCGGGCCAGCGCCTGCCCGGGGAGCACGACCTGGCCGAGCGGTTCGCCGTCAGCCGCGGGACGGTGCGGGCGGCGCTCGCCGACCTGGCGGACGAGGAGTACATCGCGATCCGCGGCGGCATCGGCTCGGTCGTCACGTTCGACGGCGCCGCGCTCGACCCCCGGAGCGGCTGGGCCCGGTCCCTCGAGGCGACGGGCACCGAGGTCGCCGTCCGCGTCCTCCGGATCGCCGCGGTGAGCGCGCCGGCGCTCGCCGCGGAGCTCGGGCTCGACGACGCCGACTTCGTCGCCGTCGACCGCGTCCGGCACGTGGCCGGGGGACCGGACATCTCCCTGGAACGCAGCCTGGTTCCGCCGTTCGGGAGGCTCGCCCGAGCCGTCGACGAGGGTCTTGTCGACGGGTCGCTCACCGCCACGATCGCGGAGACGGGCCTGGTGCCGGCGCTCGCCGAGCAGTGGGTCGACGTGCTCCCGCTGACCGAGGAGGACGCGGTGCTCCTCCACAGGACTGCGGGCGACCCGTTCCTCCACAGCCGACGCGTCTCGCGCACGGCCGACGGCACGTTCGTGGAGGCTGTCGACAGCCTGCTCGACCCGAGCCGGTTCCGCATCCACATGACGTTCGGGAGCGCACGATGACGACGACCAGCACCGCCGCCGAGCACGCCCTCGCCGCTTTCCGGGGCCTGGCGATCGGCGACGCCCTCGGGATGCCGACGCAGTCGCTGTCGCTCGAGCAGATCCGTTCCGACCACGGGGTGATCAGCGGGTTCGTCGACGCCGGGCCGAACCAGCGCATCGCACACGGCATGCCGGCCGGGAGCATCACCGACGACACCGAGCAGGCCGTCCTCGTCGCCGAACTGCTCGTCCAGGGGCACGGTCGGCTGGACCCCGTCGACTTCGCCCGCGCGCTCATCGACTGGGAGCGGACGATGGCGGCCAAGGGCTCCCTCGACCTGCTCGGGCCGAGCACGAAGACCGCCGTGCAGCGCATCCTCGACGGTGTCCCCGCGTCCGAAGCGGGCTCGACGGGCACGACGAACGGCGCCGCGATGCGGATCACCCCGGTCGGGATCGCGACACCGCTCGGTACCGGGTCCGACGGGCTCGCCGGACTCGTGGACGCCGTGCAGGACGCCTGCCGGGTCACCCACGACACCGGGCTCGGCATCGCGGGGGCGAGCGCCGTCGCGGCAGCGGTCTCGGCCGGCATCGACGGCGCCACGCGTGCCGAGGCGCTCGACGTCGCCGTCGTCGCCGCCCGGATCGGCGAGACCCGTGGCCACTGGGTCGCCGGTGGCTCGATCGCCGACCGCACGGAGTGGGCACGCGGCCACCTGGCCACGGTCCCCGACGCCGAACGGATCGACGTCGTGTCCGGGCTGATCGGCACGAGCGTCGCGTCGCAGGAGTCCGTCGTCGCCGCGCTCGCGCTCGTGGCGCTCGACCTCGACCCCTGGCGGACCGTCTGCACCGCGGCGAGCATCGGGGGCGACACCGACACGATCGCCGCCATGGCCGGCGCCGTCCTCGGTGCCGTGCACGGTGCGGCCGCCTGGTCCGCCGACGCGGTCCACCAGGTGGAGACCGTCAACGACCTGCACCTCGAGGAACTCACCGAGCGCCTCCTCGACCTCCGCACCGGCCCCGGCCGGTAGCGGCACCCAGACCGCCGGGCGGCGGTTCCCCCCTTGCCGCCGCCCGGCTTCCCCCTCGCACCCTTCCGATGACGTAAGAGGACCTGATGACCAGCACGCCGACCGACGCCACCACCCGCGCCGGGACCCTGACCACCGTCGAGCAGCGGGGCATCGAGCCGGTGCCGGCCGCCGAACGCACCGGGACGCCCGGCGCGCTGTTCTGGGTCTGGTTCGCCGCGAACATCTCGATCCTCGGGCTCCCCCTCGGTGCCACGCTCGTCGCCTTCCAGGGACTGACCGTCTGGCAGGCGCTCCTCGTCGCGGTGATCGGCGCCGCCGGCTCGTTCGCCGTGGTCGGGGTCATCTCGATCGCCGGACGCCGCGGGGGAGCGCCGGGCCTGACCCTGAGCCGCGCGGTGTTCGGCGTCCGCGGCAACGTCGGCCCGACGTTCATCTCGCTGCTGAGCCGCCTGGGCTGGGAGACCGTGAACACCACGACCGCCGCGTTCGTGCTGCTGTCGCTGTTCACGATCCTCTTCGGCACCGACGGGGGCTCGAAGGCGCACCCGGTCATCACGATCGTCGCGATCCTGGTCTTCGTCGCCGCCACGGTGCTCATCTCCGGACTCGGGCACGCGTTCATCGTCGCCGTGCAGAAGTGGGCGACGTGGGTCTTCGGTGCGCTGAACGTCTTCGTCGCGGTGTTCCTGGTGGCCCGCATCGACTGGGACGTCGTCGGCGCGCAGCCCGCAGGCCCGGTCGCCGCGATGGTGATCGGCATCGGGACGATCGCGGCCGGGACCGGCATCGGCTGGGCCACCGCGGGCGCCGACATCGCCCGGTACACGCGCACCAGCGTCCGCGCCGGCAAGCTCGTCGCCGCGAGTGCGGCCGGTGCGGGCATCCCGCTCGTCGTCCTGGTCGGACTCGGCTCGCTCGTGTCCGCCGGTGACCCGACCCTGGCGCAGGCCGGGGACCCGGTCGCCGCGATCCGCGACATGCTGCCGAGCTGGATGGCCGTGCCGTACCTGATCGCCGCGTTCGGCGGGTTGCTGCTGTCGAACCACCTGTCGGTGTACTCGGCGAGCCTCACCACGCTGACCCTCGGCGTGAAGGTGCCGCGGGTCTGGGCCGTCGCGGTCGACGTCGTCATCACCACGCTCGGCGCCATGTACTTCATGCTCGTGGCCGACGGCTTCTACGCCCCGTTCATCACCTTCATCTCGGTGCTCGCCGTGCCGATCACGGCCTGGCTCGGTGTCTTCATCGCCGACATGCTCCGCCGCACCTGGTACGACCCGGAAGCGCTGCTCGACCTCCGCCGTGGTGGCCGCTACTGGTACGCCGGTGGGGTCGCCTGGCCCGCAGTCATCGCCTGGGTCGTCGCGATCGTCGTCGGCTTCCTGTTCACGAACGTCCAGGTGGGCGACGCCGACCCGGTGTTCGTCGGGGCGTTCTCGGACACCTGGATCGGCGCGAACGGCCTCGGCTGGGTCGTCACGTTCATCGTCGCGGCCGCGGTCTACCTGCTGACCGGCGGCCCCCGCGGCACGCTGCACGAGCAGCCCGACCAGTCCGCTCCGCTGCCGCACACCGAGCACACGGTCTGATGGGCCGCCTCGTCTCGGTCGGCAACGTCATCGTCGACATCGTGATGCGCATCGACGCCCTCCCGGAGCCGGGCGGGGACGTCATCGCCGCGGGCTCCGAGATCACGGCCGGTGGCGGCCTGAACACCATGGTCGCCGCCCGCCGGGACGGCATGGACGTCGTGTTCGCCGGGCAGTACGGCACCGGCCCCTTCGGGGACGTCGTCCGGCGTGCGCTGGCCGACTCGGGCGTCACCGTCGTGCAGCCCGGGCTCGCCGACGTCGACAGCGGCTACTGCGTGGCGCTCGTCGACGCCACGACCGAGCGCACCTTCGTCACGAGCGTCGGCGCGGAAGGGCAGCTCACCCGCGCCGACCTGGACCATGTGGACCTGCAGGACGACGACATCGTCTTCGTGTCGGGCTACGGCCTGGCGCACCCGGTGAACGGTGCGGCCATCGCCGACTGGCTCGAGACCGTCCCGCCGTCCGTCCGCGTGGTGTTCGACCCGTCGCCGCTCGTCGACACCCTGCCCGGAGACCTCCTGGCCGCCGTGTCCGCGCGGTCCGACGTGGTCAGCGCCAACAGCCGGGAGGCACGACTGCTCTCCCCGACGTCGACCACCCTCGCCGCGGCGACCGCCGCGATCGCCGCGACAGCGCGGGGGACCGCCCTCGTCCGGGACGGCGCCCACGGCTGCTGGGTCGTCGAGTCCGGTGGCGCGCCGGTCCTGGTCCCCGGGTTCCCCGTCGTCGCGGTCGACACGAACGGGGCGGGGGACGCGCACGCCGGCGTGCTGGCGGCCGCGCTGGGGCGCGGGGCGGGCCTCCCGGACGCGGTCCGCCGGGCCAACGCGGCGGCGGCGCTCGCGGTGACCCGGTCCGGGCCGGCGACCGCGCCGACGGCTGGGGAAACGGACGCGCTGCTCTCCGGAGCGTGACGCGGTGACCTCCGCGATCGCCGCTCCCGTGCGGCTGGAGCGGTCCGACCGGACGGTCCAGCCGCTTGCTGGAGCCGTTCGTCGCGTTCCGCGGCTGAGGCGGGGCGCCGGTGTTTCCCGCCCGTCAAGTGTTGGTTACGAGCCCGTTTCCGATGCTCGACGAACGCTCACGCTCCTCGAAGCTTCCTCTTGAGAACCCCTTCACTCGAGGAGCCCCTTGTCCAGAACCCGTTCCCGGAGTCGGCTCGCCGCACTGGCGATCACCGCCACGCTGACTCCCGCCCTCGTCCTGACCGCAGCCCCTGCGTTCGCGGCACCAACCCCTGACCCCGTCGTCGCCTCCGGCTCCGACTGGGACGTCACGACCGCTCCCGGCGGGTACCTCGTGTCCCTCGACCTGGACGCACCCCTGCCGATGGTCGACGACGCCCCCACGCTCGTCGTGGACGGCGAGCCCATCGGCCTCGCCACCGAGTCGGCGGACGGGAAGACCCTGCAGGTCCTCACCGCCGACCGGTCCGTCGCCGACGCGAAGGACGTCACCAAGGCCTGGTCGAGCGGCGACGCGGACAAGGCGACCGAGACGACGACGGCCCCGGTCACCCCGGCCGTCCCCGAGAACCGCACCCTGAAGCGGCAGATGAAGTCCCTCGCCACGGCGGACGCGGTCGAGGACCCGTCCACGCCGGGCGCCTACGAGGTGGCCGAGGCCGAGTACGACTTCGGTGACCAGGCGATCCCCCTCGCGGCGATCGGCGGCATCCGCGGTGAGCTCACCGGGAAGATGTACCTGACGAGCGCCGCCGGCGAGCGTCCGACCGTCGTGCTGCTGCACGGCCGCCACACCTCGTGCGCGGGCACCGGTGCCAACCCGCTGCGCTGGCCCTGTGGTCCGACCCAGTCGAACGTCCGCTCGTACCTCGGGTACGAGGGCACCGCGCGTGCGCTCGCCACCCGCGGCTACAACGTCGTCTCCATCGCGGCGAACGCCGTGAACTCGAACGACAACCAGCTCGCCCTCGACTACGGCGCACAGGCCCGCGGTCAGCTGATCCTCGACACGCTGGACATGCTCGGCAAGGCCGACGCCGGGACGGCCGTCTCGTACGACGACGTCACGACGGCGACGAGCTCCGCCCCGAGCACGACCACGACCCGCACGCTCGACGACGCCCTCGTCCGCGCGACGACCCGCACCGACCAGCCGGCCGCCGCCTCCACCGTGACGGCTGCGTCGCTCAAGGGCCGGTTCGACCTGACGCACGTCGGCATCATGGGCCACTCCCGCGGCGGTGAGGGTGTGGTCTCGGCCGCCACCCTCAACGAAGCGCTCCCGAAGCCGTTCGGCATCGAGTCGGTCCTGCCGCTCGCGCCGGTCGACTTCGGCCGCATGACGCTGCCCGACGTGCCGACCGCCGTCTTCCTGCCCTACTGCGACGGCGACGTGTCGAACCAGCAGGGTCAGCACTTCATCGACGACTCCCGGCACGCCTTCGGTGACGAGGTCCTCCGCTCCGCGGTGTGGGTGATGGGCGCGAACCACAACTTCTTCAACACCGTGTGGACCCCGGGCAAGTACCCGGCGGCGACCGGCGACGACTGGAACGTCCGCGACACCACGTCGACCTGTGCCACGACCAGCCCGACCCGCCTCACCGCGGACCAGCAGTACCAGGTCGGCGTCAGCTACATGACCGGCTTCTTCCGCCTGACCATGGGCGGCGAGACCCAGTTCCAGTCGATGTTCGACGGGTCGGTCAAGCCCGCGACCACCGCGACGCCGTTCGCCGACGTCCGGACCATGGCCGCGCAGCCCACCTCGAAGACGAAGCTCGTCACCGACTTCACGAAGTCGAGCTCCCTCGTCCGCACCGTCGGGGGCGCCACGGCCGCGGTCTGCTCGAACCTGACCGGTCGGACGCTGCCGCAGTCGAACCCGTTCTGCGCCACCACCAAGGGCTCGGCCCAGGTGCCGCACTGGACGCCCGGCTCGTTCGCACCGAACGTCCCCGCGTTCCCGACCACCCGGTTCCTGTGGACCGGAGCCTCCACCACCGACCCGGCAGCGCCGAGCACCGGTGAACTCCGCGTCTCGGTCCCCGCGACGGCACGCAACGTCTCCGACAGCACGCAGCTCACCCTGAAGACCGCGCCCGACGAGGCGGTGTCCACCGGCACCGACTTCCGGATCACGGTCCTCGACGGCTCCGGCGGGACCTGGTCGACCGCTGCCTCTGCGGTCAACCCGCTCGCCGTCAACCGGATGCCCGGCGGCACGAACACGACGCTCAACAAGATCGTCCTGCAGCAGCTGACGATCCCCACGGCGTCGATGACCGGCCTGGACCTCACCGACGTCCGCGAGGTCCGCTTCACCGCGGGCGTCGGGGCCGACGGCACCGGCACCGGCGGGGTCTACCTGTCCGACCTGGCATTCGACACCCCGAGCGTCGGCACCGCCGTCGCCCAGACGCGCACCACGGTGAACGTCGCCCCCACCGCGGTGGAGGAGGGCGCCGGCCCCGGCACCGCCGACGTCGCCGTCTCCCTGTCGCGTGCCGAGTCCCGTCCGGTCACCGCGTACGTCAGCGTCCTCGGCTCGGCGACCGGCACCGTCGGCGTCGGCATGGAGCGCGTGACCTTCGCACCCGGCGAGACCTGCCGCGCGGTCACCGTGCCGACGGCCGGCAACACCATCGCCTCGGCGACGCCCAGCTCCGCCTTGAAGGTGAGCGTCACGAACACCAGCAACGCCGTCATGGGCGCGTCCGCGTTCACCAACCTGACCGTCCGCGAGGACGACGGCGTCACGGCGCCGGCGAAGGCGATCGCGCCGGTCGGCAAGCAGGGTGACGTGTGTGCCGAGCGGACCGCCGCGGCCGCTCCGGTGGCGCTCGGCACCTCCGCTGCGAAGGTCACGCCGGGTACCACGGTCCTGCTCACGGGCACGGGCTTCCGCCAGGGCGAAGGCGTCACCTTCCGCGCCGGTGAGACGGTCGTCGACACGGCCGTCGCCGGGTCGAGCGGCGCGGTCGCCGGCACCCTGCAGGTCCCGGCCGACGCGGACCTCGGCGCGCTCGCCGTGTCCGCCGTCGGTGCCGGTTCCGGCCGGGAGGCCCGAGCCACCGTCACGGTCGTCGCGACCACGCCGAAGCTCGCGCTGAAGGAGGGCAGCCGCGCGACCGTCGGCGGGTCGTGGAAGGTCGGCCGGACCATCACCGCGAAGCCCGGTTCCTGGAACGCGAGCGGGGTCACGTTCACCTACAAGTGGTCGCGTGACGGGAAGTCGATCCCCGGAGCGACCAAGGCCACCTACAAGACGACGTCGAAGGACGTCGGGGAACGGCTGAAGGTGACCGTCACCGCCAAGAAGACCGGCTACACGACCGGGACCACGACCGGGCTGTCGGGTCGGATCCACAAGTAGTGCCGCACTGATCGACGAGGGCGGGTGATCGCGAGGTCACCCGCCCTCCGTCGTCCCAGGAGCCGGACGGGAGGCGCAGCACGGGCCCGCCCCGGGCCTCCCGGCCGGCACCGGCGCGCCGCGACCACGCGACCCGAACACGGGACTGGTGCGGTCGCCCGTCGCGCGTTTGACTCGTGCCAGGGCATCCGGCCCAGCCACGACCAGGGAGGCCGACCGTGCGCACACTCGTCTACACCAGCACGCAGACCCGACCGATCTCGGACTCCGAACTCGCGCAGATCCTGGCGGTCGGACGCGAGAAGAACACGCGCCTCGGCATCACCGGCATGCTCGCGCACCGCGACAGCAACTGCATCGGCATCATCGAGGGCGAGGACGACGTCGTCCACCAGCGCTTCGAGCAGATCCGCCTGGACCCCCGGCACACCAACGTCCGGGTGCTCTGCGACGACCCGGTGCAGCAGCGCTCCTTCCCGGACTGGTCCATGGCGTTCCAGCCCCTCGACCCGCTCATGCGCGAGGTCCCGGGCTTCAGCGACCTGTTCGAGGCGCAGCGGCCGAGCGACGCCGAGTTCGGCGCCTCGCGGGCCCGCGCCCTGCTCGAGTGGTTCCGCAAGCACCCGCTCGCGCCGCTGACGAACCAGAACGCGGCCGACGACGAGGTCCCGCGCACCCGCGCCGTGAACGGCGCGATCGCGGTCCTGCACGACGGCGGGACGACGAGCTTCTCCATCGAGGCGGTGGCGGAGCGCAGCGGCATGAGCGTGTCCGAGATCGAGGGGCTGTTCCCGAACCGGCACGCCCTCCTCGCGGCGACGGTGGAGCGCTGGACGCGTGCGGTGTCGGCACCCCTGCTCCCGATGATCACGGAGCGCGGAACGGTGGCGTTCATGCACGCCCTGCTGGCCGCGCACATCGAGGAATCGGGACTGATGCGCCTGCTCGCGTCGACACTCGCCGCGGCGACGGACCCCTCGGTCGACGGTGCCGACTACTACCGGTCCGCCTACCGGCAGTTCCGGGAGACGATCCGCACGGCACTCGCCGCGGACGTGCGGGAGGGCCGCGAGCCGGCGACGATGGACCCGGAGCGGGGCGCACAGCAGCTGCTCGCCCTGTACGACGGTCTCCGGCTGCAGGCCCTGCTGACGGGTGACACCGACCCGGTGGAGGCGTTCGACCGTGCCGCCGCGCGCATGCGGCGGGGGTGGTCGGAGCAGTACGAGCAGCCGAGCTACTGGGAGATCCCGGTCGCACCGGCACCCTGACGCCGGAACCGTCCGTTCTCCCCCGTGAGTTGGGGGCGGTGGAGCGCTCCGCGATCGGGCAGGATGGACCGCGGGGCGTGGACCGGGTATCCGCGCCCTGCTCGCTCACCCAGGGTGGTGAGCCCGGCCGTCTGGTCGCCTTCGGGTGGTGATCAGGCGGCCGAACACGTTCCGGGACGCCCGTGCTTGTCCGCCGTTCGTCCGACTGCGGAACGCGCATGATCGGGTCTACCGTCGCGTCCGTGCGGCAACGGGGCCGCACCGGTCATGAATCGAGCATCATGCAACGACGGATGAGAAGTCTCGTCGCCCTCGCCGTGAGCGCCGGCGTCGTGGGGGCCCTGGTCCCGGCGATCTCGGCGCAGGCGGTCACGACGAGCGACACCCCGGACTTCGGGAGCAACGTCAAGGTCTACAGCCCATCGACCCCCACCTCGACCATCCAGGCCGACGTCGACGCCGCCTTCACCTCGCAGCTCCGCAGCACCACGGCGCAGTTCGGGTCCCAGCGGCACGTCTTCCTGTTCAAGCCGGGCAGCTACAACCGTGTCTGGGCGAACCTCGGCTTCTACACGACGGTCGCCGGCCTCGGGAAGAACCCCGACGACGTCACCATCACCGGCGCGGTCAACGTGGACTCCGGGTGGAACGCGGGCGACGAGAAGAACGCCACGCAGAACTTCTGGCGGTCGGTCGAGAACGTCGCGGTCGTCCCCGAGGGCGGTACCGACCGCTGGGCCGTGTCCCAGGCCGCTCCGATGCGGCGCGTGCACATCAAGGGCAACCTGACGATGGGCCCCTCGAACCAGGACGGCGGCCAGGGCTACTCGTCCGGCGGTTACATCGCGGACAGCAAGGTCGACGGCACCGTCACCTCGGGGTCGCAGCAGCAGTGGTACACCCGCAACTCCACGCTCGGTTCGTGGCAGGGCGGGAACTGGAACATGACGTTCTCGGGAGTGCAGGGTGCCCCGGCGAACGACTTCTCGAGGAGCTACACGACGCTCGCCACCACGCCGACGACGCGCGAGAAGCCCTACCTGTACGTGGACTCGTCGAACAAGTACCACGTGTTCGTCCCCTCGCTCCGGCAGAACTCGAGCGGTGTCACCTGGCCGAACACCGCGGGCACGGACATCCCGATGCGGAACTTCTACGTCGCGCACCCGGGTGACACGGCGGCGACGATCAACAGCGCGCTCGCGCAAGGGCTGAACCTGTTCTTCACCCCGGGCACCTACCAGCTCGACGCGGCGATCAACGTGCAGCGGGCGAACACCGTCGTGACCGGCATCGGCTTCCCGACGCTCGTGCCGACCAAGGGCAACTCCGTCCTGGTTTCGAACGACGTCGCTGGTGTGAACGTCTCGAACCTCGTCGTCGACGCCGGCACGCAGAACAGCACGCAGCTGATCCGCCTGGGGACGGCGGACTCGCACATCGACCACGCGGCGAACCCGCAGAGCATCCAAGACGTCTTCTTCCGCGTCGGGTCGAGCATCCAGGGCAAGGCCAGCACCTCGCTGCGGGTCAACGCCGACGACACCCTGATCGACCACATCTGGGCCTGGCGTGCCGACCACGGTGGTGCCCCGACGGGTTGGACGGTCAACACCGGCGCCACCGGCGTCGAGGTGAACGGCAACGACGTCCTCGCCACCGGGCTCTTCGTCGAGCACTACCAGAAGTACGAAGTGCTGTGGAACGGCAACAACGGGAAGACGATCTTCTTCCAGAACGAGATGCCGTACGACGTGCCGGACAACGCCTCGTGGCAGAGCCCGACCGGAGCCGGGTACGCGGCGTACAAGGTCGCGTCGAACGTCACCACGCACGAGATCTGGGGCGGCGGCGTCTACTGCTTCTTCAACACGAACCCCTCGGTGCACGCCGACCGGGCGTTCGAGGTGCCGCAGACGCCGGGCGTGAAGGCGCACGGTCTCGTCACGGTGTCCCTCGGTGACGTCGGCACCATCTCGAGCGTCATCAACGGGGTCGGCGGCGCCGTCCCGACGCCCGCCGGCAACACCTCGCCGAACCGCGTGGCGAACTACAACTGACCGGCCGTCGCGACGCGACCACCTGTCGAACGGGAGGCCCGGTGCCAGCTGGCACCGGGCCTCCCGTCCGTTGTCTGCCGACCCTTCAGGACCGCAATCCCTTCACCGTGATCAGCATGATATGTCACAGGGTGGAATCTGGTGTCCCCGTACTACTGTTGCCTCTCGAGTCGTCCGTCGGGCGGCTTACAGACCAGAGGGGGAGAAGATGTCGACATCATGGAACGTCTCCGCTGCGATGGCGCTCACAGGCGCGCTCGTAGCCGCCGGACTGGTGGTGGGTCCAGCGGCGGAAGCCGAAGTGGCGCCGATGCAGCCGATCGTCAGTGCGTCTGAGGGGGACCCAGCTGTCACCGACGCCGTCATCCGAGAGGCCCTCGCTGAAGCACGACGTGCTGGCGCTGTCGTCGAGGAACGAGCCGGAGCAGATGGTACCGAGGTCGTCGTGATCGAAGGTGAGGACGGGGCCGTGCTCGAGCTCGGTGTTCCTGACTCCGGGTCTCGCCTCGCGGCCGGACCTGACAAGTACGGCATGTACGTGGCGTTCAACGCCTTCGACCAGAACTTGATCATCAGCGGCGCGATGACTGCGATCGCGGCCAGCATGTGCGCGCTCGGCCCGGCGGTGTGTGCCGTCGCGAACGTGGCTGCAGTGCTCGCGAGCAGCGCCATCGGGAGCGGGGGTGGCATCCGCTGTGGAACGAAGTCCTTGCGCGTCTACCCGGTGTCGCACAGGGCGCCGCGGTGCGCGTAGGGCTGGCGAGGGCATGAAGGCATTCACGACCCGCACGTTCGCGATCGTCGTCTCGATCGGAGCGATCGTCGCCGGTTCGGCGTGCTTCGCGGCGACGGTGGGGACCTCGGCACAGTGGATCGGCGTGCTGATCTCGGGCCTCGCCACCGGACTCAGCGGGATGTACGTCGGGACCGTTGCGCGTCACCGCTCCCGGAAGCCCAGGGGCTGACCGCGGGAGGCTCGGTGCCAGCTGGCACCGGGCCTCCCGTCCGTCGTCTGCGCCGTCAGGGCTGCAGCGCCTCCAGGTCCTCGAGGAGGCCCGGGTGCGTCGGCTCCCAGCCGAGCGCCTGCCGGGTGTGCGCGCTCGACGCCGGCTGGTCCATGGCGAAGATCGGCCCGAAGGGACCGAACGTCTCGTCCGGCACGGGCTGCACGGGGAGTCCGAGGCGGCGGCCGACCACGGTGGCGATGTCGACGACGCGGTCGCCCTCGTCACCGACGGCGTGCCACGCGGTGCCGGCCGGCGCGGACTCGAGGGCGATGCGGAACAGTGAGGCGGCGTCCCGCGCGTGCACGGCGGGCCAGCGCTGCTGACCGTCGCCCGGGTACCCCGCGATCCCGGTCCGACGCGCGGCCTCGGTGAGCAGGCCGGCGAACCCGCCCTGCCCGTCCTCGTGCACCGTGCGGGGCATGCGGACGGCCGAGGCGCGGACGCCCTGCGACGACAGTGCGAGCAGGTCGGTGACGGCGACCGCGCGGCTCGCGACCGGCCCCTCGACGGGCAGCGGGTCGTCCTCGGTCGCAGCGCGTCCGGCCACCCAGGGCGTGCCGGACACGGTGACGATCGGCTTGCCGCTCTCGATGAGTGCTGCACCGAGCGTGGCCATGGCGTCGCGCTCCTCGCCGAGGCCCTGCTCGAGTGCCTCGGCGCTACCGTAGTCGCGATTGAACGCCAGGCTGATGACGCCGTCGGCGCGGGTGGCTCCCTCGCGCAGGACGTCGAGGTCGGTGAGCGAGCCGCGCAGGACCTCGGCGCCGGCGGCCTCGAGGGTGGCGGCGGACGCGTCCGACCGGGCGAGGCCGAGGACGGTGTGACCGGTGGCGAGCAACTCGGCGACGACGGCGGTGCCGATCGTGCCGGTTCCGCCCGTGACGAAGACGTGCATGGGGACTCCTCGAGTGATGGGACGTTGGTACCGTCACCATAGGACGCTGACGGCACTCTTGTCCCGTCGGAGTGCGCTGACGGGACAAGAGTGCCATCAGTAGGATGGTGGGCATGGCGCGATGGGAACCGGGAGCACGGGAGCGGCTCGTCATCGCCGCCGTGGACCTGTTCACGGAGCAGGGCTACGACGCGACGACCGTCACCGCGATCGCCGAGCGCGCCGGCGTCACCAAGAGCACCTTCTTCCGGCACTTCCCGGACAAGCGCGAACTGCTCGTCGCCGGGCAGGAGACCCTGAGCCGTCTGCTCGCCGAGGGCATCGCCGGTGCCCCGACCGAGGCGAGCCCGCTCGAGGCCGTCGCTGCCGGACTCGAGCGGGCCTCCGGCGAGATGGGGCCGCGGAACCGGGAGCTCGGCCCCCGACTCAAGGCCGCCGTGGCCGCGAGTACCGAGCTCCAGGAGCGGGACGCGCTGAAGAGCGTCGGCATGGCCGCCGCGATGACGACGGCGCTGCTCGAGCGCGGGGTGCCCGAGACGACCGCGCATCTGGCCAGCGAGATGGGCGTCCTCGCGTTCAAGCAGGGCTACGCGCGGTGGTCCGAGGGTGAACGGAGCGACGACGACGGTCTCGCACGCCACGCACTCGACGTCCTGCAGGAGCTCCGGAGCGCGACGGCAGCACTCGGCTGATCCGCGCAGGGTCGCTGCACGGGACCGCGGTACCCACGTCAGTCCCGCGCGACGACGCCCTGCCGCAGCATGTCCCGCGCGACCCGGGCCCGCGGGATCACCCACAGCGCGCTCCACAGCGCCAGTCCGGCCCAGAGGCCGAGGAGCAGCAGGGTGATCACCGTGCCGTGCTGGTCACGCATGGACCAGGTCATCGCGCTCCAGAAGACGCAGAGCACGATCTTGCCCCAGCCGCCGACCTGCTGGTCCGCCTGGGCCTGTAGCCGCGGGACCCAGACGTCCGCGGGAACCTCGGCGGGGACGTGCCGGTCGGTCACCCACCGCTCGACCATCACCACGCGCTCGTACCCGCCCTCGGCACGCCAGGACCGGAGCCGCAGCCAGCCGGCCACCGCGGCCCCGACCACTCCGGCGGGGAGGCCGACGGACACGAGCACCTGCGGGGTCGCGGTCCGGAACGACGACAGGACGAGCATGGTGAGGACGAGCGCGAACGCAGCACCCGCCACCGCGGTACCGAGCAGCCGGAGCCGCCCGGCTTCGTCGACCACTCCGACCCCGTGCACGCTCCGACCGTACCCGTGGCGGCCGACCTCCCGCTGCCCGCCGGGGGCAACGCACAGGAGGCCCGTCACCGGTCCGACGGACGGGTGACGGGCCTCCTGGAAGGGGTCTGCCGGTACTGCGGTACCGGCATCGGCGTGCCGGCCCGGGGTCAGTCCCCGGCGTTGATGAGGCCGAGCCAGCGGCCGAAGCCCGCGTGGTCGTCGTCCTGCAGGTGGAGGTGCGGGTGGCGGGCGAGGTCGTCGCGCTGGCCAGGGGTGCGGTCGTCGTCGATCACGGCGGACTCCTTCTCGTTCGGGGGTGTTCATCTCTACACGCGGGCCGTCGCGGACATTCCCGTCCCTGCGGAACGCCGGCGTGCCTGCGAGACGCCGGTGTGCCTGCGAGACGCCGGTGTGCCTGCGAGACGCCTCGGCCTGGCCGGGACGCCGTCACTTCCGGCGGCGTCTCGAGGCGATGGAGGTGTCGCTCGCTGACGGGGGTGTCTCGATGCGTCAGCCGTCCCCGCCCGGCCGTACCGGGGGACACCGCTGCGACCCGGCTGAGTCCGGCCCGCCCGGTCCTGGTACTCCTTGGGGATCGGCTGCGCCCGCAACCGAGGACGAGGTGACGCCATGGTCGACGCGAGGACCTACGACGAGTCCGGGTACTGGTACCCCGACCGTGCGGCGAAGAGCGGCGTGGAGCTGCTCAACGCCATGCGCCGCTACCGCTCCGCCGAGGTCGCCATGCGCCAGCGCACGCGCGACACCATGCACATGGGCGCCACCGACATGGCCGCCGTCCGGTTCCTCCTGCAGGCCCGACAGCGCGGCACCGCGGTGAAGCCGACCGGACTGGCCGCACACCTCGGCATCACGACCGCGTCCACCACGGCCCTCGTGAAGCGACTCGTCGCAGCCGGACACGTCGAACGGCAGACCGACCCCGACGACGGCCGCGGGTTCCTGCTCGTCGCGACCGACTCGGGCGACGAGACGGTGCGGTCGAACCTCACCGCGGTGCATGCGCGGATGATCGCCGCCGCCGACCGGCTCTCCCCGACGACGATCGCCGAGATGAGCGCCTTCTTCGCCGAGATGACGGCCGCGATGGACGACGCCGCCGCGGTGGTCCCGGACGACGCTCGCGGTGCCGTGGCCGTCGCCGTGCCCGCCCACCACTGACCGCCACCAGCCGCGCTGAGTAGCGTCGGGCACGTGCCGACGTCCGCACCGTGCCGACGTCCGCACCACGGCGGCGTCCGGACCGCGACGACGCCGGCAGGGAAACGAAGGAGACCACCCGCATGTCCAAGAAGAGCCGGACCACCAGCACCCTCACGCGCGCCCTGCTGCTCGGGGTCCTCAGCGGAGGCCGCTCGGCCACCCCGCTCGCCGTCCTCGGCCTGCACCAGGGCGACAAGCGCCTGTCCGGCGACTGGCAGAAGTGGAAGACCTTCGACTCGTCGCTCGGCCGCGCCGGACTCGTCGCGGGTGCCGCCGGCGAGATCATCGGCGACAAGATGCCGAAGACCCCGAACCGCATCGCCCTCCCCGCACTGCTCGGTCGCATCGGCGCCGGCGCCTTCGTCGGCGCGGCGTTCGGGACCACCACGAAGTCCGGGAAGTCGGACCTGCGGATCGAGGGCGCCATCGTCGGCGCGATCGGGGCGCTCGTCGGTTCCTACGTCGCCTGGGCGGCCCGCAAGGCCGTCGGCACGGTCCTGCCGGACCCGGTGGTCGCCGTCGCCGAGGACGCGGCCGTCATCGCCGGCTCGCGTGCGGTGGTCCGCGGCGCCTGAGCCGCGGTCTGCCGGTCGCACGACCTGACGGACGGGAGGCCCGACTCACCTGGTGAGCCGGGCCTCCCGTCCGTCGTCGTGCCGGCGGCTACCAGCGTTCGTGCACGGTGGCGCGGAACCAGCGGTCGTAGAGGTCGCGGACCGTTGCCCCGAGGTCGGCGGGCAGCTCGAGCGAGCCGGCCTCGGCGTTCGACCGGGCCTGCTCGGCGTTGCGGGCACCGGGGATCGCCGCCGTGACGCCGTCCTGCGCGACGACCCAGGCGAGGGCCGCCTGCGGGACGCTGACGCCCTCGGGCAGGGCCGCCGCGAACTCCTGTGCCGCGCGGACGCCGTCCTCGAACGGGACGCCGCTGAACGTCTCACCCTGGTCGAACGCCTCGCCGTTGCGGTTGTACGTGCGGTGGTCCTCCGGGGCGAAGGTGGTGTCCGTCGTGTACTTGCCGGACAGCAGCCCCGAGGCCAGCGGGACGCGGGCCAGGATCGCGACCCCGGCCTCCCGGGCGGCGGGGAGCACGCGGTCGAGCGGCTTGAGGCGGAAGGCGTTGAGGATGATCTGCACGCTCGTGACCCCGGGTCGGGCGATCGCGGTGAGGGCCTGGTCGGCGGTCTCGACGGAGACGCCGTAGGCGGCGATCGACCCGTCGGCGACCAGCGCGTCGAGGGCGTCGTAGACCGCGTCGTCCTCGAAGACCGCGGTCGGCGGGCAGTGCAGCTGGACGAGGTCGAGGGTGTCCTGGCCCAGGTTCTCCCGCGACCGGTCCACCCACTGCCGGAAGTTCTGGGCCACGTAGTTCGACGGGACCTGGTCCACCCGGCGGCCCATCTTCGTGGCGACCGTGACACCGGCGTCGGCATGCGCGGCGATCCACCGGCCGATGAGCTGCTCGCTGCGGCCGTCGCCGTACACGTCGGCGGTGTCGAACAGGGTGATGCCGGCCTCGGCGGAGGCGTCCATCACGGCGAAGGCGTCCTCCGCGGCCACCGGACCCCAGTCACCGCCGAACTGCCAGGTGCCGAGGCCGATCACGGATACGTCGCGGCCGGTACGGCCGAGGGTGCGTCGCTGCATGCCCACGACGGTAGCCCCTGCTCGCCGAGGGCCCGCGCGTACGGTGACGGCATGGACAGCAAGCGCATCGTCGTCATCGGCGCGACCGGCCACATCGGCTCCTTCCTCGTCCCGCGCCTGGTGCGTGCCGGACACGACGTCGTGACCATCAGTCGCGGCAGCCGGTCGGCCTACGTCGACGCACCGGAGTGGCAGCACGTCGAGCAGGTCGCCGCCGACCGCGAGCAGGAGGACCGCGACGGCACGTTCGGCAACCGGGTCGTGGCGCTCCGGCCGGACGTCGTCATCGACCTCGTCTGCTTCACGGTCGAGTCCGCTGCGGCCCTGGTCGCGGCGCTCCGCAGGACCGACGTGCACCTCGTCCACTGCGGGTCGATCTGGCGGGCGGGGCCGAGCGCCGTGCTGCCGGTGACCGAGGAGAACGCGACCCCGCCCGTCGGCGAGTACGGCATCGGGAAGGACGCCATCGCCCGACTGCTCAAGGAGGAGACCGCCGATGGGGGTGTCGTGACGACCTCGCTGCACCCCGGCCACATCAGCGGCCCGGGCTGGGCACCGATCGGCCCCGTCGGCAACCTCGACCCCACGGTCTGGCAGAAACTGTCCGCCGGCGAACCCCTGCTCGTCCCCGGACTCGGAGCCGAGTCGATGCACCACGTGCACGCCGACGACGTCGCCCAGGCCTTCGAGCTCGCCGTCGAGCACCGGGACGCAGCCGCGGGGCAGGACTTCACCGTCGTCGCCCCGACCGCGCTCACGGTGCGCGGGTACGCAGCGCTCGCCGCGTCCTGGTTCGGCCGGGAGGCCCGGCTCGAGTCCGTCTCCTGGGACCGGTTCCGGAAGGTGGTGCCGGCCGAGCACGCCGAGGCGAGCTGGGAGCACCTGTCCCGGAGCCACGTGTTCAGCATCGACAAGGCGCGGCGGCTGCTCGGCTACGCCCCGCGGTACACCGCGGAGGAGACGGTGCTCGACGCGGTGCGCTGGCTCGTCGACAACGACGAGGTGGCGGTCGCGGGGCCGCTGGTCGTCTGACCCGACGCGGTCGGATCCGCGCTGTCGGTGCTGCTCGGTACCGTCCCGACATGAGCACGATCTACTCCGTCGCGGCGTCCCTCGACGGGTTCGTCGCCGGGCCCGACGACGACCTCGACTGGCTCCTGCAGTTCGGCTTCGACGCGTTCCGGGAACACCACGACCGCTTCACCGCCGGTGTCGGCGCCCTGGCGATGGGGGCCACGACCTACGAGTGGCTCCGTGGACACGACGACGCGTGGCCGTACCCGGACACGGTGACCTGGGTCTTCTCGTCGCGCAGCCTCGACGTCCCGGCGGACGGGGACGTCCGTGTGGTCACCGGTGACGTGCGGGGCCACCACGGACTGGTGATGGCGTCCGCCGGGGGCCGCGACCTCTGGATCGTCGGAGGTGGCGTGCTCGCCGCTCAGTACCAGCAGGCGGGGCTGCTCGACGAGCTCCACGTCACGGTGATGCCGATCGCGCTCGGAGCCGGCACGCCGCTCCTGCCCGTCGAAGCCGGCACGGGTGCGCTCGACCTCGTCGGCACGACGGCGTTCGACGGCGGAGCGATCGAACTGCGCTACCGGACGTCGACCCCAGGCTGAGGACCTGCATGGACCGGGCACCGGAATACACCCAGGCGACAGGTGTTGTCTCCGGTCCACCGTCCCCGCCGGAAGGACCCGCATGACCGCGACCCCGCACGCCCTCGTCGTCGGCGCCACCGGCATCGCCGGATCGGCGATCGTCGACCACCTCGTCAGCGACGGCTGGACCGTCACCGCGCTCTCGCGCCGACCCGGAGCCGAGCGCGCCGGCGTCACCTGGCGGTCGGCGGACCTCCGGTCGGCGGCGTCCCTGGGGTCGGCGCTCGCCGACGTCCCGGCGACGCACGTGTTCTTCACGGCCTGGTCGCGCCAGGCCACCGAGGCCGAGAACATCGCGGTGAACGGCGGCATGGTGCGCGACCTCCTCGCCGCACTGTCCGGTGCGCCGGTGCAGCACGTCGCACTGATGACCGGCCTGAAGCACTACCTCGGTCCGTTCGAGGCGTACGGCCAGGGCGCGATGCCGGACACCCCGTTCCACGAGGACGAGCCCCGACTGGACGTCGACAACTTCTACTACGCCCAGGAGGACGAGCTGTTCGCCGCCGCGGCACGCCAGGGCTTCACCTGGTCGGTGCACCGCTCGCACACCGTCCTCGGGTACGCCGTCGGCAACGCGATGAACATGGGGCTGACGATCGCCGTCGCCGCCGCGATCAGCCGCCACACCGGGCGTCCGATGGTGTTCCCCGGCAGCGAGACGCAGTGGAACGGGCTGACCGACGTCACCGACGCCGACCTGCTCGCCGCGCAGATGGTGTGGGCCGCGACCGACCCGGCCGGTGCCGACGAGGCGTTCAACACCGCGAACGGCGACGTCTTCCGGTGGCGGTGGATGTGGCCGCGGATCGCCGCACACCTGGGTGTCGAGGCCGAGGGGTTCGACACCGCGCCGCGGCCGTTCGAGCAGCAGATGGCCGACGCCGCACCGGTCTGGGCCGAGGTCGTCGCCGAGCACGGCCTCGTCGAGCCCGACCTGGAGCGCCTGGCGTCGTGGTGGCACACGGACGCCGACCTCGGCCGCGACATCGAGGTGATGACCGACATGTCGAAGAGCCGGCTCGCCGGGTTCACCGAGCACCACCGGACGCTCGACTCCTTCACGCGGCTGTTCGACCGGTACCGGGCGGAGCGGCTCGTCCCCTGACGCCCGGACCGGTCGGCAGCCGTTCGACCGGCCGGGCGGTCAGCCCGTGGTGAGCGGGACCTGCACGATCCGGTCGTCGCCCTCGCCCGGGTCACCGCGGCCGTCGGTGTTGTTCGTGACGAACCAGAGCGTGTCGTCCGGGCCGGCGAGCACCGTGCGGATCCGGCCGTACTCCCCGGCGAAGTACTCGTGTGCTGTGCCGGGGTCGTCGACCGGGACGCCGCGGAGCACCCGGCCCTGCAGGTTCGCGATGAACACGGTGTCCCCGACGACGGCGAGGCCGCTCGGGCTGGCGTCGTCGGTCGCCCACTGCTGGACGGGGTCGACGAACCCCTGGTCCTCGCCGCCGGTGCCCTCGACCTCAGGCCAGCCGTAGTTGCTCCCCGGCTCGATGACGTTGAGCTCGTCCCGGGCGTCCTGCCCGAATTCGGACGCGAACATCGTGCCGTCCGCGCTCCACCCGAGGCCCTGCACGTTCCGGTGCCCGAGGCTCCAGACGGGGGAGCCGGGGAACGGGTTGTCGTCGGGCACGTCGCCGTCCGGGGTGAGGCGGAGGATCTTGCCCGCGAGCGAGTCCCGGTCCTGCGCGTCCTCACTCGTGCCGGCGTCCCCGACGCTGGCGTAGAGCATGCCGTCCGGGCCGAACGCGATCCGCCCGCCGTCGTGGAAGGTGTTCGCGGGCAGGCCGTCGACGAGGGTCGTGGCGTCCCCGAGCGTGGTCGACCCAGCCGGTCCCTCCAGGTCATAGCGCTCGATGCGGTTGCCGTCCTCGCCGGTCGAGTACACGAACAGGTCGTCCTCGTGCAGGGCGAGTCCGAGCAGGCCGCCCTCGCCCCCGTGTCGGACACCGGGGACCGTCCCGACCGTGCGGCGCTCGCCGTCGGCCGTCAGCTCCAGCACCTCCGCGGAGTCCCGCAGGCTGATGAGCGCGTCGGGACCGTCACCGGTGAGCACGACGGACCAGGGGGCCTCCAGTCCGGTGACGACGTCGGTCGTCTCGCCGTCCGGCGCCAGCTGCCCGGCACCCAGGTCGGTCGGTGCGGAGGCCCGGGGCACGCGGTCCGGGCCGGCCTCGGATGTACCCGTGCAGGCGGTGAGGGTCAGGGCGACGAGCGCGACGCTCGCGGCCGAGACGGTACGACGTGTCCTGCCCATGGTGTGCCTCCCGGTGCGGTGTCCGTCGATTGCACCCCGTGCAGGTGCACAACCGCTGGGTGGACCGCGACCGGGAGCGCCGTCACATTCGAGACCGGCAGCCGCCCGGGTGCCCGCTACCGCGCCAGCACCCGCAGGGCGAGCGCGGTGACGGCACGGGTCGGAAGCAGCCGCAGCACGGTCGCGGCGAGTGTGTTCGCCCGCCCGTCGACGACGGACGGGCCGGAGCCGTCGAGCGCCGCGAGGACGGTCGCGGCGACCTGCTCGGGTCGCCGTCCCCACCGGCCGGTGGCCGCGTTCATCGGGGTCCGCGTCGGGCCGGGACTGACGGCGACGACCCGCACGCCGCTTCGCCGTGTCTCGGCCCAGAGCGCCTGCGTGAACGACAGGACGTACGCCTTCGAGGCCGCGTAGGCCGCCAGGACCGGTGCCGGGGCGAACCCGCCGGTGCTCGCGATCGAGACGACGGAACCGTGCCCCCGCTCGACCATCCGCGTGACCACCGCCGTCGTGAGTTCCGTCAGTGCTCCGACGTTGAGGTCGACGAGGCGGCGCAGGGCGACCGGGTCGCTGTCGACGACGAGGCCCCGCGAAGCCACGCCGGCACTGCCGACCAGCAGTTCGATCTCGGTCCCGTCGCCGGCCAGGCGGTCGAGCAGGCGGGTGACGGCTCCGTCCTCGGCCAGGTCGAGTGCGATGGCCGTGACGGGGACACCGTGCCGGTCGCGGATGCCGTCGGCGGTCTGCTCGAGCCGGGTGGCGTCCCGGGCGACGAGGACGAGGTGCGCTCCCGCTCGCGCGAGGGCGTCGGCGACGGCGGCCCCGATCCCGGTGGAGCCCCCGGTGACGAGGGCGGTGCGGTCGCGCATCTGTGCTGCTGTGGTCATGCGGGTACCGTAGACATTGACGTCAGCGTCAAGGTCAAGCGGAGGGCGGCGGGATCGTGCTGATCGGCGAGTTGAGCGCGGCGACGGGTGTGAGCACGCGGTCGCTGCGGTACTACGAGCACGAGGGGCTCATCACGAGCAGACGGCGTCCGAACGGGTACCGGGACTACGACCCGGACGCGGTCGAGATGGTCGCGCTCATCCAGGACCTCTTCGCGGCCGGGCTCTCGTCGGGACTCCTCCGTGACGTGGTGCCCTGCGTCGCCGGAGACGCCGGGGGACCGCCGCCGGCGGACCTCCTCGCCCGGGTCGAGCAGGTGCGGGACGACCTGCTCCGGCAGGAAGCGCGGCTCCGGGCTCGGCGGGAGACGCTCGACGACTACCTGTCCGGCCGGCGGCGACCGGCGCGGATCGACGCCCTCGTGTCGGCGGACGCGTGCCTGCCGGACCGGACCTGACTGCCGCAGGAGGCCGCCTGGTTCAGTGGAACGACCACCACCAGTCCCTGGAGGACCACATGACCACCATCGCCATCGTCGGCGCCGGCAAGGGCCTCGGGCTCGCCGTCGCCGAGCGTTTCGCCCGTGAGGGCTTCGCCGTCGCCCTGATCTCCCGCAACCAGGCCCGCCTCGACGAGCTCGCCGCCTCGCTCCGGGAGCAGGGGCACCAGGCCGCCGGGTTCGCCGCGAACGTCCGCGACGGGGACTCGCTCCGCCGTGCGCTCGAGCAGGCCACCGAGCAGCTCGGACCGATCGAGGTCCTGCAGTACAGCCCGCTGCCCGCCAAGGAGTACATGCGGCCGGTGCTCGAGACGACCGCCGAGGACCTCGTCGGCCCGATCGAGTTCTCCGTCTACGGCTCGGTGAACGCCGTCCGCCAGGTCCTGCCCGGCATGCGCGCGATCGGCTCCGGCACGATCCTGTTCGTCAACGGCGGCAGCGCGGTCCGTCCGGGCGCGCGCGTCACCGGCACGTCGGTCGCCTTCGCCGGCGAGAGCGCCTACGCGCAGCTGCTCCACGACGCCGTGCGGGACGAGCAGGTCCACGTCGGCCAGCTCATCATCCCGTTCGGCATCGACGACGGGCAACAGGACCACTCGGGCGCCGCGATCGCCGAGCGGCTCTGGTCGATCCACACCGAGCGGGGCGACTTCCGCACGTACGCGGAGCCGCTCCCCGAGTAGACGGTCGCGGCGCCCGACACCGCGCAGGGGCCCGGCACCGCGCGAGTGCGGAGCGCGGTGGCCGTTCCGGGGTGTCGACGACCCCACCGGCGGGCTACCGTGGTGCGCATGCGACGCAGGGACCGGCCGACCGGTGACACCGCGCTGACGGTGGACGAGGCCACCGCGATCGCCGACCACGCCGAGGCCGGCCGTCTCGACTTGGAGGACCCGGAGGTCCGCCGCCTGGTCGGCGAGGCGAACCGTGTCCTCGTCCGGGCCGGCGTGTGGGGCGTCGACGAGACCCCTCGGCAGCGCCGACGCCGACGGATCCTCGCGGTCGGCGCGTCGGTGCTGGTGCTGTCCTGGCTGGCCGGGCTGTTCCTGCCCCTGCTCGCCCGGCTCGCCGACTAGCGCGCCGTGTCCGCTGGCGGCGACGTGACCGCCGGACGGGAGGCCCGCAGCCAGCTGGCAGCGGGCCTCCCGTCCGTCAGGCGGTCCGTCGGACCGCCACACGCCGTCGCCGGCCGGCGACCGCCCAGACCCCCGCGGTCACGAGGACCGGCAGCCCGAGTCCGAGCACCGCGAGCGACACCGGGTCCGGGGCGAACGGCATGTGGACGACGCCGTCCGGTGTCGGTGTGAACCGGAGCGTCAGGGCGCGGAGCGGCAGGGTCCCGAGCGCGACCCCGACCAGCGAGCCGACCAGCGTGAGCAGCGCGGCCTGCCACGTCGAGACCAGGCGGCGGACACCGGGCGAGGCGCCGACCGCGTCGAGCACCTCGTCGTCACGACGCCCGTCGGCCCGCGCGAGCCCGATCGCCACGGTCGTGGCACCGAGCGTGACGATCCCGGCCAGGAGTGTGACGACGACCGCGATCGGTCGGAACGGGTCCTCGGGGCCGTTCTCCACCGAGAACCACGGGTACCAGAGGTCGGCGTCGGCACCCGCCGCGGTCTGCCAGGTCACCGCGAGGGTGTCCGTCTGCTCGTCGGTGATGCCGCCCGGGAAGGACCCGACCAGGAAGGAGCGCTCGGTCTCGAGCCCGTGCCGCTGGGCGCCCTGCGGCGTGAGGAACAGTCCGAGGTGGAGGGGTTGGTCGGTGTGCTCGACCACGGCCGGCAGGGTCGTCGAGTTCGTCGCCCGCGAGGTCGGCTGCTCGCCGTACGCGGTGAACTGCGAGAGGGGCCGGGTGTCGAGCCGGACCACGCCGTCGCGCACGTACTCGGGCCGCATGGAGACGGCGTCACCGCGTTCGAGTGCGGCGCGTGCGACCCGGGACGGCCGGTGGCCGAGGAGCTCGGCGAGGTCGTCGACGTCTCCGGTCAGGACGTGCGGGCTCGAGGCGTCCGGTGCGCTCAACCAGTCGGAGCACGCTCCGGTGCTGCTGTCGGCACAGTCCCGCTGGTGCACGTCGACGGGCAGGGTGACCGGGGCGTCGTCGGACCCGGTCTCGACGCCCGCGCCGAGGAGTCGGATGTCGGCCTCGGGCAGGACCTGGCGCACGACCCGGAGTGCCCGGTCGCGGAGCGCCGCGTCGATCCCGTCCCCGGTGATGGACGCGGTGCCCACGCCCTCCGCGGTGGAGAACTCGTACTGCGCGTCGGTCTGCGCCTGTCCCGCGGCCGCGAAGGTCAGCACGACGGTCGAGACGAACACGACGCTCATCACGCTCGCGAGCACGGGGACCGTCCGGACCGGGTTGCGGACGGCGTCGCGGACGGCGATCCGGGCGGGCAGACCGAGCCGCTCCCCGATCCGGGCGACCCCGGCGAGCAGCCGACGCGCGGCGAGGACGATGCCGAGCTGCGCCAGGCAGGGACCGACCGCCACGCCGACGCCGACCACGAGCGCGAGGTGGTCGTCCTGCACCGGACGGTCGTTGAGCATCAGCACGCCCACGCCGCAGGCCATCGTCATCAGCACGCCGACCCCGGCGAGCACGGGTCCCGCGACTGAGGCCCACCGACGCCGGGACGCGGGCGCGGGGCGGGTGGCGCCACGGAGGGCACTGTCCACGTCGACGCGGCTCGCGCTCCTGGCGGCGACGAGCGAGGCCGCCCACCCGGCCAGGACCCCGAGCGCCACGACGGCGAGCAGCACGAGCCACGGCAGGTGCACCCCGGGGTAGCGAGCGCGGTCCCCCGAGTCGAGCAGGTGGAAGGCCGCGACACCGCCGCCGATGCCGAGCACGGTGCCGCACACCGCTCCGACGGCACCGAGCACGAGGCCGGAGGACGACACGACGCTGAAGAGGAAGCGCCGGTCGCCGCCGACGCTCGCCAGCACCGCGTGCGAGCGGGTGTCCGCACGGGAGCTCACCAGGAACGCCGCAGCCGCGAGCAACCCGACCTCGAACAGGGCGAACGCCCCGGCGAGGCCGACGTACCCGTAACTGACGATCGGGTCGTACCCGCCGGAGCTCCTGCTGGCGAAGGGCGGGTCGAGCACGACGGCCCGGGACTCGACCACGATGCCGTGGTCGTTGTACCGCTGGACCTCGGGCCAGGTCACGCTGTGGTCGGGGAGGAACACCTGGGTGGCGTCGTCGTCGCCGAGCCCGAGGGACCCCCACGGGCCGAACACGGCGAGGGTGGACGACGGTCGACCGAGGTCGCGGAGTGTGCCGACGATCGTGACCTGCCGCTGCACCGGGTCCTCGAGCTCGAGTGTCTCGCCGACGGCGACGTGCAGGCGGTCGAGCGTGGCGGGTGTCACGAGCACCTGGCCTGCGGCGCGCGGGACGGCGCCGTCGATCCGGTCCCAGTGCCCGTGGAGGGCGCCGGCCCAGGTCTCGCCCTCGACCGCGGTGACCGTCACGGGGACCTCCGGCCCGGCGACGACCGCGGAGCCCTCCCGCACCGGGATGGACGCGGCTCCGTCCGGGACCGAGGTGAGCAGGTCCGCGGTCGGCGGGGCCGGGGTGTCGGCGTCGGTGCTGGTGGGGTCGTCCTGCCAACGCTGGAGCCGCGTGCCGGGCCGCGTCACGGCGGCGTAGCGGTCGACCGGGTCCTGCCGCATCCCGACCAGGTCCGGGCCGTTCGACTCGAGGAGCGCGGCGGACCGCCCGAGCTCGACGGTCAACTCGTCCTCGGTGCTCTGTGTCGTCGACGCGATGAGCACGCTGCCCGCCGCGAGTCCGGCGATCGGCAGCCCGATGAGCGACGCGACGAGCACCGCGCGACCGGTCCGGGCGAACGCCAGACGCCGGGCCAGCAGGAGCGCGGGCCGGAGGGCGAACGGGGAGCGGCTGCGGATCGTCGGACGGTGCGTGTCCCGACGGGGCCGCTCGCTCACGACCGGTCCTGCGCGTCCGACAGGGCCAGCTCCACGCCGGCGTAGGCGGTCTCGTCGACGATGCGGCCGTCGCGGAGGAACACGATCCGGTCCGCCCAGGCCGCGTGCCGGGCGTCGTGCGTGACGAGCAGCGCGCCGGCACCGGAGTCGACGTGTCGGCGGAGCATGCGCAACACGACCTCGCCGGTCTGCGAGTCGAGGGCACCGGTCGGCTCGTCGGCGAGGACGAGCTTCCGGTCGCCGACGACCCCGCGGGCGATCGCGACCCGCTGCCGCTGGCCGCCGGAGAGGTCGTCCGGCCAGGCGTCGAGGCGGTGCCCGAGCTCGACGCTCTCCAGCGCGAGCTGTGCGGCCTTCCGGGCACGCCCGGTGCGCCAGCCGTCGAGCTCGAGTGGGAGCGCCACGTTCTCGACCGCGGTCAACGAGGGGATGAGGTTGAAGTCCTGGAAGACGAAGCCGAGCACCCGCCGACGCAGGGCCGCGAGCTCCCGGGCCGGACGGTCGGACACCCATTCGCCGTCGATGCGGACCTCACCGCTCGTCGGCGGCATGAGCGTCCCGGACACGGACAACAGGGTCGACTTGCCCGATCCGGAGGTCCCCATCACGGCGACCATCTCGCCCGGACGGATCGTCAGGTCGACACCGGCCAGAGCGGTCACGGCCTGCGCACCGCTGCCGTACTGCACGGCCACGGCGTCGAGTTCGAGGAGCGGGGTCGAGGTCATCGGACGGCCTCGCCGGAGCGACGGCCGGTGGGCTCGCTGCCGTACGCGTCCTCGTCGTCGGGCTGGCCGAGGGTCCCGCGCGACGTCGGCTGGTACCGCGCGACGCTCGACTCCACGTGGTCGAGCCAGCGGACCTCGGACTCGGCCTGGGACACCATCGACTCGAGGACGAGCGACCATGCCAGGTCGGTCGCCGGGTCCGTGGTGCGCTTGAGGCGCGTCAGGTCCTGCAGCGCCCGGACCGCTGCCGTGCGCTGCACCTGCACGAGGCGTTGCACGTCGACGCCGGGGACGGTGACCGCGATCGCGAACTTGATCGCGAGTTCGTCCCGTCCGCGCTTGGCCGGGGCCGGCTCGCTGAACCACCGGTCGACCGCCTCGCGGCCCGCGTCGGTCGCCGTGTAGACGACGTGTCCGTCGTCGTCGGCGTCCCCGCGGGCCACGAGGCCGTCGCGCTCCAACCGGTCGAGCGTCGTGTAGACCTGGCCGACGTTCAGCGGCCAGCTGCCCCCGGTCCGGTGCTCGAACTCCCCCCGGAGCTGGTAGCCGTAGCCCGGCTCGGCCACCAGCAGTGCGAGTACGCCCATGCGGACACTCATCGTTCCCCCTCCGACCCGGCGGAGCGCTTCTCCGCGGGCATACCGAGTATGCACATACCCGGTATGCGGCGGCAAGCGGGTCGGGCGGAAGTCATCCTGCAGACGGACGGGAGGCCCGTGGCGATCCCGCCACGGGCCTCCCGGTCGGAGCGGGACAGCTCAGCTGTGCAGCTTCGACAGCTCCTGGAACTCCTCGTCGCTGAGCTCGATCATCGCGCCCTGGAGGTTGTCCTCGAGGTGGTCGACGCTCGACGTGCCGGGGATCGGCAGCATGACGGGCGAGCGCTTGAGCAGCCAGGCCAGTGCGACCTGCGCCGGGGTGGCGTCCTTCTGCTTCGCGAGTTCGGTGAGCGGGGAGTCCTCGCCGGTCAGGCCGCCGGTGGCGAGCGGGAACCACGGGATGAACCCGATGCCCTGCTCCTCCGACCAGTCGAGGAGCTCCTCGGCCGAACGGTCGGTGAGGTTGTAGAGGTTCTGCACGGAGACGATCGTGGCGATCTGCTGCGCGGCCTTCACGTCGTCGACGGAGACCTCGGACAGGCCGATGTGGCGGATCTTGCCCTCGTCCTGCAGCTTCTTCAGCTCCCCGATCTGGTCCTCGAGCGGGACCTTCGGGTCGATGCGGTGCAGCTGGAACAGGTCGATGCGCTCGAGACCGAGGCGGCGGAGGCTCATCTCGGCCTCCTGGCGCAGGTACTCCGGGCGGCCGACCGGCGGCCACTCGTTCGGGCCGGTGCGGGTCAGGCCGGCCTTCGTGGCGATGACGACGTCGTCGCCGTAGGGGTGGAGGGCCTCCTTGAGGAGCTCCTCGGCGACGTAGGGGCCGTACGAGTCGGCCGTGTCGAAGAAGTTCACGCCCAGCTCGACGGCGCGCTTCAGGACGCGGATCGCCTCGTCGTGGTCCTTCGGCGGTCCCCAGACGCCGGGGCCGGTGAGCTGCATGGTGCCGTAGCCGAGGCGGTTGACCTCGAGGTCCCCGCCGATGCGGAAGGTGCCGGAGGACGCGGCCGGACGGTTCGTGGTGTCAGTGCCAGTGGTCATGCATCCCGGTCTACGCCTCCGGGTCGACCACCCGTGGAGGCTGCGCACCGGGACGGGGGTACGGCGTCTCCCCACGCGTGAGGCCACCGACGAGCTTCGCGATGCGGTTCGCCCGCGCGGTCTCGCTCGGGGCGGTCACCACCCGGTGCACGACGGCGTACCGGTTCGTCGCGTCGAGCTCCGCGAACAGGGCGGCGGCCGTCGGTGCGGCGTCGAGCGCTGCCCGCAGGTCCTCGGGCACCTCGGCGGTCGCAGCCCCTGCGTACGCGCGGTCCCACCGACCGTCGTCCTTCGCGCGGTCGACCTCCGCCTGCCCGCGCGGCCGCATCCGTCCGGCCTCCACCAGCGCGGCGACGAGTCCGACGTTCCGCGCCGACCATAGCGACGCCTTCCGCCGCGGGGTGAACCGCTGCAGGAAGGTCGCGTCGTCGAGGCCGCGCTTCTGGCCGTCGATCCACCCGGAGCAGAGCGCCTCGTCCAGGGCTTGCGCGTACGTCAGGCTCGTCGGGCTGGTCGTGCCCTTCTTGGCGAGGACGAGCCAGACCCCGTCGGACGTGTCCTCGTGCCCGTCCAACCAGGCGCGCCAGGCGGCGGCGTCGGCGACGACGAACGGCTCGATCTCCATGCCGGTCATGGTCGCACGCGGTCGCCTCCCGAGCCACTGATGCGGACGGCGTCGGCCCACGCGGACACCCAGTCCGGCAGGGTCAGGTCACGGGGTGCGCCACCGGCGGCGGCGAGCAGCTCGTCGGGCCGGACCGTGCCTCCAGTCCGGCGGAGGAACCGGGCCTGCACGACCGCCCGGGCCACGACGTCCCCGTGCCGCGTGAACGTCTGCTCCATGTACACCGCCCGCTCGTCCACCCCGAGTACCCGCGAGCGCAGCTCGAAGCGCTGCCCGAGCGTCAGCGACCGTTTGTAGGTGATCGTCTGTGCGGCCACGACCGGGTACCAGCCGCGCGCGCCGACCACCTGCCAGAAGCCGGAGCGCAGCATGAGGTCGAGTCGGCCGAGGTCGAGCAGCGACAGGTACTTCCCGTTGTTGACGTGCCGCAGCGGGTCCAGGTCGGTGAGCGTCACGCGGAACGGCGTCCGCGACTCGTCCCACAGCGACAGCCGCCGCCGGGACAACCGGATGCGCAGGGTCAGCAGCAGGAGCCGGAAGGTCAGGTTCACGGGGTCGATCCGACCACCACCGGGGCCGCGGCGCGAGGAGGTTGGAGGTTCCCCACCACGACGGTGCCGTCGCCCGCCTCGACCTTGCCGTTTCCCGCTCCCCGCCGCCGCTTCCCGCTCCGCGGTGCATTCCCGGCAGACGGGCACGGTCAGGGCCTCCCTCCACGACGACCCGGGCGAGTACACCGGAACCTGCAGACAACGGACCTGATGAAAGGACCACGCATGCAGACACGCTCCCTCTCCGACCTCCAGGTCGGCGCGATCGGCCTCGGCACCATGGGTATGAGCGCCTTCTACTCCGGCGCCGGCTCCGACGACGCCGAGTCGATCCGGACCATCCAGCGCGCGATCGACCTCGGCGTCACGCTCTTCGACACCGCCGAGGCGTACGGCCCGTACACGAACGAGGAACTCCTCGCCGAAGCCCTCAAGGGCCGTCGCGACGACGTCGTCATCGCCACGAAGTTCGGGCTCTACCACCACGAGGCCGACGAGCAGACGCCGACCCAGACCCGGGCGATCTCCAGCGCCCCCGAGTCCGTCCGGGTCGCCCTCGAGGGGTCGCTCCGCCGCCTCGGCACCGACCACATCGACCTGTACTACCAGCACCGCGTCGACCCGGCCGTCCCGATCGAGGACGTCATCGGGCAGCTCGCCGGCTTCGTGCAGGAGGGCAAGATCCGCCACATCGGGCTGTCCGAGGCCTCTGCCGCGACGATCCGCAAGGCCCACGCCGTGCACCCGATCACCGCGCTGCAGAGCGAGTACTCGCTGTGGACGCGCGACCCCGAGGGCGACGTGCTCGACACCCTGCGCGAGCTCGCGATCGGCCTCGTGCCGTACTCGCCGCTCGGCCGCGGGTTCCTCACCGGCGCGATCACGAAGCCGTCCGACCTCGGCGAGGACGACTTCCGTTCGGCGAACCCGCGCTTCCAGGAGGAGGCCTTCGCGGCGAACATGCGGATCGTCGACGCGGTGAGGGGCATCGCGGACGAGGTCGGCGGCACCCCCGCCCAGGTCGCCCTCGCGTGGCTGCTCGCGCAGGGCGACGACATCGTCCCGATCCCGGGCACGAAGCGCGTCACCCGGCTCGAGGAGAACGTCGGCGCGGCCGACGTCACGCTGTCGGCCGACCAGGTCGAGCGCCTGTCGGCGCTGCCGCTGCCGACCGGGGACCGTTACCCCGACATGTCGAGCATCGGGCGCTGACCCTCCCGCAACCCGCACCGTGGGCGGCACCGTGCAATGCGTTCGCGCTGCACGCTGCCGCCCACGGTGCGTCCTGCGTGCCGCTGGACGCGCGTCAGACCTCGGCTGCGAAGGCCGCGACGCGCAGCTGCAGGTCCTCCATCCGCCGGAGGCGCGCGGCCTCGACGTCGTAGCCCTCGTACGCCGGCGGCGGGGTCGTCCGGACGTTGCGCGAGCACTGGAAGTCCTGGCAGACCAGGGTGCCGACCGTGTTGCCCTTCCGGCCGGACGACCCCGAGCGCTTCGCGGCGTAGAAGACGACGTCGTTCGGCAGCTTCACGTCCTGGCACCACGAGCACTGGGCCCGGGACCTGGGCGAGGCCTCGGCCTGCCGGAACAGGATGCCGACGAGGTCGCCGTCGAGCGTCGGGACGACGACGTAGGCGCGGCGGGCGGTCTTCGGGTCACGCCACCCGAGGAAGGTCAGGTCGTCCCACACGACGGCGTCGAGGTCGGGGACGGTCATGTCGGCGAGTTCGCGACGGGAGGCGTTGACGAAGGAGGCACGGACGGCCTCCGGGGTGATCGGGAGCATGGTGAGCCTGTCGTTCTGGCACCGGCGCAGTGTCGTGCGTCAGCGGTGCGGTCGTTCAGAGGGGTCGACGACGGCGCCGTGTCGGACGACACGGCGGGGGCGTCAGGCCCTGATGCCGGCGCTGGCGCCGACGACCTCCTCGGAACGGGTGCTCACGTCCTCCACCCTACGGTCGCGCGACGACGAGCACCAGCGACCCCTCGTAGGACGGCTGCACCCGGAGACGGCCGTGCCGGGCGTCCCACGAACCGTCCTCGATCGCGGTGCGGAGCGCGTTGACCGAGCGCGCCGCCGTCATCTCGTCGACGAACGCCCACGCCGAGTTCGCCTTGCGGGCGCCCGGGTCGAGGAGCCGTTCCGGTCGGCCGTAGTACGCCTCCGAGAACCCGTCGACGCACGTGAACGGGATCGGCAGGCGCGTGGTCGTGACGTCGCCGCCGAGGGCAGCGGTGATGCGGTCCAGGGACGGGTAGCGGCGGGCCTCGGTCGCCATCACCTCGGGGGCGTACTCGGCCAGCCAGAGGTCCTCGACGCGCGTGGGGTCGCAGGTGAGCAGGACGACCGGGCCCCGGGTGACGCGCCGCACCTCGGCGAGGCCGCGGTCGAGGTCGGACCACTGGTGCACGGAGAACGTCGCCATCGCCGCGTCGAAGGCGTCGTCGGCGAAGGGCAGGTCCTCGGCGGACGCGTCCACTGCCTCCGGCAGGTCACCCGGACGCTGCGCCCGCATGGTGGCGGATGGCTCGACGGCGGTGACCTCGCGGTCCCGCGGCTCGTACGACCCGGCACCCGCTCCGACGTTCAGCACGGTGCGGGCCTGCCCGAGTGCCGACCGGATCGCTCGTTCGAACGACGGTTCCGGCCGGCGGTACCGGGTGTACCCGTCGCCGATGGTGCCGTAGTCGGCGTCCCCGGCCGATCCGTCCGCAGTCCTCGTCACGCCGTCAGCCTACGGCGGCGGACCCGCGCCGCGACCGGTCGGAGGCGGAGCCTCAGTCGACCGACTCGGACGACCGTGACGCCGCCCGCTGCTCGGCGAGCTCGGTGGCCGCCCACGTGCCGAGCAGGGAGAGGGAGCGCTCGGACTCCGACCCGGGGTCGGCTCCGTAGGTGAACACCGTGAGCCCGGGGTCCGCGACGAGGTCGAGCGCCTCGAACGACAGCTCGAGGTCGCCGACGATCGGGTGGTGCAGGTGCTTCCGGCCGGAGCGGTGCACGTGCACGTCGTGCTCGGCCCACCACGTCCGGAACTCCTCGCTCTTCACCGACAGCTCGCCGACCAGGGTCATCAGGCCCGGCTCGCAGGGGTTCGAGGCCGCCGTCGTCCGCAGCACGGCGACGGCGTCGCGGGCGGTCTGTTCCCAGCGCGGGAAGAAGTCGCGGGCGGCCGGGTCGAGGAACGCGAACCGGGCGGTGTTGACCGGACGTCCGGTCCCGGCGAAGACGGGCGCGTAGAGCGCGCGGCCGAGGGTGTTCGTCGCGACGATGTCGAGCCGCTCGTTGCGGATCCAGGCGGGTGCCCCGGTGATCGCGTCGAGGAGTCGCTGCACCGCGGGGCGGACCGACGTGGGCACGGCGCGGTGGGTGCTCTTCACGCCCGCGTTCGCGAGGCGGGCGAGGTCGGCCAGGTGGGCGCGCTCGGCCTCGTCGAGCTGGAGCGCGGTGGCGAGACCGTCGAGCACGCCCTCCGAGACGCCCTTCAGGGTGCCGCGTTCGAGCCGCGTGTAGTAGTCGACGCTGACACCGGCGAGCATCGCGACCTCGTGACGACGGAGGCCCGGGACGCGGCGGGTGCCCCCGCCGAAGGACGGCATACCGGCCTGCTCGGGGGTGAGGCGCGCTCGCCGGCTGGAGAGGAAGTCGCGGATCTCGTTGCGGACGTCGATACCCATGACGCCAGGCTACGGGGCGGAGCCGGGACCGGTGCGGGTACCGCCGGTGCCGGCCACGGCGGCGCGACGCGGTGACCGCCGGACGGGAGGCCCGACTCCGGTCGGTGTCGAGCCTCCCGTCCGGCGCTGGTCACCGCGCGGCCTCGGCGGCCGCCGCGACGGGGACGGCGCTGATCCGCACGCGGGAGACGCGGTGACCGGCCATGGCGGTGACCTCGAGCCGGTGTCCGGCCACCTCGACCACGTCGCCGACGCGCGGGACACGGTCGAGGGCGACCTGCACCAGGCCGCCGACGGTCTCGTAGTCCCCGTCGGGCAGGGCGGGGCCGCCGTCGGCCGCGAGGTCCTCGAGGACGAGTGCCCCGTCGACCTCGTCGTGGCGGATCGGGGTGCGGTCGTCGTACTCGTCGCGGATGGTCCCCACCAGGTCCTCGAGCAGCGCCTCGAGCGTGACCATGCCGGCGCTGCCGCCGTACTCGTCGACGACGAGCGCGATCTGGTGGCCGTCGGCGCGCATGTCCGCGATCGCCCCGGTCAGCGACTTCGTCTCGGGCATCGCCAGCACCGGGCGGACCACGGTCGCGACGGCCGCGGCGGGGTCGGTCGGTCGCAGGAGGTCCCGGAGGTGCACGAACCCGACGACGTCGTCCCGGGACCCGCCGGTGACGAGGTACCGCGTGTGGCCGCGGTCGATCGCCTGGTCCGTCGCCCGGGCGAGCGGCAGGCCCGCGTCGAGGACGTCGACGTCGAACCAGGGCCGCATGGACTCGCGGAGGATGCGGTCCCCGGCGTCGAGGGCGCTGCGGGCGATCCGGCGACCCTGCGCGTCGATCGCGTCGTGGTCGGTCACGAGGCCGCGGAGTTCCTCGGTGCTCATCGACTCGCTGCGGGCGTCGGGGTCGCCGCCGAGGAGTCGGACGACGGCGTTCGTCGACGTCGACAGCACCCAGATCACGGGGCGCATGAGCACGGCGAACCGGTCGAGCGTCGGTGCGACGAGCATCGAGAACCCCTCGGCGCGCTGGAGGGCCAGCCGCTTCGGCACGAGTTCACCGAACACGAGCGAGAGGTAGGCGATGACGAGGGTCATCGCGACGAGGGCGACGGCCTCGGCAGCGCCCTGCTCGAGCCCGAGCCCGGTGAGGAGCGGGGCGACGTCGGGCGCGATCGACGCGGCACCGTAGGCGGCCGAGAAGAACCCGGCGACGGTGACGCCGATCTGGACCGCGGACAGGAAGCGGTTCGGGTCACGGCCGAGCGCGGCGACGCGTGCACCCCGGGACCCGCGGCGTTCGAGCTGCTGCAGCTGGGATTCGCGGAGCGAGACGAGGGCGATCTCGGCGGCGGCGAACACACCACCGACGAGCACGAAGAGGACGACGAGTGGGAAGGCGATCCAGGTGTCGGCGCCCATCAGCGGGGCTGCGCGGAGTGGGACGCCTGCGGCGACGTCGGGTGGGCGGGCGGTCTGTGGTGATCGTCCATCCTGTGATCATGCACAGGGAGACTGGGACGGTGCCGCGGGGCGGCTGTGCCGTCGCTGTCCGCCGTGGTCGTGGCAGCCCGACAGGGGACGGGACGGGATCTAGAGCGGCTGCCCGGTGTGCGCGGCGATCCACGCTGCCGGGTCGATGGGGAGCGTGCCGTCCATCAGGACCTCGAGGTGCAGGTGTGCCCCGGTCGAGACGCCGGAGGAGCCGACGCTGCCGATGAACTGGCCGGGCTCGACGCGGTCGCCGACCTGCAGCGGGGAGGAGCCGGGGATCATGTGCCCGTAGAGGGTCGAGACCTTCCGACCGTCCACGACGTGGTCGATGATGACGGTCTCGCCGTACGAGAAGTACACGCCCGAGACCCGGACCGTCCCGGCGGCAACCGCCCCGATCGGCGCACCCATGCCGGGGTTGAAGTCGAGGCCCTGGTGCAACGACGAGCACGCGCCACAGGGAGCCGTGCGGTACCCGAAGCCGGAGCTCATCCGCACGGGACCGGGGAACGGCGAGCGGACCGCGCCGCCGTACGTCACCGAGGCCCCGGGCTTCGCGTCGGCCGCGGCGACGCCACCACCGACCGTGAAACCGTCGCGGCTCGTGCTCGCCAGGGCGACCTGGGTGACGGCGAAGTCCTGGGTGGTCACGGTCGGCGCGAGCGTCGAGGTCGCGACGGAGGGACCGGTGCCGGCGTGCGCGGGCATGGCGGAGGCGCCGAACATGACGAGGGCGGCGACGGCGCTCGTCACCGTGAGGCTGCTCGCCCGGGCGGCGCGACGGGGGCTCCGGGGGGTCGGGGCGGCGACCGCGGCTGTCCGACGCGGCGCGAGTGCGACCTGCCGACGCGGAACCCGGCGGATGCGGGTGTCGGCGTGGTGCTCCGACGCGGGAGCGGCGACGTGCGGCCGCTCGGTCTGCGCAGCGCCCGTCGCCTGCTCGTCCGACACCGTCCGCTCGGCTGGCACGGTGCGCTCGACCTGCTCGACCTGCTCGACCTGCTCGACCTGCTCGACCTGCTCGGTCTGCCGGGCCCGCGCGGCCCGCTCGGCGGCGAGGGCAGCACGGCGGGTCAGGTGCACGACGGGCGTGCTGCTGGGGTGGTCTGCGTCAGGGGGAGTCATGGCCGCAGCCCATTCTGCACGAAGCTGTCCGCTTGTACAGCCCCTCTTCCGTCACCCTGCAGCGTCATCGGTGGTCCCCGGCGCGGTGGGGTGGCAGCCGGGCCCCGCTGGGAGTCGACCCGGCGGACACGGGCGATCCGGGCCTCCCGGCCGGTCCGTCAGTAGGGTCGGGGGAAGCGACGGAGAGGACCCCTCATGGCCCGATCGCCGCGGGAGCGGCACGAACCCATCGACCTGCGGTCGGCGGAGGTCGTGCTCGCCGGTACCCAGGACCTCCTCCCCGTCCTCCGGTCGGCGGCCGTCCGCGCCGGGGTGGACGCGGCGCGCATGCGGGTGGTCGGCGTCGACGACGTGCCGGACCTCGACGGCGAGGCGGACGCCGAGCTGGCGGTCATCGCGATCCGTCGCTCCGGTGACGACCCCGCGTTCCTCCGCGCGCAGGAGACCGCCGAACGGCTCGCCCCGTTGCTCCGACCCACTGCCGTGCGCATCGTCATCACCGTGTCGGGCCGGACCCGGCTGGTGCCGAAGCTCGAGCGCGCCCTCACGGCGGAGGTCCTGCACCAGCTCGGAGCGGCCACGGCGGTGTCCGGCTTCCGGCGGCCGTTCCGCAACCTGCGGACCCGGCTCGGGACCGCCGGGCTGCGCACCGCCGGGCTGCGGGTCTTCCGTCTGACGGTCTGACGACCGGGAGGCCCGTGGCGCCTCCGCCGGCACGGCCGCCGTCCACAGGCGGGCGCCTGGCCGACAGTTTCCCCAGCGTCGGTGTCTTGAAGTCGAGACATCTCGCGCCGCGAGTAGCGTGGGGGGCACGGACCGCGCGAACAAGGGAGTACCCGCCAGCATGGCCAAGATCATCTACACGCTCACCGACGAGGCCCCGTTCCTCGCGACCCACTCCTTCCTGCCCGTCATCGCGTCCTTCGCGAAGACCGCGGGTGTCGAGGTCGAGACCCGCGACATCTCGCTCTCGGGACGGATCATCGCCCAGTTCCCGGAGCGGCTCACCGACGAGCAGCGCCTGGACGACGCCCTGGCCGAGCTCGGAGAGCTGGCCGGGACGCCCGAGGCCAACATCATCAAGCTGCCGAACATCTCGGCGTCGATCCCGCAGCTCAAGGTCGCGATCGCGGAGCTCCAGGCGCAGGGCTACGACCTGCCGGACTACCCGGACGAGCCGACCACGGACGACGAGCGCGACGCCCGCGCCCGGTACGACCGCGTCAAGGGCAGCGCCGTGAACCCGGTGCTGCGCGAGGGGAACTCGGACCGCCGGGCCCCGCTGTCGGTCAAGAACTACGCCCGCAAGCACCCGCACCGCATGGGTGCGTGGCGTGCCGACTCGAAGACGAACGTCGTCACGATGGGCGTCGACGACTTCCGGTCGAACGAGAAGACCTGGGTCGCCCCGGCCGAGGACACCCTGACCATCACGTTCGTCGCACAGGACGGCACCGAGCAGACGCTCGGCCAGCCGATCCCGGTGCTCGCCGGAGAGGTCGTCGACGGCACCGTGCTGCACGTCGCCGCGCTCGAGGCGTTCCTGCGGAAGCAGATCCAGCGTGCCGCGGACGAGGACGTCCTGTTCTCGGTGCACCTCAAGGCCACGATGATGAAGGTCTCCGACCCGATCATCTTCGGGCACGTGATCCGCGCGTTCTTCCCCGACGTCTTCGCCCGCTACGGCGCAGACCTCGCCGCGGCCGGGCTCACCCCGAACGACGGCCTCGGCTCGATCCTCGCCGGGCTCGACGCCCTGCCGAACGGCGCCGAGATCAAGCAGGCGTTCCAGGACGGCATCGACGCCGGCCCCGACCTCGCCATGGTCGACTCGGACAAGGGCATCACGAACCTGCACGTCCCGAGCGACGTCATCGTGGACGCCTCCATGCCCGCGATGATCCGCACCTCCGGCCACATGTGGGGCCCGGACGGCGAGGAGCACGACACCGTCGCCGTCATCCCGGACTCGAGCTACGCCGGCATCTACCAGGCCGTGATCGAGGACTGCCGCGCGAACGGCGCGTTCGACCCCGCCACCATGGGCTCGGTGCCGAACGTCGGTCTCATGGCGCTCAAGGCGGAGGAGTACGGCTCCCACGACAAGACCTTCGAGCTCCCGGGCGCCGGTGTGGTCCGCGTCACGAACGCGGCCGGCGAAACCGTCCTCGAGCACGACGTCGAGCAGGGTGACATCTGGCGCGCCTGCCAGACCAAGGACGTCGCCGTGCGTGACTGGGTGAAGCTCGCGGTCACCCGTGCCCGCGCCACCGGCTCGCCCGCGGTGTTCTGGCTCGACGAGACCCGCGCGCACGACGCCGCGCTGATCGGCCTCGTCCGGACGTACCTGCAGGAGCACGACACCGACGGCCTGCAGATCGAGGTCCTGTCGCCCGAGGACGCGATGCGGTTCTCGCTCGAGCGCATCCGCCGCGGCGAGGACACGATCTCGGTCACGGGCAACGTGCTCCGCGACTACCTGACCGACCTGTTCCCGATCATGGAGCTCGGCACCTCGGCCAAGATGCTCTCGGTCGTCCCGCTCCTCGGCGGTGGCGGACTGTTCGAGACCGGTGCCGGCGGGTCCGCGCCGAAGCACGTGCAGCAGCTCGTGCAGCAGAACTACCTGCGCTGGGACAGCCTCGGGGAGTTCCTCGCGCTCGCCGTCAGCCTCGAGCACCTCGCCGGGGTGACCGGCAACGCCCGGGCGAAGGTCCTCGCGGACACGCTCGACCGCGCCACCGGGACGTTCCTCGACGAGGACAAGTCGCCCGGCCGCAAGCTCGGCTCGATCGACAACCGCGGCAGCCACTTCTACCTGGCGAAGTACTGGGCCGAGGAGCTCGCCGCGCAGACCGAGGACGCCGAGCTCGCTGCGGCGTTCCAGGGCCTCGCCACGACCCTCGCCGAGCAGGAGGACACGATCGTCCACGAACTCGTCGAGGTGCAGGGCCACCCGGCGGACATCGGCGGGTACTACCGGCCCGACGACGCCAAGACGAGTGCGGTCATGCGCCCGTCGGCGACGCTGAACGCGGCGCTCGCGAGCCTGTAGGCGCGGTTCCACGCGGACGGGAGGCCCGGTGCCGGCTGGCACCGGGCCTCCCGTCCGTCCGCGCTCGGCGGGTCCGCTGACCCGGTGCGGCCCGACGCGGACTCCGACGCGGAAGCGACAGTCCGCGGGGATCCTTCCGCGCACAACTGTCGCTTTCGTGACCCGGTCGCTTTCGCGACCCCGTCCCGCGTGCGACCGGTCCTGCGCGCGAGCCGGCCGGCGGGCTGCCGTCAGCGGGACGGCACCGGCGGACCGAGCACGAGCAGCACGCCGAACACGGCCGCGACGAGCACGACGCCGACCACGGCCGCGAGCACCGGGTGCCGCACCACGAGGAACAGCAGCCGGTCGAGCGGCCCCTGTCGTTCCCCGGCCGACGGCCCGCGACGCCACGCGCCGTCGAGCATGCCGCGCCGGGCGACCGCGACCTCGAACGGCAGCGTCGTGTACGGCACGACCGAGCTGAGCCACCCGAGGGCCGTGGCGCCGAACGACCAGCGCTGGTTGACGGCGACGACGGTCGTGGCGACGAGGTAGGCGAGGAACACGAAGCCGTGCACGCCGCCGCCGACGCGGACCGGCCAGTCCCCGGCGCCGAGGCCGTACTTCAGCAGCATGCCCACCAGGAGCATCGTCCAGGTCACGAGTTCCGCGATCGCGAGGCCGCGGAACAGGGATCGAGGCGTCATGCCGACCATCGTGGCGGACTCCGCTGAGGGACAGCACGACGCCCCGACCGTGGTCGGCCGGGGCGTCGTGTGGGTCCTGGTCAGCGTCGGACGGAGACGACCTGCTGGAGGTCGTTCACACCGGTGCCGGCCTTCCACGTGCCGACGTTGGCGGTCTGGATCGCGAAGTCCGGGTTCCGTGCGATCGACCGCTCCGGAGCGGGCAGTGCCAGTGCCACCCGCCAGGTACCGGACGGGACCCGCGCGAGCGAGGCGGTGACCGTCGCGGTCGTCCCGGGCTGCCAGGACGACGCATCCGCACGGACGGGGACGGTCACGCGGCGGTGGCCGTTCGTCAGCACGAGCTGCACCGGACGGGGGTTGTACGGCGCAGCCCAGCCGTCGTTGCGGACCGACACCGACACCGACGCGTGCTTCCCGGAGGTCACGGTGCTCGACGTCATCGTGAACCGGTAGCCGAGCTTCTTCGCGGCGTCCGTCATGCCCGCATCGCCCCACGACGCCAGGACGTCCTGGTTGTAGTCGAGGTTCAGGTAGCTGTAGTGGTACTTCGCCATCTCGGCCGAGGCGGACGGGTACTCCGACCGCGGGGCGTTCACCGCGCAGGTCTCGCCACCGACCGGGACGTACCGCGACTCAGCGGCCAGGTAGTCCTGGTCGAGCGACAGCGGATCGGTCAGGAACGTGCCGAAGTCGTCCGGCGAGGCGAGGAAGCAGTCGTTGTGGTGGCCGATGCGCGACGCCGCGGAACCGTCGTGCGCCTGGGCGGGAGTGAGCGCGCCGGCGGTGCCGGACGGCGTGCGGAGGGCGTCCTGCTTCATCTGCATGGTGCGCACCTGGATGGAGCGGCTCGACGGCAGTGCGGCGAGCTCGGCCTCCACGACCTGGCGCCTGGCGTCCTTGTCCGCCTCCGTCAGCACGCCGGGGTTCGCCGGATCACTGGCGAAGTGGTCCGTGTAGTAGCCCTCGCCCCAGAGGCCGATGAACCCCTCCTGCAGCGTGGGGATGACGTCCGCGTTCCGGCGGAGGGTCGGCGTGAGCTGCTCGATGTGCGCGAGCACGGTGGGCAGGTCGGCGTCACCGTACGGTGCCGAGTACGGGTAGTCGCCGCCCTGCACGTAGGCGAACCGGGTGATCACGCCCACGCCGGCCGCGCGGGCGGTGTCGTAGTCGCGCTGCACCAGGCGGAGCCAGGCCGGGCTGAGCCGTCGCTGGTCGGCGAACGCCTCCATGTAGAACACCCGGACGATCTGCGTGACGCCCTCCGACCGGTAGCCACGGAGCGTGGCGGCGTCGAGCGGGGTGTACCCGCTGCCGTCGGCGCGGTAGTGCGTCGCGGTGGTGTGGTCGAACCCGCGGGAGGGGTTCGGGATGACCGCGTCGCTCGCCGTGTACGTCACGGTCGAGCTGGTCGGTGCCGGATGATGGTGACCGCCGTGCGGCGATGCCCACGCGTTCGTCGGCACGGCGAGAGCGATGACGGCCGCGAGTGCGGCGGTGGTGATGGTGCGGTGCTGCATCGGACGAGCCCCTGTCCTCGGCGCGGACGCTGATCGGCACCCCCTGGTGTCGACGCCTGCGCGGATGTGATCAAAAAGTAGGCCAAACGGTCAGGAAAGACCAGCACGAGCTCGTCGTATCGATTCGACCGGAATCTCGGTAGCGTGGAGGCATGTCGCAGACGACTGATGCATCGAAGACGCTGCGCGTGGGGGTGGTCGGCCTCGGTTTCGCCGGGACCACGCACCTCGACGCCTTCACCGCACTCCCCGGCGTGGAGGTGATCGCCCTCGCCGGACAGGAACCCGAACGGCTCCGCGAACTCGCGACCAGCCGGGGCGTCCCGAACGCGTACGCCGACTGGCAGGACCTCGTGGCCCGCGACGACCTGGACATCGTCTCGATCGGCGTGCCGAACAGCCTCCACCACCCGATCGCGATCGCCGCGCTCGAGTCCGGCAAGCACGTGTTCTGCGAGAAGCCCCTCGCCACGACCGGTCAGCAGGCGCAGGAGATGGTCGACGCGGCCGTCCGCAACGACCGCGTCCTCGAGGTCGCCTACAACCACCGTCGCCGTGCCGACGTGCAGTTCCTCGCGACGCACCTGCGTGGCGGGCAGACCGCCGGTACCGCCGTCGACACCACCGACGACGGCGCCCTCGCCGAGCCGGGCACCGGCCCGATCGGGGACGTCTACCACGCCCGCGCGAGCTGGATGCGCCGCGCCGGCATCCCGGGCATCCGCAGCTGGTTCGTCAACAAGGAGACCGCGGGCGGTGGTCCGCTCATCGACCTCGGCTCGCACGTGCTCGACATCGCCCTGCACCTCATGGGCGAGCCCCGCGTGGTGACCGCCAGCGCCGTGACGTACAACGAGCTCGGCCGTGCCGGTCGGGGCGGGAGCGACCGCGACCCGGTGTCCGCGGCCACGGGCCGCCCGTTCGACGTCGAGGACTTCGCCAGCGCCCTGCTCCGCTTCGAGAACGGCGCCAGTCTGCTCCTGCAGGCGTCGTGGGCGAGCTACTCGAAGGACGTCGAGGACATCGAGGTCGAGCTGCTCGGCTCGACCGGCGGCGCGCGGCTGTTCGTCCGCGACTACGCCACCGAGGGCACCGTGACCCTGTACTCCGACGAGCAGGGCGTCCCGACGGTCACCCGCCCGGGCGTGCAGGTCCCCGCGGGTCACCACCAGCGCGTCATCGAGGAGTTCCTCGCCACCATCCGCTCCGGTCTGCACGACGGGCACCACGGCGAGTTCGCCCTGCACCGCAGCCGCGTGGTGGACGCGATCTACGCGTCGGCGCAGGCCGGGCACGAAGTGGAGGTCGTCCGGTGAACATCGTCGTCTGGAACGAGAACGTCCACGAGACCCGCGGCGACGAGACGGTCCGCGAGCACTACCCGGACGGCATCCACGCGGTCGTCGCCGCCGGCCTGGAGGCCCGACTCGCCCCCGGCGCGCACGGCGCCGACGGCTCGCACCCGGCCCACGGCCAGCACGCGTCGACGCACACCGTCACGACCGCCACGCTGCAGGAGCCGGAGCACGGCCTGTCCGAGGAGCGGCTGGCCGACACGGACGTCCTGTTCTGGTGGGGGCACATCGCCCACGACCAGGTCGCGGACGAGGTCGTCGAGCGCGTCGTCCGCCACGTGCACGCCGGCATGGGGCTCGTGGTGCTGCACTCCGGCCACTACTCGAAGCCGTTCACCCGGCTGATGGGCACGACGTGCTCGCTGAAGTGGCGGAACGACGGGGAGCGGGAACTCGTCTGGACGATCGCGCCCGACCACCCGATCGCCGCCGGGGTCCCGCACCCGATCGTCATCGACCGCCAGGAGATGTACGGCGAGTACTTCGACATCCCGCGCCCCGACGAGGAGGTCTTCCTGTCGACGTTCGCCGGCGGCGAGGTCTTCCGCTCGGGGGTCGCCTACCGCCGCGGCCTCGGCAAGGTGTTCTACTTCTCGCCCGGCGACCAGGAGTACCCGGTGTACCACCACCCGGACATCCAGCGGGTGCTGGCGAACGCCGCACAGTGGGCGGCACCGACCGGGCCACGTCGGCAGCTCACCGCCGACCCCCACCCGAGGGACTGGTTCACGGACGAGGGAGCGCGTAGACAGGGCGTGTGAGCACACCGCAGGACGCCGAGCACCGCACGGCACTGGTCGAGGCGCTCGGCGTCCTCGGTGCCGGGCCCGAGGAACGCTTCGACCGGATCACCCGGATGACGCACGAGGCGTTCGGCGTGCCGCTGACGTTCCTCAACCTCGTCCACCACGACCTCGTCACGACGCAGTCGACCTTCGGGTGGAACCAGGGGTCGAGCGTGCCCGCGAGTGAGCAGTTCTGCGCCACCACCGTGCTCACCCCGGCGCCGATGGTGATCCCGGACACGACCCTCGACGAGCGGTTCGCCCACACCGCTGCCGTGGCCGAGCACGGCATCCGGTTCTACGCGGGTGCGCCGCTGTCGATGGACGACGGGACCCGCGTCGGGACGCTCTGCATCATGGACGCGCAGCCGCGCGCGTTCTCCGACGAGGACCTCGCGCTGCTGCGCGATCTGGCGCACTGGGCGGAGCGTGAGCTCGGCCACGCACTCGAGCGCGACCGTCTCGGACGGGTCCGGACCGGCCTGGTGCCCGACCCGGTGGCGGTCCCCGGACTCGAGCTCGCGACGGTGACGGCACGACGTCCGGACGGCGGCGGTGACGTCGCCGACTGGCGGGTCGCGGCGGACGGGACCCTCGCGGTCACGGTCGGCACCGTCGCGACCGGCGGTGCGGCCTCCGCGCTGCTCGCGGCGACCGTCCGCGGGGCACTCGTCGCGCGGGTGGACGAACCGCTCGCGTCCGCACTGCCCGGCCTGGAGGCCCAGGTCGCCCCCGACCTGCGGGTCGCGGACGCGGTCGCCCGGCTCGTACACGCCCGGCTCGACCCGACGTCGGGCCACGTCGACCTGGTGGAGGCCGGGCTCGGGACCGCACTGCTCGTCCGGTCGGACGGAACGCACCGGGCGCTCCCGTCCGCGCTCCCGCTCGGGGTCGGCGGTGCGGCGGAGGAGCACCCGGTGGTGGCGCTGGACCTCGCCGTCGGTGACCGGCTCGTCGTGTCCTCGGACGGCCTGACGACGCTGCCCGGGTTCGCGACCCTCGACGAGGTCGCTGCGGCGGTCGCCGGTGCGGCGGACACGGCGGCCCTGGTCGACCGGGTCCGCGGACTGCTCGGGGACGAGGACCCACCGACGGACGTGACGCTCGTCGTCGTCACGCGCCGGGGGACCGCGGAGCAGCCGACCGCCTGACGGCACGCGATCCCGTGCGCCCGGAGCGACCCGTGCACACGGACCGGCCAGCGCGCCCGGATGCCTCAGCGGACGGTGCGGCGCGGCCCGTCGGTGAACGCGGCCACGAGCAGGGTCGCGAGCAGCCCGAAGCCGGTCAGGACGACGCCGAGGGCCGCGAGCTGCCAGTAGGCGCTCCCGACGTGCTGCGGCTGCGTCAGGACCTCCGGCCACCACGGGTCGAGGAACGGCACGGATCCCGGGAACGGGTCGAGCCCGAACATCGCCAGGCCACCGAGGAGCATGAGGACCCCGAGCGCCGCCATCGTGCCGCGCCGCCGTCCGAGCGCGCGGACGACGAGCGCCGCACCCATCCCGACCAGCCCCACGACGGCGATCGAGAACGCCACCACGAACACCACCTGCGGCACGAGGGCGAACCAGTCGAGCACGGCGATCGGCACCAGCAGCCACCGTCCGGTCCTGGCCCACCGCGCGGGCTCCCGCCAAGCATGCATGGCGGCACGGTACGACACGAACCCGGACGACCGCCGGGCTAGCATCGCGACGTGCCCACGCCCGAAGCCGAGGTCGACGTCGACGTCCCGCTCGTCCGGGCGCTGCTGGCCGACCAACACCCGGACCTCGCCGACCGACCACTCACCGTCGTCGCGAACGGCTGGGACAACGTCCTCCTCCGGCTCGGCCCCGACCTCGCCGTCCGGCTGCCCCGGCGGGCCGCCGCGGCCACGCTGGTCGAGCACGAGCAGCGGTGGCTCCCCGGGCTCGCCCGTCTCGTCGGCGGGGTCGTCCCCGTCCCGGTCCCCGTCCGCACCGGTCGACCCGGCTCCGGCTTCCCGTGGTCGTGGAGCGTCGTGCCGTGGTTCCCCGGCGTGCCCGTCGGCGCCCGGACCGGCAGCCCGTCCGTCGCCGGGACGCTCGCCGCGTTCGTCGCCGCGCTGCACGTCCCGGCGCCGGCGGACGCACCGGTCAACCCGGTGCGGGCCGTCCCGCTGCACACCAGGACCGAGGCGGTCGCCGCGCGGCTCGCGGCACACCCCGTCCCACGCGCGGTCGAGCTCGCGGCCGCCTGGCGGACCGCGGCGGACCTGCCCGAGCACGCCGGGCCTCCCGTCTGGGTGCACGGCGACCTGCACCCGTTCAACCTGCTCGTCGCGCCCGGCCCGACCGGCGACCGGCTGTCCGCCGTCGTCGACTTCGGCGACGTGACCGCGGGGGATCCGGCGGTCGACCTCGCCACCGCCTGGCTCACGTTCGACCGGGAGGCCCGTACCGAGTTCCGACGCCACGTCACCGCCCAGGACGGCAGCCTCGACCCGCACACCTGGGGCCGGGCGCGAGGCTGGGCGGTGTCGATCGCCTCGGCGCTCGCCGTGAGCGACGAGGCGACGTTCCGCGCGGTCGCACGGCGGGCCATCGACGCCGTGCTCGACGACTGACGGCACGGCCCTCCGGTTCGCGCACGACCGTCCGGTGGGGGCTACCGCCGCCGCGGGTGCAGGGTTACCGTCTCCCCACATCATCCGTGCACGTGAAGATCGGGAGGGGCCTCATGACCCTCGAGTTCCGCGTCCAGCACGACGTCGCCACCGACGCCGCTCCCTCCTCCCGAGCCGTCCCCGACCGGCGCGGCCGGTTGCGGCGGGTCCTCGACCACCTCGCCGCCCGACGGACCGCCGCACGACTGCGGCGGCTCGAGGCGGAGCAGGCCGAACTGGTGGACCTGCAGCGCGTGCTGTCGGACGCTCGGGCCGTCGTGGAGCGCGGCTGGGTCCAGCACGCGTGGTTCGCCTACCTCGACGACCGCGGACGCACCCGGACCGCCTCGAGCGCCGCCGCCATCGAGGTCGTCGGCCGACCGCTCGTCGGAGCCTGCCTGGTCGGTGCCGTCGTCGACGCGGCCGGCGGCCCCCACGCCGTGCACGCCCAGTCGGTGCAGCGTTCGCTCGACCTGGTGTGGCACGCGCTCGCCGTGCCCGAGGGGTCCCCGGTGACATGGTGTCCCGCTCCGGACGTCCGGATGGCCCGCGTGCGAGACCTCACCCGGTGGAACGACGGTGGTGACCGGACCGCCGAACAGGTCGCCGGCCTGCTCCTCACGGCCGAGCGCGTCGCCGTGCACGAACAGGCACGGGTGGCCCTGCGGTCGGTCGCGCTCCGGGCAGAGGCCGGCAGGCGCGGATCCGGCCTGTAGCCGACCGTCCCGCCCGATCGTTACCGTTCTCCCAGGGTCCCCGGTACAGCTGTGCCCTCATCAGGGGTTCTCCTCGCGCGATCCATGGGTGTCCACCCAGGAACGGTCGCCGGCCCGCCGGTTCGACGTCCACGACCTGCGTAGCTTGGGGCAGTCCGTACCCCGTTCCGTGGGGCGGACAGCCGACCGGAGGGAGCGGAGAACCGGTGTTCCAGTACATCGCCGAGCGATGGGACCAGATCTGGTTCTCGTCCTGGCAGCACTTCTCGCTGGTGGTCCAGTGCGTCGTGCTCGCGACCGTCATCGCCGTGGTCCTCGCGGCGCTCGTCTACCGGATCCCCGGTCTGCGGTCCGCCGCGAACGAGGTGTCCACGATCGGGCTGACCCTGCCCTCCTTCGCCGTCATCGGCCTGCTGCTCGTGCCGCTCGGGTTCGGCGTCGTGCCGTCCGTCGTCACCGTGACGTTCTTCGCCGCGCTGCCGATCCTCCGGAACGCGGTCGTCGGGCTCAACGAGATCCCGCCGGCCGTCGTCGAGTCGGCCCGCGGCATCGGGATGAGCCGCTTCCGCACCCTCGTGCAGGTCGAACTGCCGATGGCGTGGCCGATCATCCTCACCGGCGTGCGGGTCTCCGCGCAGATGGTGATGGGCGTCGCCGCCGTGGCCGCGTACGCGCTCGGCCCGGGACTCGGCAGCTTCATCTTCTCCGGGCTCTCCCGTCTCGGCGGCGCGAACTCCCTCAACTCCGTGATCGTCGGGACCGTGGGCGTCGTGCTGCTCGCCCTGGTCCTCGACCTCCTGCTCCTCGGCCTCGGCCGCCTGACCACCTCGAGAGGTATCCGTGTCCAGCACTGACTCCCCGACCACCGCGCCCGACACCGACGTCACCGGCCGGAGCATCCTGCTCGACCAGGTCACGAAGCGGTACCCGGGCCAGGCGAAGCCCGCGGTCGACGGCATCACGCTCGAGATCCCGGCCGGCAAGATCGTCATGCTCGTCGGCCCCTCCGGCTGCGGCAAGACGACCACGCTGAAGATGATCAACCGCCTCATCGAGCCGACCGAGGGCCGCATCGTCGTCGGCGACGACGACGTGACGAAGATCGACGGCGACGAGCTGCGCCGCCGGATGGGCTACGTCATCCAGGCCGGCGGGCTGTTCCCGCACATGACCGTCGCGGCGAACATCGCCGTCGTGCCGAAGATGCTCGGCTGGTCGAAGGAGAAGATCGCCGCCCGCGTCGACGAGCTCCTCGACCTCGTCTCGCTCGACCCGGACACCTACCGCGACCGCTACCCGCGGGAGCTCTCCGGCGGTCAGCAGCAGCGCGTCGGCGTCGCCCGTGCGCTCGCCGCGGACCCGCCCGTCCTGCTCATGGACGAGCCCTTCGGCGCCGTCGACCCGATCACCCGGCAGCGCCTGCAGGACGAGCTCATCCGCATCCAGGCCGAACTGCACAAGACGATCGTCATCGTCACGCACGACTTCGACGAGGCCGTGAAGCTCGGCGACTGGATCGTCGTGTTCTCCGAAGGCGCGCACATCGTGCAGTACGACTCCCCGGAGCGCATCCTCGCCGAGCCCGCGAACGAGTTCGTGGAGAACTTCATCGGGTCGGGTGCCGGGCTCAAGCAGCTCACGCTCACCCGTGTCCGCGAGGTCGGGCTGGCCGACGCCGTGACGTGCTCGCCGGGCGAGCAGGCCGAGGCCGTCCTGCAGCGCATGCGCGAGGCCGGCGGCCACGGGCACGCCGTGGTCGTCGACCGGCGGCAGCGGCCGATCGGGTGGCCGTCGCGCCGCCAGCTCGAGCGCCTCGACCGGATCCCGGAGGGCATCGAGGCGGACCTGCCCGTCGTCTCCGAGGCGTCCACCCTGAACGACGCGCTCGACACCATGCTCGTCTCGAGCGCCGGGGCCGCGCTCGTGACCGGTCGCCGGGACGCCTTCCAGGGCGTCATCACGGTCGAGACGGTCATGGACGCGATCACCCGTACCCGCGCCGCGGCCGCCGAGGACCAGGCGTACACCCCGGTCGGGACGAACACGAACCCCCTCCAGGCGATGCCGAGCAGCGCGGCCGCCGACCTCGGGGACGAGCCCGCCGGGTCCGCCGACGACTCGTTCGACGCGGACTCCGTCCCGTCCGACGGCCGGGACGACCGGTGAGCGACGTCGTCACCGCGTCCCCGGCGACCGGGGAGCGGACGAGCTGGCGCGGGCTGGTCATCCAGCCGGTCGTGATCCTCGTCGTCCTCGCCGCGTTCGCGGTCTGGCTCGCCAACGCGGACCTGACCGCGACCGAGCGCAGTACCCTCAACCCCTCCGGGCTGCTCGACCTGGCCTGGCAGCACGTCCTGCTGACCGTCGTGTCGACCGTCATCGTGCTCGTCGTCGCCATCCCGCTCGGCGTCGCGCTGACCCGCGGACCGCTGCGCAAGGCGAGCGGGGCGATCCTGGCGGTCGCGAACTTCGGTCAGGCCGCCCCCGCCGTCGGGCTCGTCGTGCTCCTGGCCTTCTGGCTCGGGTTCACGTTCTGGGCCGCCGTCGTCGCGCTCGTCCTCTACGCGATCCTGCCCGTGCTGCGGAACACGATCATCGGCATCGAGAGCGTCGACGCCCGACTCGTCGAGGCTGGCCGGGGCATGGGCATGAGCGCGGCTTCCGTCCTGCTCAAGGTCGAACTGCCGCTCGCCGTGCCCGTCATGCTCGCCGGCATCCGCACCGCGCTCGTGCTCCTGGTCGGCTCGGCCGCCCTCGCGACGTTCATCGGTGCCGGTGGCCTCGGGCTGCTCATCACCACGGGCGTGAACCTGTTCCTGCCGAAGGTGCTCGTCTCCGGCGCGCTCCTCATCGCCCTGCTCGCCCTGTCCATCGACTGGCTCGGCCGCATCGTCGAGACGTTCGCCCGACCGAAGGGACTCCGATGACCCGCACGGCACGCACCCGCAGCCCGCGACCCCGCCGCCTGCTGACCGCCGCCGCCCTGGCGGGCGTCACCACGAGCCTCCTGGCCGGCTGCGGACTGCAGCCCGCCGCGTCCTTCGTCCCGGCGGCGGCGCCGGGCACGATCGAGCGGATCGACAGCCTGCCCGAGGACGCCCCGCTCACGGTCACGTCGAAGAACTTCACCGAGCAGCTCGTCCTCGGGAAGATCGCGGTCCTCGCCGCCTCGGCAGCCGGCTTCGACGTCACCGACGAGACGAACGTGCCCGGGTCGGTCGCCGTCCGGCAGCTCATGACCTCGCACGACGCCGACATGACGTACGAGTACACCGGCACCGCGTGGCTGACCTTCATGGCCCACAAGGAGGGCATCCCGGACAAGACCGAGCAGTGGCAGGCGGTCAAGGACGAGGACGCCGGCAACGGCCTCACCTGGCTCGCCCCGGCGCCGATGAACAACACCTACGCGTTCGCGGTGCGGGAGGAAGCGGTCGAGGACCTCGGCGGCATCACGAAGCTGTCGCAGATCGCGGAGCTGCCCGCCGACGAGCGCACGTTCTGCGTCGAGTCCGAGTTCAACTCCCGCGCGGACGGCTTCAAGCCGATGCTCGAGAAGTACGGCCTCGATCTCGGTGGCTCCGGCGACAGCGCGGTGGCGAAGGACGCGGTCGACATCCTCGACACCGGAACCGTCTACACGGCGACCGACCGCGGCACGTGCAACTTCGGCGAGGTCTTCACCACCGACGGCCGCATCAAGTCCCTCGGGCTGAGCGTCCTCGAGGACGACCGCGGGTTCTTCCCGGCGTACAACGTCGCCCCGGTGCTGTCGACCTCGACGCTGGAGGAGTACCCGCAGCTCGAGGGCGTCTTCGACCAGATCTCGCCGGAGCTCACCGACGCGGTGCTCCAGGAACTCAACCGCCAGGTGGACGTCGAGGGACGTGAGCCCGCCGACGTCGCGTTCGAGTGGATGGTGAAGAAGGGCTTCATCACGGAGCCCTGAGGTCGCGAGGTCGCGATGACGGACGGGAGGCGCGGTGCCAGCAGGCACCGCGCCTCCCGTCCGTCACGACCCCTGGACGACCGACTGCCAGGTGGCGAGGACACCCAGCCCGAGCCCGAAGACGAACAGCAGGATCCAGAAGGCCAGCGCGACGAGGTTCAGCAGGATCCCCCACCCGGCACGGCCGCGGGCGGCGCGTTCCCGACCGCGGGACGCGATGCCGAGGCAGAGCCCGACGACGGGGGCGACGAACGTCCAGCCCGCGAGCAGTGAGCAGATGCCGAGCACCAGGCTCGCGGTGCCGAGGTCGGTGCGCTGGGAGTCGTCCGTGATGACCATGCCCTCGACGGTACGGGCGGGGCGGACCAGTGGCGTCCCTCCAGACGGTGATCCGTGTCCGTCTCCGGGCGGACCGTCGTCCGTCGCCGGTATCGTCGTCGCATGGCACTGTTCGGACGACGCAAGCCCGACGTGCGCGACCGACCCGTCAGCCAGGTCGAACTGAAGCGCGCCGTGGACGAGGGCTTCCTCATCGCGAAGGCCGCCGTCACCGTGGCCGTGGCGAACCGCATCATCACGAACGCCCTACGCGACCAGGGGTACTTCGACCACGCCCTCATCGCCGACGCCGCCCGCCAGGAACTGCACCGGATGGCCGAGGAGCAGCGTGCCGACGCCGAGCGGATGCGGACGATCCGGGTCCGGTCGAGCAAGCAGGGAGGCCGCTCGCAGCACCAGCACGACTACCGCCGCGGCGACGACCTGAAGCTCCGGACGCGCGAGGCCACCTACGAGGAACTCGCCGAGCGGCTCGACGCCCGGCGTGACGACCAGTACTTCGTCGACGGCATCGTGCTGGCCGCCCGGGCCCGGGCCTGGGACGACATCGGCACCACGGTCGTCGGACGACTCGGGTGGGCGCAGCGGCCGGCCGACGACTACGAGATCGGGCGGGAGGAGCGCGTGCAACAGCTCCTCGACGAGGACTTCGCGGCCCTGGTCGCCGAGCACCCGGTGGGCACGGGCCGGCCGGTGGGCGACGACGACCCGACGGACGTGGACGGGTCGGACGACGGCACGGACCCGGCCGAGGCGGACACCACCACGAGCTGACCGGGTGCCGGTACCACGTCCAGCCGCCGCTCCGTAGGCTCACCCGCATGGTTGATGCGGTGGTCGTCGGAGCCGGACCGAACGGGCTGGCCGCGGCGGTGACCCTCGCCCGCGCCGGGCTCAGCGTCGAGGTGGTCGAGCGGAACGACACCATCGGCGGTGGTGCCCGGACGAAGGAACTGACCCTCCCGGGCTACCTGCACGACGTCTGCTCGGCCGTGCACCCCATGGCGCTGCAGTCCGAGTTCTTCCGGGCCTTCGGCATGGAGCAGCGGATCGAGCTCCGCCTGCCCGAGGTGCAGTTCGGCCACCCCCTGGACGGTGGCCGGGCCGGCATCGCGTACCAGGACCTCGACCGGACCGCCGACGCCCTGGGCCTCGACGGCCGCGCCTACCGGCAGCTCATGGCCCCGCTCGTGCGGAACGCCGACCAGGTGTCCGACTTCGCCACCGACGCCCTGCTGCACGTGCCACGACACCCGGTGACCGTCGCCCGCTTCGGACTCCGTGCGCTCGAGCAGGGGACCCGCGCGTGGAACGCACGCTTCCGCGACGAGGTCGCCCCGGCGATGATCAGCGGCGTCGCGGCGCACTCCATCCAGCACATGCCGTCGCTCGCCACGGCCGCCGCGGCACTCTCGCTCGGCGTCTACGCCCACGCCCGCGGGTGGCCGGTGCCCATCGGCGGGAGCCAGGCGATCGTCGACGCGCTCGCCGCGGACCTCGTCGCGCACGGCGGCACGATCGAGACCGGTCGCGAAGTGCACGCGCTCGGGGACCTGACCCCGGCCAAGGCGGTGTTCTTCGACACGAGCGTCCCCACCATGCTCGCCATCGCCGGGGACCAGCTGCCGACACCGAAGCGCGGGGCCCTGCGTCGGTTCCGGTTCGGCAACGCAGCGGCCAAGGTCGACTTCGCACTGTCCGAGCCGGTGCCGTGGACGAACCGGGAGCTCCGACGCGCCGGCACCGTGCACATCGGCGGCACGCGTGCCGAGATCGCCGAGGCCGAGGCGCAGGTCGCCCGCGGGCAGGACCCCGATCGCCCGTACGTCCTCGGCTCCGAACCGACCGTCGTCGACCCGGGCCGGGCACCGGAGGGCGGTCACGTCTTCTGGGCGTACGCGCACGTCCCGGCCGGCTCGACCGTCGACCACCAGGAATCCGTCATCCGCCAGATCGAGCGCTTCGCCCCGGGCTTCCGGGACACCATCGTGGCGACGAACAGCCGGACCGCGGCGGACATGGCGCAGTACAACCCGAACTACGCCGGCGGCGACATCGCCTCCGGTGCCGCGAGCTTCTGGCAGCTGGTCAAGCGTCCCGTGCTCTCGAGCGACCCGTGGCGGATGGGCGGCGGCATGTACCTGGCCTCGCAGTCCGCGGCTCCCGGGCCCGGGGTGCACGGCATGGCAGGCTGGCACGCGGCGAAGAGCGCCCTCCGGCACACCTACGGGCTGCCGGCGGACGTCGACCTGGCACCGAGGAGCTGACATGGCGAAGAACGTCCGGATCATCCACTGCACCCCCGAAGAGGTCTTCGACGTCCTCCGCGACGGCTGGCTCTACCCGACGTGGGTGGTCGGCGCGTCCCGGATGCGCGGCGAGGACCCGGGGTGGCCCGCGGTCGGCACGGAGATCCACCACTCGTTCGGCGTCTGGCCGTTCGTCATCAACGACACGACGACCGTCCTCGAGTACGACGAGCCACGTCACATGGTGATCCAGGCGCGGGGCTGGCCGGTCGGTGAGGCGCGTGTCGAGGTCGACGTCGAGCCGCACCCGCGCGGCTGCCGTGTGACGATCCGCGAGAACCCGGTGAAGGGCCCCGGGTCGCTCGTCCCGGGCTTCATCGCGCAGCCCGGCATCTGGTTCCGGAACCACGAGACCGCCCGCCGACTCGGCTGGGTCGCCGCGGGGCGCGCGCGCAGCCACTGACGCTGCCGAGCACCGGGACGCCCCCGTCCGCGTGCGACGCCGCGGCCTGCGCGAGACGCCGCCGGATCCGGCGGCGTCTCGGCGAGGCGACGGCGTCTCGCGGCGACGGGGGCGCCTTGCGCTACTCCTCCCGCGAGAACGCGCTCGCGCGGGCGACCTGGTCGGCCGTCAGCGCGACGCCCGTGTACCGCTCGAACTGCCGGGCGGCCTGCAGCGCGATGACCTCGGCGCCCGTGATGACGTGTGCACCGGCCTCCCGACCGGCCCGGACGAGCGGCGTCTCGGCGGGGAACGCGACGACGTCGAAGACCGTGTGCGCGGCGGTGATGCGTTCCGGCGTGAACGACAGCGTCGCCTCGTCGTCGCCGCGCATGCCGAGCGGCGTGACGTTGACGAGCAGGTCGGCGTCGGCGGCGCCGTCCTCGTCCGCGACCCAGGCGTAGCCGTACTGGTCGGCGAGGGCACTGCCGGTCGCCTCGTTGCGGGCGACGACGGTCAGGCACTCGAACCCGGCACCACGGAACGCCGCGGTGACGGCCTTCGCCATCCCGCCCGAGCCGCGCAGCAGGACCCGTGCGGAACGGTCGACGCCGTGCGAGTCGAGCAACGACGCGACGGCCTCGTAGTCGGTGTTCGACGCGGTGAGGACGCCCCCGTCGTTGACGATCGTGTTGACGGAGCGGATGGCGCGGGCAGACTCCTCGAGTTCGTCGACGAGGGGGATCACGTCCTCCTTGAACGGCATCGACACCGAGCAGCCGCGGATGCCGAGCGCCCGGATCCCCGCGACGGCGCCGGGCAGGTCCGTCGTGGTGAACGCCTTGTAGACGAAGTCGAGGCCGAGCTCGTCGTAGAGGAAGTTGTGGAAGCGGGTGCCGATGTTGCTCGGACGGGCGGCGAGCGAGATGCACAGCTGCATGTCCTTGTGGAGGATGGGCATGGCGCCAGTGTCCCACGACACCGCCGATGGAGCGGTCCACGTGGTGTCGCTCCGGGCGCGGGACAGCGTGCTGGCGTACCGTGACGCGGGATGACTGCTCTCCCTGACACCATGCGCGCCGTCCGCTTCGACGAGTGGGGCGACCGTTCGGTCCTGCACGTGGCCGAGGTCCCCGTCCCCGAGGTCGCCCCCGGGCGGGTCCTCGTGAAGGTCCGTGCCGCCGGCGTCAACCCCGGCGAGACCGCGATCCGCCAGGGCCTCGTCGACGACCACGACCCCGAACGGCTGCCGTCCGGGCAGGGCACCGACCTCGCCGGCACCGTCGCCGCGATCGGCCTCGACGTCGACGGGTTCGAGGAGGGCGACGAGGTCCTCGGGTGGTCGTGGGAGCGTTCGAGCCAGGCGGAGTACGTCTCCGTCCCCGCCGGGCAGCTCGTCCCGAAGCCCCGCTTGCTCTCGTGGGAGGCAGCCGGTGGCCTCGACGTGATCGCCACCACCGCCGCGGCGGCCGTCCGCGCCGTCGACCCGCGGCCCGGCGAGACCGTCGTCGTTTCCGGTGCCGCCGGGGGCGTGGGCGGGTTCGTCACGCAGCTGCTCACCAACGAGGGCGTCGACGTCATCGCGATCGCCTCCGAGGCGAACCACGAGTGGCTGCGCGAGAAGAAGGCCCGCCCGGTCGCGTACGGCGACGGCCTCGAGGACCGGATCCGCGGACTCGCCACCAACGGCATCGACGCGCTCATCGACACGTTCGGCCCGGAGTACGTGCACCTCGGCATCACGCTCGGGATCCCCGCTGACCGCATCGAGACCGTCATCGCGTTCGACGCCGCGGCCGAGGTGGGCGCGAAGGCGTCCGGCAGCGCGGACACCGCCGACCCGGAGATCCTGTCGGCACTCGCGAACATGGTCGCCGACGGGTCGATCGAGGTCCCGATCGCCGCGACCTTCCCGCTCGACGCGGTGCAGGACGCCTACGCCCAGCTCGAGGAGCGGCACACCCGCGGCAAGATCGTCCTGCTCCCCTAGGGCGACGGCCGGGAGGCCCGTGCAGCGCGGGTGGGGTTGCCCCCACCCAGCAGCGGGGTGCCGGCCGGGTGCCGCCGTGCAGCGGGACACCGTAGCGTCGGGGACATGACGAACACACTCCACCGTCCCCGCTCCGGTCGCCTGCTCGCCGGGGTCTGCGCCGGCATCGCCGACCGCTTCGGCTGGTCCCGCACCGCCGTCCGCGTGCTCTGGGTCCTGCTGAGCCTGTTCCCCGGGCCGCTCTGGATCGCCTACGTGGTGCTCTGGATCGTGATGCCGACCGAGGGGAAGCGCCGCTGACCTCCCCGGGGTCGCCCGCACGGGGCCGGCTCCGGAGCCCGGCCGTCCCGTCCGGACGGCGTAGGCTCGTCGTCGTGCCGGTCTCCGTCTTCGAGCTGTTCAGCATCGGTGTCGGCCCGTCGAGCTCCCACACCGTGGGACCGATGCGCGCCGCCGCCGACTTCGCCGCGCGGACGGCGGACGGACCGGTCGAGTCCATCCGCGTCGACCTCTACGGCTCGCTCGCCTCGACCGGTCACGGACACGGCACGCTCGGCGCCGTCGCGGTCGGGCTCATGGGGCACCGCCCGGAGGACATCGACCCCGACGTGATGACGGCCGCGCTCGCCGCCCTCGAGTCCACCGGACGCCTGACGCTGGCGAGCGGGACCGTCGTGCCGTTCCGGCTCGCCGACGTCGTGCTGCACCCGCTGACGATGCTGCCGCGGCATCCGAACGCGATGCGCCTCCGGACGTTCGACGCGACCGGGACCGAGACCGCCGTCGAGACGTACTACTCGATCGGCGGTGGGTTCATCGCCCGCGACGGGGACGAGGAGCCGGGCGAGGACGTCGCCGGCACCGCGATCCCGGTCGAGACGGACGCGGTGCCGTACCCGTTCTCCAGCGGAGCCGAGCTGCTGTCCGCCTGCGCGACCACGGGCCTCCCGGTCAGCGGTGTGGCGCTCGCCAACGAGACGGCGCACCGCAGCGAGGACGATGTCCGTGCCGGGCTCCTGCGCATCCACGCCGTGATGGAGGACTGCGTCGAGCGCAGCGTCCGACGCACCGGCACGCTGCCCGGCGGGCTCGAGGTCCGCCGTCGTGCGGCCGACTGGTACGAGCAGCTCACGCGTGACGACCCGGACCACGACCCGCTCTTCGCGATGGAGTGGGTGAACCTCACGGCGATGGCGGTCAACGAGGAGAACGCCTCGGGCGGCCGCGTCGTCACCGCGCCGACGAACGGTGCCGCCGGGATCATCCCCGCGGTGCTCGCCTACGCCCTGACCTACGTCGGACCGGTCGCACGCGGGTCCCGGGCGGAACGCGACGACGCCGTCGTGCGGTTCCTGCTCACCGCCGGTGCGATCGGCTCGATCTACAAGGAGCGCGCCTCCATCTCCGGCGCCGAGGTCGGCTGCCAGGGCGAGGTCGGTTCCGCGGCGTCGATGGCGGCGGCCGGGCTCGCCGAGGTCCTGGGCGGGACCCCCGAGCAGGTGGAGAACGCGGCCGAGATCGCCATGGAGCACAACCTCGGGCTGACGTGCGACCCGATCGGCGGCCTCGTGCAAATCCCCTGCATCGAGCGCAACGCCATCGCCGCGAACAAGGCCGTGAACGCCGCCCGGATGGCGCTGCGCGGCGACGGGGTGCACCACGTCTCGCTCGACCAGGTCGTCGAGACGATGCGGCAGACCGGTGCCGACATGTCGACGAAGTACAAGGAGACCGCGATGGGTGGTCTCGCGGTGAACGTCCCGCTCTGCTGAACCGCGGCCGCAGCCCCCGGAACTGGGGCTGCGGCGGTCGTGCCGCCCCGCGTTAGCGTGCAGCGTCCGTCACCGCTCGGACCGACGGTCAGGGACGGCCGTCGTCGCCGACCTCCGGAAGCGATCGCTCATGTCACCCCGCACGCCGACCCTCCTCGCCACCGCCGTCGTGGTGGCGCTCGCCGTCACCGGCACGGGGCTCCCCGCGCAGGCGCTGCCCGCCGCCACCGCTCCTGCGGCCGCCACCGCGACCACCGCTCCTGCTGCCGGCACCGCTGTGCCCGCTCCCGCGACCGGTGGCGTGCCCGCCCCGGCCGACGCCACCGTCGGCGCGACACCCGGCGACACCGCGGTCGACCTGACGCTCGTGCTCCGGCCGGTCGACCCGGCCGCCCTCACCGCGCTCCCCGGGGCGACCACCGGGGACACCGCCGACCAGCGCGCGGACGCCGTGGCGGCGGTTGCACCGGTCGAGGACGCCCGGTCGCGCGCTCGGACCGTGCTGACCGACGCCGGTTTCACGGTGACCGACCCGGACACGTGGGAGGTCGAGGCGCACGGCACCGCAGCCCAGGCGGAGGCCCTGTTCGGCGTCGACCTGGTCGGCACCGGCGACGGCATGCACCCGACCGCCGAACCGACCCTGCCACAGTCCTTCGGCGGGAGCGTCGTCGCCGTGCTCGGGCTCGACGTGCGCCCGGCGCTGGCGCACGCGGCCGTCCCCGCCGGGTACGCCCCTGCCGACCTGGCGAGCGCGTACCGGTCCTCGGGGTCGGCCACGGCGGGCGCCGGCGCGACGGTCGCGACCGTGCAGTTCTCCGGCTGGGACCGCAACGACCTGAGCGCCTACGCCGCGGCGACCGGACGGAAGCTCCCCGCACTCGACCAGATCGCGGTCGACGGCGCCGACCCGCACCGGGGCGACGGGTACCAGGGCGAGACCGAGGTCGCGCTCGACCAGCAGGCGCTGCTCGCCGTCGCGCCGGGCGCCCGTCAGCGGGTGTACGTCACGCCGAACTCGTTCCAGGGCAGCTACGACGCCTACAGCCGCATCGCCGACGACGTCCGCACCGCCGGCATCACCGCGGTCAGCATCTCGTGGGGCAGCTGTGAGACACAGACCCCGGCCGGGGCACGGGCGGCGCTCGACGCGGCGCTGTCGCGGATCGTCGCAGCCGGCGCCACGGTCTTCGCCGCCACCGGTGACGACGGCGCCCGCTGCCCGACCGGCCCGAGGACGACCATCCGCGACGTCTCGTACCCGGCGTCCTCGCCGGCGGTCGTGGCCGTGGGCGGCACGTCGCTCAGCAGGACGAAGGCCGGGTGGACCGAGTCCGGGTGGTCGAACTCCCTCGGCGCGGGCGGCGGTGGCACGTCGTCGGCCTACGCCCGGCCCGCGTGGCAGACCGGCACCGGCATCACCGGCACGAAGCGCATGCTGCCCGACGTCGCCGCGCTCGCCGACCCGGCGAAGGGTCCGGCGGTGTACATGTCGACGGCGCACGGCTTCGTGCTCGGCGGCGGCACGAGCCTGGCGTCCCCGGTGCTGGCCGGACAGCTCGCCGTCGCGCTGACCGCACGTGGGTGTGCCGTCGGCGTGGGCGACGTGCACCAGGCGCTGTACGCGAACCCGACCGCGTTCCGCGACGTCGTCACCGGCAGCAACGGCACCGCGCCCGCTACCCGGGGCTGGGACGCGGCGACCGGGCTCGGCTCGCCGAAGTGGTCCGCCCTCGGACGGCTCCTCCCGACCGCGGCGGACTGCACGCGGCCGACCACCACCGCGGCCGCGGCGGGAGCGGGCGCCACGGCCGTGACCTCGGGGACCCGGACCATGCCGTCCGGGACGTCGATCCACTCGCCGAACGGCCAGTACTGGCTCGACGTGCAGGCGGACGGCTCGCTGGTCGAGTGGGGCAACGGCCGCCGGCTCTGGCAGAGCAGCGGGCGTGCCGCGGGTGCCGGTCTGCGGCTCGGCACCACCGGGCGGCTCGCCGTCGTGGCGCCGTCCGGTGCGGTCCTCTGGTCCACGTCCGCACGGACCACCTCCGGCGGCGCACGTCTGACGGTGACCGACGCCGGCGACGTCCGCGTGACCGCACGGGACGGTGCCGTGCTGTGGCACAACCGGGCCCCCGGTGCGGACCGGCTCGTCCCCGGGGCCACGCTCGTCCCGGGTCAGTCGCTGCGGGACGCCTCCGGCGGCCGGCGGCTCACCATGCGCTTCGACGGGGACCTGGTGATCGGCTCCGGCAACCGGGTGCTGTCCCGGCGGTCCGGCGGTGGCGCGGGGGCGTCCCTCCTGCTGCTGCCGAGCGGCGACCTGGTGCTCGCGAGTCCGTTCGGCCAGACGCGGTGGTCCACCGGCACGGCGGAGCGCGGGGGAGCCGGCATGGTCCTGCGGATGCAGTCGGACGGCAACCTGGTGCTCCGGAAGGGCACGACGGTGGTCTGGGCGAGCCGCACCCGGGGCTGAGCGGACCGGACCGCTCGACGTGCTCCGCGTGACCGACGGCGGGTCCGCCGGTGGTGCTCCTCCGGCTCAGCCGGCCAGGAGCGCGAGCAGCCGGGCGGTCTCGGCGGCGACGGCGTCCCGACCCGCGGCGACGTAGCGGCGCGGGTCGACGAGGTCCGGCCGGTCGTCGAGGACGTCCCGCAGCGCCCGGGTGAACAGGCCGTTCAGGTGCGTGGAGATGTTGATCTTCGTCATGCCCGCGTGGACGGCACCGCGGAGCTCGTCATCCGACAGGCCCGACGAACCGTGCAGGACGAGCGGCACCGGGACGGAGGCCCGCAGCCGGCCGACCAGGTCCCGGTCGACGGACGCTTCACGGGTCTGCATCGCGTGGGAGGTGCCGACGGCCACCGCCAGGGCGTCGACACCGGTCGCCGCGACGAACGCGGCGGCGTCGTCCGGGTCGGTGCGGACGCCGGGTGCGTGGACACCGTCCTTACCACCGACCTCGCCGAGTTCGGCCTCGATCGCGATCCCGGCGGTGTGGCACGCGTCGGCGAGCTCCCGGGTCGCGGCGAGGTTGGCGTCGTAGTCGAGGTGCGAGCCGTCGTACATGACCGAGTCGACGCCGAGGTCGATGCCGGCGTGGACGAGTGCGCGGTCCTCGACGTGGTCGAGGTGCACCAGGACCGCCACGTCGGCGGATCGTGCAATCGCCTGGGTCGCGGTGACGATCGGCGTCACCCCACCGTGGTAGCGGATGCAGTTCTCGCTGATCTGCAGGACGACCGGCAGTCCGGCCTGCTCGGCACCGGAAACGATGGCCTCGGCGTGCTCGAGGAGGACGACGTTGAAGGCGCCGACGCCCCGGCGGGCGGTGCGGGCGGTGTCGAGGAGGCCGGTGAGGGCGAGGGCGGTGGTCATGTGGTGCTCCCGGTTCGGTCGAGCTGGGTCAGGAATCGGTCGACGGCGTCGAGGTCGACCTCGCCCGCGACGGGACGCAGGACCGCGGCGGCGCCGTACGCCGCGGCGGAACGCAGGGCGTGGCGGACGACGTCGTGCCCGAGGGGGTCGTGCCCGAGGAGGTCCGAGCGCGGGGCGCCCGACGTGGTGCGGCTGCCGGAGGCGGTGAGGGCGAGGACGAGCCCCGCCGTCGCGGCGTCGCCCGCGCCGGTCGGGTTGCCGTGGACGTCGGGGACGGCCGGGACGGTGACGACTCCGGTGAGCGTGTGCGCACTGATGCCCGCGGCACCCGCGGAGACGACGACCATCCCGGCTCCGCGTGCGAGCAGGTCGAGGGCGCCGGTCCGTTCGTCCCGGGCGCCGGTGGCGTCGAGGAGCTCGTCGCGGTTCGGCTTGCAGATCGACGCCCCGGCGGACGCGGCCTCGAGCAGCGCCGGACCCGACAGGTCGGCCACGACGAGCACCCCGGCGTCGACCGCGTCGCGCACCCAGGCGCGCACCACGTCGGGGTCGGTGCCGCGCGGGAGGGACCCGGACACGACGAACGCGGACGCCGTGGCCCAGCTGCGGCGGAGTGCGACGCCCACCGCGGCCCATTCGTTCGCCGTGACCGCGGGTCCGGGTTCGCCGTACATCGTCGGGTGCACGAGGTCGTCGACGACCGTGACCGTGGTGCGCGTGTCCCCGGCGACCGGCACCGCGGTGACCGCGAGTCCGTCGCGCTGCAGGGCCGCGGCGGTCCAGGCGCCGGTGGTCCCGCCGAGCGGCAGGACCGATGTCGTCGCCACGCCGGCGGCGTCGAGCACCCGCGCCACGTTGACGCCCTTCCCGCCCGGTCGGCGGGCGACGTCGAGCACGCGCTGGGTGACGCCCACGGACTGTTCGGCGACGCGGTAGGTCACGTCGACCGCCGGGTTCGGGGTGAGGACGACGATCACGCGGGGACCTCCAGGACGACGGGACGGCCGGCGGGGTCGATGACGACCAGGTCGGCCGCAGCACCGACGGTGAGTGGTGGACGCAGGCCGAGCACGGCGGACGCCCGGACGGACGAGGCGACCACGGCCTCCCGGACGTGGCCGGGACGGTCGCTGTCGGGACGAGCGGCGAGGACCCGGGCGACGGCGTCGCCGACGGTGATGGTGCTGCCGGCCAGCGAGGACCGGTCGGCGAGCATCGCGACACCGCCCTCGACGACCACGTCGGACCCGGCGATCCGGTACGCCCCGTCCGCGCAGCCGGTGGCGGCCATCGCGTCCGAGACGAAGACCATGCGGTCACCGGCGGCGCGGCGGACCAGGTCGACGGCGACCGGGTCCAGGTGGTGGCCGTCGACGATGCACTCCACGGTCAGCCGCTCGTCCGCCAGGGCGACCCCGACCAGACCGGGCTCACGGTGGTGCAGCGGGGGCATGCCGTTGAAGAGGTGGGTGACCAGGGTCGCGCCGGCGTCGGCCGCTCGCTGCACCTGCTCCGTGTCGGCGTCGGTGTGCCCGATCGCGGCGACGACCCCGGCGTTGACCAGTCGGCGGATCGCGTCGATCGCGCCGGGGAGTTCGGGTGCGAGCGTGACGACCCGGAGGGCCGCGCCGCCGGCGTCGACCAGGAGGTCGACCTCGCCGGCGGTCGGCGCGTGCAGCAGGGACACCGCGTGCGCGCCGCGTCGAGCGGGCGACAGCCACGGCCCCTCCAGGTGCAGCCCGGCGAGGGTCCCGTCGGCGACGAGCGGTCGGAGGCGGCGGAGCGCGGCGACCGTGTCCGGGACGGTCCCGGTCGCGATCGAGGCGACGAGGTGCGCGGTCCCGAGTCCGGCGTGGTGCGCGGCGGCGGCGCGGGCCTCGTCGGCCGAGCACGAGGCGAAGTCGTGACCGAGGGCGCCGTGCGCATGGAGGTCGACGAACCCCGGGACGACGGTGCCGGGTGCCTCGAGCACGCGGTCGGACGTCGGCGCCGGGCCGCTCCCGACCGCGGTGACACGACCCCCCGTCACCGCGATCCAGCCGTCGACCAGGTCGGCCTCGGCGGTGACCACCCGTGGCGCGCGGACGAGCGTCGTCACGCCGACACCGCCGTGGGCCCGTCGTCGTGCTGCTGCGAGCGGTCGTCGTCCCGCCGGTGGCGGGTCGGCAGGTCTCGTTCCAGCAGCTCCTCGGCGAGGAGGCCCGCACCGATCGCGCCAGCTGCGTCGCCGTGCCGTGCACCGACGACGGCCGGGACCCTGACGCCCACCAACCGGTCCGTCAGCGCCGCGGTGAGCGGGTCGAGCAGGAGCGGGCCGGACTGCGCGAGTCCACCGCCGATGACCAGCGTGTGACAGCCCGCGACGGCCGTCAGCCAGGCCAGCGCGTCCGTGAGCACGTCGACGCAGTCGTCCCACACCTGCCGGGCACGGAGCTCGCCGTCGCGGACGCGGAGCATCGCCGCGTGCGCGGTCGGTACGCCGCACCGGCGGGCGACGGCACCGGCCGAGGCGACCTCCTCGACCCGGAGGCCGGCGAGCGGCCCGTGGGGGATGCGGACCTGGCCGATCTCGCCGGCCCAGCCGTCACCGCTGACGACCCGGCCGTCGACGACCAGGGCGCTCGCGAGCCCGGTGCCGACCGGGACGAACGCGACCGTGCCGCGGTCGAGTCCCCCGGCCCGCACCTCCGCGAGTGCCCCGGCGCGGACGTCGTGGCCGAACGCGAGCGGGACGTCGGTGCCCGACGCCCGGAGCGCCGCGGCCACCCGCTGGCGCACGGGCACGTCCTGCCAGCCGAGGTTCACCGACAGCACCGAGCGGCCGGCGGCCTCGTCGACCACTCCGGGGACGACCAGGCCGACGGCGCCGAGGCCCGTGCCGTGCTGTCGGGCGACCGAACCGGCGCGCACGGCGAGCTCGGCCACGACGACGGCGAGGGCATCGGCAGCGGGGTCGTCGCGGGGAGTCGGGACACGCTGCTCGTCGAGCACCAGTCCGTCGTCCGCGGTCAGTCGGGCCTTGATGCCCGTGCCGCCGACGTCGACTCCGAGCACCGCCCCGCGCGCGGTCATCAGGTGAGGATGACCGAACGGGTCAGCGATCGCGGGTGGTCCGGGTCGAGCCCGCGGCGCTCCGCGAGGGCGACGGCGAACCGGTGGACGACGACGAGTCCGGCGAGCGGGTCGAGGTCGTGGTGCACGAGGCGGGCACCGGTGGCGGCGACCTCGTCGGCGAGACCGTCCGGCACGGCGCCGAGGGACCAGACCAGGCGACCGGGCTGTGCGATCGCGATCGGGCCGTGGCGGTAGTCCATCGCCGGGTACGACTCGGCCCAGAACTGTGCGGCCTCACGCGTCTTCAGGGCAGCCTCGGACGTCAGGCCCACCGCGGCGCCACGGCCGACGAACGTCACCTGCTCGGCGTCGAGCAGGTCGTCGATCGGCAGGGTGAGCGCGGTCTCGGCCTGGTCGGCGAGGCCCTCGACGTCGTCGCCGAGGGAGGCGCGGAGCAGCGCGAGCGCCGTGGTCGCGAAGCGGGTCTGCACCACGGAGCGCTCGTCGGCGAACGGCAGCGCGACGACGGCGTCCGCGTCCGCCGCAGCGGGGCTGTCCGGTACGGCCGTGATCAGCACGGTGCGCTGCTCCGGCAGGGCACGGAGCAGGTCGATGATCTCGGTGGTCGTGCCCGAGCGCGAGATGGTGACGACGCGGTCGTACTGCCGGTCGACGGGGTACTCGGAGCCGGCGAACGCGTCGGTCTGTCCGAGGCCCGCTGATTCGCGGGCGACGGCGTAGCTCATCGCGATGAACCAGCTCGTGCCGCAGCCGATGACGGCGACGCGCTCACCCGGCTGGGGCAGGACGTCGATGAACGAGGGCAGCAGGGCCGCGGCGGAGCGCCAGGAGTCCGGCTGCGATGCCAGCTCGGCGCCCACGAAGGTGTCGGACATGGTGTCCTTCCGGTCGGACCGATCCGTGTGATCGGATACCGGCCAGCATGACGATCGATCGTGCTCGATGCAAGTGCAAAACGTCATTTCCGATCACGCGACCGGTGGAGACGCGCCCGTAGGATGACGCCATGACCCCGCAGCAGAGGCTCAACGCCCTCCTCGAGCTGGTGAGTGACCGTGGCAACGTCTCGATCACCGAGATCGGGGACGAGCTCGGGATCTCCGCCGCCACCGCCCGCCGCGACCTCGCCACGCTTGCCGACCAGCGCCTCGTCACCCGGACGCACGGGGGCGCCGCTGCCCTCGGCGCCGGGTACGAGCTCCCGCTGCAGTACAAGATCGCCCGCCAGGCCGAGGCGAAGACGGCGATCGCCCGGGCGACCGCAGCCCTCGTGGCCCCCGGCGACACGGTCGGGCTGAACGGCGGGACCACGACGACCGAGGTGGCGCGGGAACTGGGCAAGAGCGAGCGCTTCATCCGCGCCGACGGCGAGTACGGCATCACGATCGTCACCAACGCCCTGAACATCGGGTACGAGCTGTCGGTCCGCGCCAACGTCAAGATCGTCGTGACCGGTGGAGTCGCCCGTCGGCAGTCCTACGAGCTGATCGGGCCGCTGGTCCGGGACACGCTCGACGAGTTCGCGCTGGACGTGGTCGTGCTCGGCGTGGACGGGCTGACGGGGCAGTACGGCGCCACGACCATGCACGAGGGGGAGGCCGAGGTCAGCCGGCACTTCGCCTCGGTGGGTCGTCGGGTGATCGTGGTCGCCGACTCGACGAAGATCGAGCGGTCCACCTTCGCCCGCATCTGCCCGCTCGACCGCATCGACGTCCTGGTCACGGACCGTGGCGTCCCGGCGTCGTTCGCCACGGACCTGGCCGCCGCCGGCACGGAGCTCGTGGTCGCGGACTGACCCGCTGACCCGTCCCGCGCCTCCGGACGGAGGGCGGGAACGTTACCGGCGTGTAAAACCCCCGCATCGCGCTTCCGTGAGCGATCCATGAGCACATATTGTGCATTCATGATCGATTTGGCATCATGGCCGTCACAATCACGCAAGGGAGCGAGATGAGCACCACGAGCACCCGCACACTCCGAGTCGGCGTGGTCGGCATCGGCCAGCGGTCGTACATCGCGGACCACGTGGCCGCCGCCGGGCTCGACGCCGACGGGGTCGACGCCCGGATCGTGGCCGCCGCCGACGTCACCGAAGCCGGCCGGCAGCGCGCTGCCGAGGCCTGGCCGGACGCCACCGTCGTCGACGGACACCGCGCACTGATCGGGACCGACGGTGCCCCGAACGCCGTCGACGCCGCGATCGTCACCACCCCGGACTGGACCCACGCCGAGATCGCGATCGACCTGCTCCGGGCCGGCATCGCCGTCTACCTCGAGAAGCCCCTCGCCATCACGGTCGAGGACGCCGACGCCGTCCTCGACACCGCCGCCGAGACCGGCACCCCGCTCTACGTCGGCCACAACTTCCGGCACGCGGCCGTGGTGCGCCTGATGCTCGACGTGATCGCACGCGGTGAGATCGGCGAGGTCAAGGCCGTCTGGGTCCGCCACTTCGTCGGCAACGGCGGCGACTACTACTTCAAGGACTGGCACGCCGACCGCAGCCGGGTGAACTCGCTCCTGCTGCAGAAGGCCAGCCACGACCTCGACGTCGTGCACGCGCTCGCCGGCGCCTACACCAGCCGGGTCGTCGGCATGGGGTCACTCTCCGTCTACGGGGACGTCACCGACCGCCGGGACCGCAGCGGCGAACTCATGACCGACTGGTTCTCGTTCGACAACTGGCCGCCCGCCGAGCAGACCGGCCTGAACCCCGTCGTCGACGTCGAGGACGTGTCGATGGTCATGATGACGCTCGACAACGGCGTCCAGGCCAGCTACGAGCAGTGCCACTTCACGCCCGACTACTGGCGGAACTACACGGTCATCGGCACCCACGGGCGCCTCGAGAACATCGGCGACACCGGCGGCGGCGTGGTCAAGGTGTGGAACCACCGCCGGAACTGGGACGTGGCCGGGGACGTCGAGTACCCGATCGACGGCGTCGAGGACGGCCACGCCGACGCCGACCTGCTCACCGTGACCGAGTTCCTCCGTTCCCTGGCGTTCGGCGAGCCGACCACCCTGTCCCCGATCGCGGCGCGCGCCGCCGTCGCCGCCGGGGCACTCGCCACCCGCTCGCTCCGCAACGGCTCCGTCCCCATCGACGTGCCGCCCCTCCCCGACGCAACCCTCCGACACTTCGCGACCGCTCCCGACCGCGACGACGTCCCCGAAAGGACCACCCGATGACCGCTCCAACCGCCCGTCCGGGCCGCGGCCGCCGCCGCGCACTGCTCGGTCTCGCTGCCGCCGTCAGCGCCGTCGCGCTCCTCGCCGGATGCAGCAGCCAGTCCTCCGCCGGGTCCTCGGACTCCGGCTCCGGTGAGGTCGCGAAGGACACGAAGGCGAACCTGACGTACGCCGTCTGGGACCAGAACCAGGTGAAGGCCATCAAGGCGAACATCAAGGGGTTCAACGAGGAGTACCCCGACATCACGGTGAACGTCGACGTCACGCCGTACGCCAGCTACTTCACGAAGCTGCAGACGCAGGGCTCGAGCAACACGCTCCCCGACCTCTTCTGGATGAACGGCCCGAACTTCCAGCTGTACGCAGCGAACGGCAAGCTGGCCCCGATCACCGGCGAGGTGAAGTCCGGCGCGATCGACCCGGAGAACTACTCGCCAGCGCTCAACAAGCTCTACACGTACGACGGCACCCAGTACGGCGTCCCGAAGGACTTCGACACCATCGGCGTCTGGATGAACAAGGCCCTGTTCGAGAAGGCCGGCGTGGCCATGCCGTCGAAGGACTGGACCTGGGACGACTTCCAGGAGACCGGTGCCGAGCTCTCCGAGAAGCTGAAGTCGGACGGTGCGTACGGCGCCGCCGCGGGCATGGACGGGCAGACCACCTACTACGACACGATCTTCCAGGCCGGTGGCTCGGTCATCGACGGCGACGAGTCGGGGTACGACTCGAAGGCCACGCAGGAGGGCATCGGTTTCTGGACCGACCTGATCGCGTCCGGGGCCTCGCCCTCGATCAAGCAGCTGACCGACACCACGGCCGACCAGTGGTTCACCTCCGGCAAGGTCGCGATGTACCAGGGCGGCAGCTGGTTCCGCTCCGCGCTCATCGGATCCGACCTCGAGAAGGACGTCGTCGCCTACCCGCTGCCGAAGGGCAAGGAGCAGGCGACCGTCATCCACGGCGTCTCGAACGTCGTCGCGGAGGGCTCGAAGGAGAAGGCCGCCGCGCAGGCACTCCAGGCCTACCTGGCCAGCAAGCCCGCCCAGCAGCAGCAGGGCGACATGGGCGCCGTCATCCCCGCTTACACCGGCACGCAGGACGCCTTCACGAAGACCATGCCCGATGCCGACCTGCAGGTCTTCCTCGACGCGGTCGACTACGCCAAGCCGCTGCCGGTGTCGAAGAACACCGCCGCGTGGAACACCCTCGAGACGAACCTGCTGCCGAGTGCGTTCGACGGTTCCGAGCCCGTCGACCAGGTGACGAAGGAACTCGCCCAGCAGATGGACGCGGCACTCGCCGAGGAGTGACGACGAGCCGGTCGGTCGGGCCCCACGCCCGACCGGCCGGCACCCACACGTCCGCACCACCCGCAGCACCCAGCACCACCCGGACCACCCGATCCGACCGCCCTGGCCGAGGAGCGACCTGATGACGATCCACACCCAGCGACCCGATGCCGCGCAGGCGTCCCCGCCGCCCGAGACCCGCCCCGCCGACCCGTCGCGGCCGACGCGGGCCCCACGCAGCGACGGATTCTGGCCGTGGCTCTTCGTCCTGCCGCTGCTCATCGGCGTCGGCACCTTCTTCATCTGGCCGATCATCCAGACGTTCTACTACTCGTTCACGAGCTGGGGCGTGTTCGGCGGAGCGAGCTTCACCGGACTCGCGAACTACACGCGACTGCTGGCGGACCCGCAGCTCTACCAGTCGCTGGGCAACACGATCGTCTACACCGTGATCGTCCTGCTCGGCATCCCGATCGCGGTCTGGCTCGCGAGCCTGCTGAACACCCCCGGCCTGCGCTTCGCACAGTTCTACCGCGTGCTGTTCTTCCTGCCCTACGTCGCGATGCCGGCGGCGATCGCCCTGGTCTGGCGCATCATGTTCAACGGCGACTTCGGCATCGTGAACTCGTTCCTCGGCCTGTTCGGCATCGACGGCCCGTACTGGATCTCGACCCCGGGCTTCGCGCTCGTCGCCGTCTCGCTGGTCGGGCTGTGGTCGTCGCTCGGGTTCTCGATGATCATCCTGGGAGCCGGGCTCAAGGACATCCCGCCCGAGCTGTACGAAGCGGCCGAGCTCGACGGCGCCAGCCGGTGGCGGCAGTTCCGCTCGGTCACGGTGCCGCTCCTCAGCCCGAGCATCTTCTTCGTGCTCATCGTCACGACCATCTCGAGCTTCCAGCTGTTCGACCTGCTCTACGCGATCCTCGGCCCGCTGAACCCGGTGGTCCCGGAGACGATGTCCCTCGTCTTCTACTTCTACAACTCCGGGTTCGTCGACGGCGACAAGGGCTTCGCGGCGGCGATCGCGATGGTCATCTTCCTGCTCATCGGCATCATCACGGTCGTCCAGTTCCGTGTCCAGAAGAAGTGGGTGCAGTCATGACCGGCATCATCGAAGCGCACGGCAGCAAGCTCTCGGCGGCCGCCTCGGCCGCCAGCCGGAGCCGGGTCCGTGGCCAGGCAGGTCCCGGTCGCCGCGGCGGCAGCCACTGGTGGATCCACGTGGTGCTCGGGGTGGGTGGGTTCGTGATGGCGTTCCCGTTCCTCTGGCAGATCATCATGTCGCTGTCGACCAACGCGCAGGTGACCTCCCCGACGCCGGTGTTCTGGCCGGGTCAGCTGCAGTGGGACAACTTCGCGCAGGTGTTCGAGCGGCTGCCGTTCCTCAGCCAGCTCGGGACGTCGATCTGGGTGACGCTCATCCGGACCGTGGCGCAGATCGTCCTGTGCACGCTCGCCGGCTACGCCTTCGCGCGCATGCGGTTCCGGGGCCGTGGGCTGATCCTCGGGATCGTGCTGTCGATCCTGCTGGTGCCGTCGCAGGTCTACCTCATCTCGCAGTACCAGATCGTGCAGGGACTCGGCTGGCTCGACACCCTCGCCGGCATCGTCGCGCCGGGGCTGTTCAGCGCGTTCGGCACGTTCCTGATGCGGACCGCGTTCCTCAACATGCCCGCCGAGCTCGAGGAGGCTGCCCGGATGGACGGTGCGAACCCGTTCCAGACGTTCTGGCGCATCATGCTCCCCCTGGCGCGACCGTCCATGAGCGTGCTCGCGATCACCACCGTGCTCTGGTCGTGGAACGAACTGCTCTGGCCCCTCGTGGTGTCGACCCGTGCCGAGGCCATGCCCCTGGCCGCCGGGCTCGCGACGCTGTCGAGTGACCGGACCGTGAACTACCCGGTGCTGATGGCAGCGAGCCTGATGGCGATGGCGCCCGTGCTCATCATGTTCATCGTGCTGCAGCGCCGGGTGATCGACGGGCTCGCCTCCTCCGGTCTCAAGTGAGTCCGGCCGACGACGGACGGGAGGCCCGCCCCGACCCCGTCGCGCTCCTCACCGCCGCCGTCGGCTCGCCGGGGGAACCAGCGGGGCTGGCTCCGGCGCTCGAGGACGCCGTGGCCCACCTCGGCCCGACGCGCCGGGAGGCCGCCCTCCTCGGAGCCCTCCGTGCGGTGCTGCCGGTCACCGAGCAGTGGCTCGTCACCCACGGTTGCAGCCCGGAGGACGCCGCGGCGAGCGTCGCCGACGTCGACCGCAAGGTCGGCCGCTACGGGCTCGACGGCACGGGTCTCGACTGGCTCGTCCAGGTGGCGACCGGCCGCGTGGTGGCCGTGGGGCGCCTCCAGTTCGAGCGGACCGCCCGGCTGCCGGACGGGACGCCGGCGTGGGGGGTGCACGTGCCGGAGACGGGACCGCTCGACCCGGACGCATGCGACCGGTCGTTCGCGGCCGCGCCCACCGTGCTCCGGCGGCTCGACCCGGCGTCCACGGTCGACACGTTCGTGTGCTCGTCGTGGCTGCTCGACCCCGAGGTCGCTGCCGTCCTCGGCCCGTCGTCGAACACCGCGCGCTTCGCAGCCCGGTTCGCGCTGCTGCCGGGACCGGCCGATCCGCACGGGGCGGGTGACGTCTCCGTGGCGAAGTTCGTCTTCGGCACCGACCTGGCGTCCGCGCGTCGGGCGGTGCCCTCGGGTCGGCTCCAGCGTGCGGTCCAGGAGCGGTGGGCCGCTGGCGGGCACTGGTCCGAGCGCGCCGGGACCGCTCCGGTCGGCGTACCGTCGCCCGCATGAGCGCACCCGACCGAGACCACCTGGACGACGGCGTCGACATGACCTTCGAGGAGCGTCGGCACGACACGTTCCGCCGGATGTCCGGGTCCGACGAGCACGACGAGGCACCCCGCGTGGAGGTCGAGGAGACCGAGTCCGGCGACGTCCGCATCGACGTCGCCGACAGCGCTGCGGTCCGCCCGGGCGACTGAGCGCACCGCCCGGTGCGGGGCGGACGGTGGCGCACGGCAGAATCGACCCGTGCACCTCGTCCTCGCCGCCGCCGACGGCCGCGTCACCGCGACGCCGCTGACGGACGCGGGGCAGCCGGACGGCGAGCCGACACGGGTGGCCGAGTCGGACCTCCCGGCCTTCGTCGCCGCGACCGACGGACCGGGCGTCCGCTGGGTCTGGTCCGACACCGCGCGCTGGTACCCCGCGGTGCTCGCCGCCGGCGGGCGGGTCGCCCGCTGTGTCGACCTGCGTCTGGGACACCGGGTCCTCCGGACCGCCCTGGCGAGCCGCGGGTCCGCCCTCGCGCAGGCGCCGGAGAGCGGCTGGGACGCACCGGCCGTCGTGGAGGCCCGGCCAGCGCCGGCCACGCAGGCGTCGCTCTTCGACGACGACCTGTTCGCGCTCGCCCCGGCCGACGACCTCGACCCGGTCGCCGAGCTGCGGGCGCAGCTCGACGCCGTGGCCGGTTCGACCGAGCCGGGCGCGCTCCGACTGCTGCTGGCGGCCGAGTCCGCCGGCGCGCTCGTCGCGGCCGAGGTCAAGCACGCCGGCCTGCCCTGGCGGACGGACGTGCACGAGCGCCTGCTCGCCGACGCCCTCGGGCCACGGGTCCCGTACGGCGTCCGTCCGCGGAAGCTCGAGGACCTGACCGAGGTCCTGCGCGAGCGGCTCGACGACCCCGGCCTCAACCCGGACTCACCCGCGGACGTCCTGCGGTCCCTGCGGCGGGCCGGGCTCGTCGTGGAGAGCACCCGGAAGTGGGAGCTGCAGCACCTGGAGCACCCGGCGATCGAACCGCTGCTCGAGTACAAGCGGCTGTACCGGCTGCTCACCGCGAACGGCTGGACCTGGCTCGACGAGTGGGTGCGGGACGGCCGGTTCCACCCCGAGTACGTCGTCGGCGGGGTCGTCACCGGACGGTGGGCCGCGAACGGCGGCGGCGCCCTGCAGCTGCCGAAGCAGGTCCGGGCCGCCGTGGTCGCCGACCCCGGGTGGAAGCTCGTCGTCGCGGACGCAGCGCAGCTCGAACCGCGGGTCCTCGCCGCGATGTCCGGCGACACCGCCATGGCGGCCGCCGGCGACGGGCAGGACCTGTACGACGGGGTCGTGGCGTCCGGTGCCGTGCAGACCCGGCAGCAGGCCAAGATGGCGATGCTCGGGGCGATGTACGGCGCCACCCAGGGCGAGGGCGGCCGGTTCGTCCCGCGGCTCGCCCGGGCCTTCCCGCGTGCGCTCGACCTGGTCGAGCAGGCGGCCCGGGCCGGGGAACGCGGCGAGCCCGTGACGACGCGGCTCGGCAGGACCTCCCCGGTCCCCGACCCGTCCTGGTTCGAGGCGAGGAACCGCGCCTACTCGGTGGAGGGGTCGCCGGGCATGCAGCGGGCCGTCGAGTCGCGAGCCCGGAGCTGGGGCAGGTTCACCCGGAACTTCGTGGTGCAGGGGACGGCGGCGGAGTGGGCGCTCTCCTGGATGGGCGGCCTCCGCACCCGGCTCGCCACCAGGACGTCCGGGCCCGTCACCACCGGCGCACACATCGTGTTCTTCGTGCACGACGAGCTCGTCGTGCACGCTCCCGCCGCGGACGCCGAGTGGGTGGCCGAGCAGGTCCGCGCCGCCGCGGTCGACGCCGGGCGGATCATGTTCGGCGGGTTCCCGGTCACCTTCCCGCTGTCGGTGGCGGTCGTCGACGCCTACTCCGAGGCGAAGTAGCCGCACCGTCGGCCGGGCCTGCACAGCCACGGGAGTCCAGGCTGGTCGGATGGAACAGCACGACACCCCCTCCGGTCGGACCCCCGTGATCGGCGGCGCCGACCGCGAGCGCGCCGACCGGACCGTCGGCGACGTCGACCTCACCCGCTGGCGGACCCGCGCCGGCCGGTCGGTCGCGGACGGGTGGGCCGCCCTCGGTCGACGGTACGGCGCCCTCCCGTTGCTCGTGTTGACGCTGCTCGTCGGGATCGGCATCGCGACGACCGCGACCTGGGCCGCGTCCGAGGTCTACGACGCCGTGCGCGAGGCCGACGACGTCGCCGTGCTCGACCGCCCCGTGCTCGACTGGATGCTGACGCTCCGCTCGCCCGTGCTCGACCAGGGCGTCACGTGGTGGACCGACATCGCCGGGACCATCGGGATGCCGATCGTCGCCGTGTTCTTCCTGATCGGGTTCACGGTCCAGCGCCGCGCGTGGACGCCGCTCGTCCTGCTCGTCGCCGCCAGCGCCGGGTCGCTCGCGATGACCATCGCCGGCAAGGACCTGATCGGTCGCAGCCGTCCGCCCCTGTCCGACGCCGTCCCGCCGTACGAGCACTCGCCGTCGTTCCCGTCCGGGCACACCCTCAACTCCACCGTCATCGTCGGCACCATCGTGTACCTGCTGCTCCTCCGCCAGAGCCGCGTCGTGACCCGGGTCTGGACGATCGTCGCGGGCACGCTGTTCGTCCTGTCGGTCGGCGTCTCGCGGGTGTTCCTCGGGCACCACTGGACGACGGACGTCCTGGCGGCGTGGGCACTCGGCCTCGCCTGGCTCGCGGTGGTGATCACCGCGCACCGGCTGTACCTGACGGCGCTGCACCGGGGCGCGGAGCCCACCCCGTCCTGACCCGGCTGCGCGTGCTCGCCAGCTGAGCCCGGTAGGTTCCCCTGCATGGAAGAACGGCTGATCGGTGGCAGGTACCGGGTGACCGGGACCCTCGGACACGGCGGGATGGCGTCGGTGTACCGCGCCGTCGACGAGCAGCTCGGACGCGAGGTCGCGGTCAAGCTCTTCCGCATCGGCCCGGTGGACCACGGCGAGCGGGCTCGCGCGGAGGCCGAGATCCACGTGCTCGCCGGGCTCCGCAGCCCGAACCTCGTGACGCTGTTCGACGCGGCACTCGACACCGCCGACGGCGACTCGTTCCTCGTCATGGAGCTCGTCCCGGGCAGTGACCTCGCCACCCGGTTGCGCGAGGGACCGCTCGACACCGTCACGACCGCCCGCGTCGGGGCGCAGGTCGCGGAGGGCCTCGCCGCCGTGCACGCGCAGGGCATCGTGCACCGGGACGTCAAGCCCGCGAACGTCCTGCTCGAGCAGGACGGCGAGCACGTCAAGCTCGCCGACTTCGGCATCGCGCTCCTCCGCGACGCCGCCCGGGTCACGGGCACCGGCACCGTGATCGGCACGGCCGCCTACCTGGCCCCGGAGCAGGTCCTCGGTCAGCCGGTGACCGGCGAGGCCGACGTGTACGCGCTCGGGCTCATGCTCCTCGAGGCCCTGACCGGCAAGCAGGCCTTCCCCGGCAGCGCCGTCGAGGCAGCCACCGCCCGACTCGCGCGGGCTCCCGAGATCGACCAACACCTGCCGACGGCGTGGCGGACGCTCCTGCACGTCATGACCGCGCAGCACCCGGAGGACCGTCCGTCCGCCGCGGAAGCGGCGGCGCGGCTCCGGGCACTCGGCCGCGACGACGTCGCGCCCGCCACCCAGCTCCTGCCGGGAGGCCCGGGGGCGCTCACGAAGGCGGCTGCCGCTGGCGGGGCGGTCGGGGCGGCCGCCGCGGCCGGAGCGGGAGCCGCGTCGGCGGACGCCGCGACCCGTGCGATGCCGGTGAGCGGAGCCTCCGATGCGGACACGGCGACCCGCCGCCTGCCGACGCAGTCCGCACGCAGCGCTGACGACGACGTCGCGACCACGGTGCTCGGGACGCCGGCCGGTGCCGGTGCCGCCGGCGGTGCGGGTGGACGGACGGGTACCGCTGCCGTCCCGGCCGGCCCGTCGGGGAGTGCGCCCGAGGAGCGCGAGCGGAAGCGCTGGGTGCTGCCGGTGATCGTCCTCGCCGTGCTCCTGGTCGCCGGGGTGCTGGTCGCAGCGCTCGCCCTCGGCCGGGACGACGGGACGCCGGCTCCCACCCAGTCCAGCGAGCCCGCCGAACAGCAGCCCACCGAGGACCAGTCGAGCGAGCCGGCCGAGGAGCAGCCGAGCGAGCCCGCGGAGCAGCAGCCGAGCGAGCCCGCCGAGCAGCAGCCGAGCGAGCCGGCCGAGCAGCAGCCGAGCGAGCCCGCGGAGGAACAGCCGAGCGAGCCGGCCGAGGAACTGCCCTCGTCGGTCCCGGTCCCGGAGCCCAGCGTCGAGACGAGTCTGCCGGTCGAGGAGCCCCTGGACACGGGCGTCGACACGACCTCGCAGGAGGTCCCCGCGAACCCGGGCAAGGGCACCGGGAACGGTGGACCGGGTGGTGGCCCCGGCGGCGGACCCGGCAAGTCCGGCGACGCTCCCGGCCGGGGCTGACGCCCGACGGACAGTCCGGACGCGCTGTCCACCTGCGAGGAGCACACTCGACCCATGTCGATGAGCGCACCGTTCGATCCCATGCAGCAGGGCAGCGACGTCCCCGTGGACGGTTCCGACCAGGACGAACTCGAGGTCGAGGAAGCCCGCGGGGCCTCCGGCGGGCACGAGTCCTCCGGTTCCGAGCCCTCCGGCGCCGACGTCTCCGGGTCCGAGGCGACCGGGAACCCCGGTGACTCCCCGGTCCGGCACGACGACGAGGACGAGGCCGGCGGCGGGCCCGTCTTCCGCACGCCCCACCCCGGCGACCGCCTGCACCCCGAGGACCTCGGCTCCTAGCCAGCCGACGTTGCGGCGACTCCCGGGGACGCCGGGCATGCTCGTCGGATGTCGATGAGCAGCGCGTTCGACCCGTCGAAGGGTCGCGCCATCCCCGAGGACCAGGTCAGCGGCGACGGGCTCGAGCTCGACGAGGACCCGGCTGCGTTCGGGTTCCGGATCGAGGTCGTGTCCGGCGGGACGACCGACCCGACCGCGGCGCCGACGCTGCGGGACCACGACGAGGACCCCGACCCGACGCGCTGAGGCGACAGGTCGGGGCCCGGTGGGACGTGGCCCTCCCGGTGGGAGGAGGCCCGGAGGTCAGGCGTCAGGCCTCCTGCGTCAGGGGACGGTGTGGCCTGCCGCCGTCAGGACGCGGTACCACTCCTCGCGGCTGAGCTCGACGTCCGAGCCGGCTGCAGAATCGCGGACCCGCTGCGGGTTCGTCGTCCCGAGCACCACCTGGAAGTGCGCGGGGTGTCGGGTGATCCACGCCACCGCGATCCCGGTCGGGGTGACGCCGTGCGCCGAGGCGATCTCCTCGAGCACGTCGTTGAGCTCGGCGTGGTGCTCGCGGTCGCCCAGGAAGACGCCGTCGAAGAAGCCCTTCTGGAACGGCGACCAGGCCTGCAGCGTGACGTCGTTCAGGCGGGCGTGGTTGAGGATGTCGTTGTCCCGGTCGATCGACTGGTCGAGGCCGGCCATGTTCGCGACGAGGCCCTGGGTGATGACGTTCGCGTGCGTGATGCTCAGCTGCACCTGGTTGAACGCGAGCGGCTGCCGCACGGACTTCTTCAGCAACTCGGTCTGTCCGGGGGTGTGGTTCGAGACGCCGAAGTGGTGCACCTTGCCGGCGGCGTGCAACTCGTCGAACGCCTTCGCGACCTCGTCCGGCTCGACCAGCGCGTCCGGGCGGTGCAGGAGCAGCACGTCGATGAAGTCGGTGCGCAGGGCGGTCAGCGACTCCTCGACCGAGGACATGATGTGCTCGTACGAGAAGTCGAAGTACGCGCCGTTCGCGGTCGGCCGGATGCCGACCTTGGTCTGCAGCTGGATCTCGCTGCGCTCGGCCGCGGACAGCGTCACCGCGCCGCCGAAGCGCTCCTCGCAGCCGTGCCAGCCGCCGTACACGGCCGCGTGGTCGAACATCGTCACGCCCGCGTCGCGCGACGCGGCGTACAGCGAGCGGATGTCCTCGTCGCTCATGTCGTTGATCCGCATCAGTCCGACGACGACGTCGGAAGCGGTGAGGTCCGTCTGTGGCAACTCCAGTGTCTTCACCGGACCGATCCTGCCAGCCGGCACCCGTGCGTGCGAGGCCCTGGCCGTACCCGCCTCGGCTACGCGAGCAGGACGGCGACCACCGCGGAGCGGTCGACACCCCAGCCGGCGGTGAGCGTCGCTCCGGCCGGGATCGGTCCTCCGAGCACCCGGAGGACCGCGACGGCGCCGTGCCCGGTCGTGATCGTCGTGGTCGTCCCCTCGGTGTGCACCGTGACCTCGGTCACCGTGGGGGACTCCGCGTCGGCACCGCTGCCCGACGCCCGTCCCTCCTTCTCGACGGTGCCGTCTCCGGAGGCCCGCTGCAGGTCCGCCTCGTGGCCGCCGGTCGCGATCGCACGGCGCAGCACGTCGGCGTACACGGGGTCGCCCACGGCGTCGTACACCCAGCGGTGCCCGAGGACGGAGTGCTCCATCTCGGTGACCAGGAAGGGGTCGGCGCCGGCGAGCGGAGCACCGCGGTAGGTCAGCGGCACGTGCAGCACGGGCCCGTCCCCGGCGCGGACGAGGTACGTCTCCACCCCGACCTCACCGTCGGGGTCGTCGAACCGGAACCGGCCGACCTGCTCGACCGCGGTACGGGTGCCGACCCCGCTCCAGGGCTGTCCGGGCAGCCAGGCGCTGATCGCGTCGAGTTTGCCGGGGGTGAGGGTCGCTTCGTGGATGACGGCCATGCCGGCAACCTACCGCCCTCCCCGTACCCTGGACCGGTGCGCGACGACCTCCTCCCCGTGCTCGCGTGTCCCGTGTGCACCGAGCCGCTCGCGCGCACCGGGAGCGGACAGGCCGGGTGCGCGGACGGACACCGGTACGACGAGGCGAAGCAGGGACACCTGACGCTCCTGCCCGCCAAGCGCCGGACGCTGACCGCGGACACCCCGGAGATGGTGGACGCGCGTCTGCGGTTCCTCGGGCGCGGGCACTACGCGCCCGTGGAACGTGCGCTCGCCGCCGTCACCGTCAGCGCGACCGCTCCCGGCATCGTCCTCGACGTCGGGTCCGGCCCCGGCACCTACCTCGCGCACACGCTCGACGCCGCGCGACCGGCGGAGGAGGACGGACCGGCAGGACCGGACGGGAGGCTCGGGGTCGCCCTGGACCTGTCGGCCGTCGCGATCCGACGTGCGGCGCGCGTCCACGCGCGCGCCGGTGCCGTCGTCGGGGACGTGACCGAGCGCCTCCCGGTCGTCGACGACGCCGCGGCCGTCGTGCTGGACGTCTTCGCACCGCGCAACCAGCGGGAGTACGCCCGGGTGCTGCACCCCGCCGGGGTGTTGGCCGTCGTGACGCCACGGGCCGGGCACCTCGCGGAACTCGCCGAGGCGACGATCAGCGTCGACCCCGAGAAGGAGCGGCGCCTGCACGGGTCCCTCACGCCGGCGTTCGCGCTCCGGTCGAGCGAGGACCTGACGTGGACGATGGACCTGTCCGCCGAGGACGTGCACGACGTGGTGCACATGGGGCCGAGTCACCACCACGTCGCGGCCGACACGGTCTTCGCGCCGACGACCGTGACCGCCGCCGTGACCGTGAGCACCTGGGTGCCGGTCGGTTGACCGGGCCGGGCGCGCTCGTGGCACGCCCGGTCCAGGCGGGTCAGGACTGCTGCTGCGGCATGTCGAACGCCCACACGACCCCGAACTGGTCGCGGAGCTGCCCGGCCAGGGGCGACCACGCCGACGGGCCCAGCGGCTGCCGGACCTCGGCGCCCACGGCGAGCCCGTCCCACGCGGCGCGGAGCTCGGCCTCGTCCGTGGCGATCAGGTACACGTAGGACGCGTTCTGGCCCTGGTCGTAGGGCTGTCCCGGCCAGACGTCGAACGCCATGACCCGGGCGCCCCCGGGGAGCTCGACCTGACCGAAGACGACCCGGTCGGCCCACGCCGGGTCCTCCGATGCCCCCGTCTGCCCGTACGTGGCGACCGAGGCCTCGGTCCCGAAGACGGCCGCGTAGAACGCCAGGGCCTCCTGGGCCCGGCCGTCGAAGTTGAGGTGCGGGGTGGTGGTGAACGTCATGTCGACTCCTCGTGCTGGTGGCGACCGCTCCGGCCGCGCTGCTGACGAGCCTCCCCGGTGATGCGGTCAGATCGTGTCCGCATCCTCCGGCAGACTCGCACCATGTCCGGACCGTCGTCTCGCATGCTCACCCTGCTGTCGCTGCTGCAGGTCCGGCGCGACTGGGCCGGTGACGTGCTGGCCGAGCGGCTCGACGTCAGCCCGAGGACCGTGCGCCGCGACGTCGACCGCCTGCGGGAGCTCGGCTACCGGATCACGTCGCTCCGTGGCCCGACCGGTGGCTACCGGTTGGCGGCGGGCTCGGAGTTGCCACCGCTCCTGTTCGACGACGACCAGGCGGTCGCCGTCGCCCTGGCGCTCGCCGTCGCACCGGCGTCCGGCGCGGACATCGCCGATGCCGCAGCGCGGGCCCTCGCGACCGTGCGCCAGGTGATGCCGTCGCGGCTCCGCCACCGGATCGACGCGGTCGAGGTCGCGACCACGCCGGGGAGCACCGTCGTGGACCCCGCGGTCCTGGTCGCCGTGAGCGACGCCGTCCGCTCCGCCCACGTCCTCCGCTTCGGGTACACGTCCGCTTGGCCCGGCGTCGGTACGGACGACGGGCCGACCCGCCGCGTCGAGCCGCACGCCGTCGTCGCGCGGTCGGGTCGCTGGTACCTCCTCGCCTGGTCGCCCGATGCGGACGACTGGCGCACGTACCGCATCGACCGGATGCAGCCCGGGGCGCCGAGCGGTCTGGCGTTCACACCCCGGCCGGTGCCGGGCGGTGACGCGGCGGCGTTCGTCGCGGCCCGGTTCCGCGGGGCCGAGGGGACCGCTGATCTCCTCGGACGTGGCTGGCCGTGCACCGGCACCGCCGTCCTCCACGTCCCGGCGAGCCGAGTCGCACCGTACGTCGACGACGACGCCGTGCTCGAGGACCTCGACGACGGCACCTGTCGGCTGACGACGGGGTCGTGGTCGTGGCCGGCGCTCGCGGCCCGGTTCGCCGGGTTCACCGTGCCGTTCACGGTGGTCGGTCCGGAGCATCTCCGAACGGCGACGACGGCGCTCGCCGATCAGCTGCGCGCCTCTGTTAGTGGCGCGCATGCGTCGCACACGCATCCGTCAGGGAACCGTTAGGACGGACCGGGAGGCCCCACACCGGGCACAGCATCGGTACCGCACCACAACCGGTGCGGTCCACGGCACCTGCCGCGGGCACCTCGATCTCCAGGAGTCCCACGTGTTCGACGTCTTCGTCGTCGCCGGTGTCCTCGCCGTCTTCGGCGTCGTGACACTGATCGCCAAGGGGGTGGAGCGGCTGTGATCGGCATCACCATCGCCGCTGCCGTCCTCGGCATCGCCGCTGTCGTGTACCTCGTCTGGGCGCTCGTGCGCCCCGAGCGGTTCTGATGGGCACCGCGCAGACCTGGGCGGGCATCGCCCAGGTCGCCGTCCTCGTCCTGCTGCTCGTCCTCGTGCACCGTCCCGTCGGCGACTGGATGGCCCGCGTCTTCACGAGCCCCCGGCACGGCCGTGTCGAGCGACTCGTGTACCGCGTGATCGGCGTCGACCCCGACGCCGAGCAGTCCTGGCCCGCCTACCTCCGCGGCGTGCTGCTCTTCAGCGTCGTCGGGCTGTTGCTCGTCTACCTGCTCCAGCGCATCCAGGTGGTGTTGCCGGGCGACCTCGGCCTGCCCGCCGTGGGCCCCGCACTCGCGTTCAACACGGCGGCCTCGTTCGTCGCGAACACGAACTGGCAGTCGTACTCGCCCGAGGTCACCGTCGGGTACACCGTGCAGACGGCCGGCCTCGCGGTGCAGAACTTCCTGTCCGCCGCCGTCGGCCTGTCCGTCGCCGTCGCCCTCGTCCGCGGATTCGCCCGCCGCCGCCAGGGCACGATCGGCAACGTCTGGGTCGACGTCGTCCGCGGCACCGGCCGGCTGCTCCTGCCGCTGGCGTTCGTCTCCGCCCTCGTGCTCGTCGCCGGTGGTGTCATCCAGTCGTGGGGCCCCGGGGCCGACGTCCCGACGCTCACCGGCGGGACGCAGCACGTCCCGGACGGGTTCGTCGCCTCGCAGGAGGCGATCAAGATGCTCGGCACGAACGGTGGCGGCTACTTCAACGCGAACTCGGCGCACCCGTTCGAGAACCCGCAGGCGTGGACGAACCTGTTCGAGGTGTTCCTCATGCTCGTCATCCCGTTCTCGCTTCCGCGCGCCTTCGGGAGGATGGTCGGCGACACCCGTCAGGGCACCGCGATCGTCACCGTGATGGGTGCGATCTTCCTGGTGTCGCTCTCGGCGATGTCGATCGCGGAGCTCGCCGGTGGCGGTACCGCGACGCACGCCGCGGGTGCCGCGATGGAGGGCAAGGAGGTCCGCTTCGGCATCCTCGGCTCGACGCTCTTCGGGACGGCGACGACCTCGACGTCCACGGGCGCCGTGAACGCCATGCACGACAGCTTCACCCCGCTCGGCGGCATGATGGCGCTCGTCAACATGATGCTCGGCGAGGTCACCCCCGGCGGCGTCGGCTCCGGCCTGTACGGCATGCTCGTGCTCGCCGTGATCACGGTGTTCATCGGCGGCCTGCTCGTCGGCCGCACGCCGGAGTACCTCGGCAAGAAGATCCGCGCCAAGGAGATGACCTTCGCGGCGCTGTACATCCTGGTCACCCCGACCGTGGTGCTGCTCGGCACGGCGCTGTCGCTCGTCATCCCGGGCGTCCGGGAGCAGGTGCTCGGCACGAGCCTCTTCAACCCGGGCAACCACGGCCTGTCGGAGCTGCTCTACGCGTTCACCAGCGCCGGCAACAACAACGGCTCGGCCTTCGGCGGTCTCACCGCGAACACGACGTGGATGAACTCCGCGCTCGGTGTCGCGATGCTGCTCGGCCGCTTCGTGCCGATGGTGTTCGTCCTGGCGCTCGCCGGGTCGCTCGCCGCGCAGGACACGGTGCCCGCGACCGTCGGCACCCTGCCGACGCACCGGCCGCTGTTCATCGCGCTCCTCGGTGGCGTCGCCGTCATCGTCACCGCACTCACCTACTTCCCGGTGCTCGCACTGGGGCCGCTCGCAGAAGGACTGTCCTGATGACCACCCTGACTCCCGAGACGGAGCAGCACACGACCCCCGAACCGGGCCGACGCCCGTCGGCGTTCGGGCCCCGCCAATTGGTGGCGGGCCTCCCGGGCGCGTTCCGCAAGCTGGACCCCCGGCTCATGTGGAAGAACCCGGTCATGTTCCTCGTCGAGGTGGGCGCCGCCCTGACGACGGTCACCGCCGTCGTCGAGCCGTTCAGCCGGACGGGAGGCACGGCCGACTCCGGCGCGCCCGTCCCGTCCTCCTTCACCCTCGTCATCGCCGTCTGGCTGTGGCTGACCGTCCTGTTCGCCAACCTGGCGGAGTCGGTCGCCGAGGGCCGGGGCAAGGCCCAGGCCGACACCCTGCGGAAGACCCGCTCGACGACCACCGCCCGGCGCATCGTCGGGTACTCCCCGGCCGACCCGGCCGCACTGTCGGCGTCCACCGAGGACGTGGCGTCGGTCGACCTGGCGAAGGGCGACCTCGTCGTCGTGGTCGCCGGTGAGGTCATCCCCGGTGACGGCGACGTCGTCGACGGCATCGCCTCGGTCGACGAGTCCGCCGTGACGGGCGAGTCCGCCCCGGTGATCCGCGAGTCCGGTGGCGACCGCAGCGCCGTCACGGGCGGCACCCGCGTGCTGTCCGACCGGATCGTGGTGCGCATCACGTCCACCCCGGGCGAGACCTTCATCGACCGGATGATCCGGCTCGTCGAGGGTGCCGCCCGCCAGAAGACGCCGAACGAGATCGCGCTCAACATCCTGCTCGCGTCGCTGTCGATCGTGTTCGTCGTCGTCTGCCTCACGCTGCAGCCGATCGCCGGGCTCGTCGGCTCGACGGTCAGCATCACCGTGCTCATCGCCCTGCTCGTCTGCCTCATCCCGACCACCATCGGTGCGCTGCTCTCCGCGATCGGCATCGCCGGCATGGACCGGCTCGTGCAGCGCAACGTCCTCGCGATGTCGGGCCGCGCGGTCGAGGCAGCCGGTGACATCACCACGCTGCTCCTCGACAAGACCGGCACGATCACGTACGGCAACCGTCGGGCCTCCCGGTTCGTGCCGGTGCCCGGGGTGACCGAGGCCGACCTCACGGCCGCGGCCGCGCTGTCCAGCGCTGCCGACGGGACGCCCGAGGGCCGCTCGATCGTGGACCTGGCGCTGACCGCCGGGGCCGTGCAGGGCCTCCCGGCCGGTGCCGTCGAGGTGCCGTTCACCGCACAGACGCGCATGTCGGGCGTCGACCTGCCGGACGGCACCGAGGTCCGCAAGGGCGCCGCGGCAGCGGTGCTCGCGTGGGCGGACACGAGCGACCCCGCCGTCACGGCGTCCGTCGACGCCACCGTCGCCGAGGTCTCCGACCAGGGTGGGACCCCGCTCGTCGTCGCCCGGAAGGACCCGTCGGGCCGGGTCGCGGTGCTCGGTGTCGTGCACCTCAAGGACGTCGTCAAGGACGGCCTCGCCGAGCGCTTCACCGAACTCCGCAGCATGGGCATCCGCACCGTGATGATCACGGGCGACAACCCGCGCACCGCGAAGGCGATCGCCGCCGAGGCCGGCGTCGACGACTTCCTCGCCGAGGCCACGCCGGAGGACAAGCTCGCGCTCATCAAGCGGGAGCAGGAGGGCGGCAACCTCGTCGCGATGACCGGTGACGGCACGAACGACGCCCCGGCGCTGGCCCAGGCGGACGTCGGCGTCGCGATGAACACCGGAACGACCGCGGCGAAGGAGGCCGGCAACATGGTCGACCTCGACTCGGACCCGACCAAGCTCATCGACGTCGTCCGGATCGGCAAGCAGCTCCTCATCACCCGCGGTGCCCTGACCACGTTCTCCATCGCCAACGACATCGCGAAGTACTTCGCCATCATCCCGGCGATGTTCCAGGCGACGTTCCCGGGCCTCGGTGTCCTCAACGTCATGGGGCTGCACAGCCCCGCGTCGGCGATCCTGTCGGCGATCGTCTTCAACGCGCTCGTCATCGTCGCGCTCATCCCGCTGTCCCTGCGTGGCGTGAAGTACCGCGCAGCGTCGGCGTCGTCGATCCTCGGCCGCAACCTGCTCGTCTACGGGCTCGGCGGCGTGGTCGTCCCCTTCATCGGCATCAAGCTGATCGACCTCGTGGTCGGTCTCATCCCGGGGTTCTCGTCATGACTTCCACTCGTTCGTTCTCCCGCTCCGCCGGCGTTTCCGTCCGCCTCACCGTGCTCGCCACCGTCGTCCTCGGCGTCGCCTACCCGCTCGCGGTGTGGGGCGTCGGTCAGGCGGCCTTCCATGACCAGGCGAACGGGTCGATGGTCACCGACGCGTCCGGCGCGGTCGTCGGTTCCTCTCTCATCGGCCAGTCCTTCGCCGGGAAGGACGCGGACCGCTGGTTCCAGTCCCGCCCGTCCGCCGCCGGGGACGGCTACGATGCCGGCGCCTCGTCCGGGTCGAACCTCGGCCCGTCGAACCCCGACCTGACGAAGGCCGTCGAGGAGCGCCGGGCCGCGATCGCGGAGGCCGACGGCGTGCCCGCATCGCAGGTGCCCGCGGACGCCGTGACCGCGTCGGGCTCCGGCCTCGACCCGGACATCAGCCCGGCGTACGCGGACCAGCAGGTGTCCCGTGTCGCCGCCGCCCGCGGGCTGTCCGAGGCCCGGGTGCGTGCCCTGGTCGCCGAGCACACCGACGGCCGCCAGCTCGGCGTGCTCGGCGCCCCCGCGGTGAACGTCCTCGAGCTGAACCTGGCCCTGGCGCGGGCGCGCTGACCCCGGTGTGGACCGGACTCGTGCAACCGGGACCCGTCCGAACCGCGTGTGACTGCGGTTCGAGCTGGACGACGACGTGCAGATCCGGTCCGCGCCGGGCACCGAGCAGGAGAGGATGAGCACGTGAAGCGAGGCAAGCTGCGGGTGCTGCTCGGTGCGGCCCCCGGCGTCGGCAAGACCTACACGATGCTCGAGGAGGGGCGTCGGATGGCCGACCACGGGCGGGACGTGGTCGTCGCCGTCGTCGAGACCCACGGCCGCGCCGCCACCGCCGCGCTCGTCGACGGGCTCGAGGTCGTCCCGCGCCGGACGGTCGAGCACCGCGGGGTCGCGCTCGACGACATGGACCTCGACGCCGTGCTCGCCCGTCGCCCCGAGGTCGCCCTCGTCGACGAGCTCGCCCACACGAACGCCCCGGGCAGCCCGCACGAGAAGCGCTGGCAGGACGTCGAGGCGCTCCGGGCAGCGGGCATCGACGTCATCTCGACGGTGAACGTGCAGCACATGCAGTCCCTCGGCGACGTCGTCCGCGAGATCACCGGCACCGTGCAGCGCGAGACCGTCCCCGACGCCGTCGTCCGCGCCGCCGACCAGATCGAGGTCGTCGACCTCTCCCCGCAGGCCCTCCGCGACCGCCTGTCCGACGGGCTCGTGTACCCGGCCGCCCGCGTCGACGCCGCACTGTCGAACTACTTCCGGCTGGGCAACCTCACCGCCCTCCGCGAGATCGCGCTGCTCTGGCTCGCCGACGAGGTCGACGACGCCCTGAAGCGGTACCGCGCCGAACACGGCATCGCGAACCGGTGGGAGACGCGGGAGCGCGTCCTCGTCGCCCTGACTGGAGGCCCGGAGGGCGAGACCCTGCTCCGTCGCGGCGCCCGCATCGCGGCCCGGTCCGCCGGCGGCGAGCTCGCGGCCGTGCACGTCACGACGAACGACGGCCTCCGCGAGCGCCACCCCGGTGCGCTCGGCACGCAGCGCGCCCTGCTCGAACAGCTCGGCGGCACCTACCACCAGGTCGTCGGCGACGACGTGCCGACGACCCTCGTCCGGTTCGCCCGCTCGATCGACGCGACGCAGATCGTGATGGGCATCAGCCGTCGCAGCCGACTCGCCGCCGCACTCACCGGCCCGGGCATCGGCAGCACGGTCATCCGTGAGTCCGGCGACATCGACGTGCACGTCGTCACCCATGAGCGCGCCGGCGGCGGGTTCGCGCTGCCGAAGCTCGGCGGGAGCCTGTCCCGCAGCCGGGTGGTCGCCGCGTTCGTGCTCGCGCTGGTCGCCGGGCCGCTGCTGACCTGGCTGCTCAGCCTGACCGACGATCCCGACTCCATCACGGTCGACGTCCTGGCCTACCAGCTGCTCGTGCTCGTGGTGGCGCTCATCGGCGGCATGCTCCCCGCGGTGTTCGCCGCCGTGCTCTCCGGGTTGAGTCTCGACTTCTTCTTCGTGCAACCCCTGCACCAGGTCACCGTGCAACAGCCCTGGCACCTGGTCGCCCTCGTCATGTACGTCGTCAGCGCCGTGCTCGTCAGCTTCGTGGTCGACCGCTCCGCCCGACGCTCCCGCACCGCCCGCCGCGCGGCCGCCGAGTCCGGGCTCCTCGTCGGGATCGCCGGGAGCGTCCTCCGCGGCGACGACGCCCTCCAGGCCCTCGTCGACCGGACCCGCGAGGCGTTCGGCTTCGCCGGGGTCCGGGTCCGCCAGGGCGACGAGGTGCCGGCGACGTCGGGGACGTTCGGGGACGCACCGGACGCGACCACGAGCCTCCCGTCCGGCGCCGTCCTGGAGTTCGCCGGTGCGCCTGACGACCCCACCCAGCGCCGGCTGCTGCGGGTCGTCGAGCAGCAGCTCGACGCCGCCCTCGAGCACCGCGCGCTGACCCGCACCGCCGTCGACGCGGAGCGGATCACCGCGGTCGACCGGGTGCGGAGCGCGATCCTGGCGGCCGTCAGCCACGACGTGCGGCGACCGATCGCCGCCGCGTCCGCGGCCGTGCAGTCCCTCCGGGCGCGGGACGTGCGGTTGCGCGAAGCCGACCGGGAGGCCCTGCTCGCCACCGCCGACGAGAGCCTCCGTCAACTGGCGGTGCTGTTGGGCGACCTGCTCGACGTCAGCCGTGTGCAGGCCGGGGTACTGGCCGCGTCCCCGGTCCCGACCTCGCTCGACACGGTCGTCGCCCCCGCGCTCGACGAACTCGAGCTCGGGCCGGAGGACGTCGACCTCGACCTGCCCGCCGAGCTCCCGCCGGTGCTCGCCGACCCCGTGCTGCTGCAGCGCGTCGTCGTGAACCTGCTCGCCAACGCCGTCCGCTACTCACCCGACGGCGAGCGCGTCCGGATCGCGGCGAGCGCCTTCGCCGGCGGGGTCGAACTCCGGGTCGCCGACCGCGGTCCGGGCATCCCCGAGGACCGGCGCGAGGACGTGTTCCAGCCGTTCCAGCGCCTCGGCGACACCGACAACGAGACCGGGCTCGGACTCGGGCTGGCGCTCGCGCGCGGGTTCACCGAGGGCATGGGCGGCACGATCGAGGTCGACGACACCCCGGGCGGCGGGCTCACCGTCGTGGTGCGGTTGCCGATCGCCGGACACCTGGGAGTGGTGGGACGATGAAGGTGCTGATCGCGGACGACGACGCGCAGCTCGTGCGGGCGCTCGCCGTGACGCTCGGGGCCCGCGGGTACGAGGTCGTCACGGCCCGGGACGGTCGGGCGGCCATCGACGCCGTCATCACCGAGCGGCCGGACATCGTCATGCTCGACCTCGGCATGCCGCGGCTCGACGGCATCGGGGTGCTCGAGGGGATCCGCGGGTGGTCGCAGGTGCCCGTGCTCGTGCTGTCCGGGCGGACGGACTCGGGCGACAAGGTCGACGCGCTCGACGCCGGTGCCGACGACTACGTGACGAAGCCGTTCGAGATGGACGAGCTCCTCGCCAGGCTTCGGGCGCTCGGTCGGCGGCGGGCTCCCGCGGGCGGGGAGGCGGCCCCGACGATCCGGGTCGGCGACCTCGTGGTGGACCTCGTCGCGAAGCAGGTCACGGCGCCCGACGGTCCGGCGATCCGCCTCACCCCGACCGAGTGGCGGTTGCTCGAGGTCCTCGTGACGAACCCGGACCGGCTGCTGACGCGGGAGATGCTCCTCACCGAGGTGTGGGGGCCGACGCACGGCACCGACTCCGGGTACCTGCGGCTGTACATGGCGCAGCTGCGGCGGAAGCTCGAGCCGGAGCCGTCCCACCCGCGGTACCTGGTGACGGAGTCGGGGATGGGCTACCGGTTCGCGCCGGCGGGCTGACCCCCGGTCTCGTCCTCCAACTCACCAGCCCAGGCGAGCGCGCGCTGCCGGAGCGCGGCGACCTCGGGCGGAGCGACGCCGTACTCGGCGAACCGGTCGTCCGCGACGCGCGTCACGAGGCGGAGTTGCCGTGCGAAGACGACGGGGTCGTACCCGGCGTCCCGCTCAGCGACGAGACGCAGGAGATCGGCGTCCGTCCACCGCCCGGAGGCCCGGATCGCGTCGACGTCGATGAAGTCGCGCACCTCGAGGCGGCCGTAGAGCGCGTCGAGCTTGGAGGCGACGGCGTCGTCCGCGGCCAGCACCGGTCCGATCGGGAGATCCGCCGGAGCCTGGCCGCGCCAGTCGTACCCGAGGTCCATCTCCACACGGTCACCCTCCGCGGACGTCACCAGGAGCTGCGCGAACAGCTCGTCGTGCCGTCGGACGTCCACCCGGTACCCGTGTCCGGAGAGGACGCCGACCGCGTCCTCGACTGCGGTACGGAACAACTCGCGGTCGTACCGGTCGGGGAACAGGTCGATGTCGCGGGTCGGCCGGTCGACGAGGCCGTGCTCGCGGATCGCGCCGGAGCCAGCGAGCACGAAGCCCTGTCCGCCGACCGTCCTCAGGACGAGCGCGGTGACCTCCCGCTGCGCAGCGCGCAGGTCGGTCACGCCGTCAACTCCGGGAAGTGCGCCTCCCACGCTGCCCGGACGCGATCGGGCAGCAGGAGATCCGGCCATGTCCGGACGAGCAGGTCCCGGTCGAGCAGCGCCGCCTGGGCTCTGGCGTTGCCCTCGCGGAGGACCGCTTGGTACGCCTTGGCGACGTCCGAGGTGGATGCCAGGTCGACCAGCGGTTCCGGGCCCCAGTAGACCTCGAGCGGGAGCACGAGCGGACCGGTTGCCGGACCGCGGAGGTCGTCGAGGGAGGCGACGACGTCGACCGGCTTGACGTCCTGGAACAGCACACGCGGGTTCATCACACCTCCCTCGCTCCGATCGTGCCAGAGCCGTCGGTAGGACGCCACCGCGCCGTGGGTAGGACGCCACCGCCCGCGTGGTCCCGCTTCAGCCGGCGTGCACGTGCGCCGCGAGTTCCGCCCGGGTCCGCGCCCCGAGCTTCCGGAGCAGGTTCGCCACGTGGTACTTCGCCGTGTTGACGGAGATGCCGAGGCCGTCCGCGATCTCACGGTTGCCGACCCCCGTCGCGACGAGCCGCAGGACCTCGGCCTCGCGGGGCGTCAGGTCGGCTTCGTCCGGGCTCGGCACCGATCCGGGGGCGGGGTCGAGTGGGATCGTGATGTCGAGCACGGACCCCCAGCCCGGCGTCGAGTCGACGTGCATCCGTCCGTCGAGGACCCCGACGCGCTCGGCGATCGGCCGCATCGCGTCGTCCTGCACGTCGTGCGTCCCAGCTCCGTCGTCCCGTAACTGCATGAGCAGGTTTCGCCCGTCGCAGTCCCACTGGATGCGGACCCGGTTCGCGTTGCCCTCGTCGACGAGGGTGAGCACCGCGTTCCGGACGATCGCCCGGGCAGCGTGCGCGACGTCGCCGGGGAGCGCGCGGCCGGTCGCGGGCGGTTCGACGAACTGCACGTCGAGGTCACCGAACCGGACGAGCGGACGCAGATCGGCGCGCAGGCGCGAGAACGCCCCCGTCACCGGCTCGAGCAAGACCTCCCGCTGGCGGTCGCTCGACGTCCGCAGGTCGACGAGGGCTGCGGACGCGACCTCGACCGCCTCCGCACGGGCCGCGGCGTCGCCGACGCGGGGGGATCGCAGGACGGCGAGCACCGACTCGAGGGTGAGCGAGTGCCGGTCGGTCAGGTCCGCGACGACGCGGGCGTGCTCCGCGGCCTCCGCGCGGCTGGCGTGGGCGACGGCACCACCGGCGGGTGCGGGGAGCGCCGGGCGGGAGGCCCGACCCGGCCCCGCGACTGACGTCACCTGGTCGTCGGGAGCGGTGCGCGCCTCCCGGCCGGTCTCCGGGTCCGTCACGTCGTCCACGGGGCCGAACCTATCCGCCCTGCTCTGCGCGACGACCCCACCCACCCGTTCGGACGGGACACCCGCCGTGTCGGGTAGCGGCGCACCACTCCCGTCAGGCGCAGGCTCGGGACATGTCCGATCAGACCCTCACCGCTGCGCTCGACCTCGTCAGCCACGAACTCGACGACCTCGTCGACGCGGTCGGGGGGAGCGACCCGGAGCCCGCTGCACGCGCCCTCGACCTGCTCGACGGCGCCGAGCGCGTCTTCGTGCACGGTGCCGGACGGTCCGGGCTCGCGCTGCGCATGACCGCGATGCGCCTCATGCACCTCGGGCTCGACGTCCACGTCGTCGGCGAGGTGACGACCCCAGCGATCGAGTCGGGCGACGTCCTGCTCACCGCGAGCGGCTCGGGCACCACCGGCAGCATCGTGCAGGCCGCGCGGACCGCGGTGGACGTCGGCGCGCAGGTCGTCGCCGTGTCGACCACGGCCTCGTCGCCGCTCGCCGAGTTGGCCGAGGTCACCCTCGTCCTGCCGGCCGCGACGAAGACCGACCGCTCCGGCACCGCATCGGCGCAGTACGCGGGCAGCCTGTTCGAGCAGGGCGTCGTCCTGCTCGGCGACGCGCTGTTCCACGCGCTCTGGCAGCGCAGCGGACACTCCGCCGACGACCTCTGGCCGCGGCACGCCAACCTCGAATGACCCCCACGGAAGAAGGAAGCACCAGCATGCAGCTGCAGTTCGCCATCGACACCCTGTCCACCGAGACCGCGCTCGAGCTCGCCGCCCAGGCAGCCCCGCACGTCGACATCCTCGAGCTCGGCACCCCGCTCGTGAAGAGCGCCGGCGTCGCCGCGATCACCGCGATGAAGGAGGCGCACCCGGACAAGATCGTGTTCGCCGACCTCAAGACGATGGACGCCGGCGAGCTCGAGGCCGACATGGCGTTCCAGGCCGGGGCCGACCTCGTCACCGTGCTCGGCGTCGCCGGGGACAGCACGATCGTCGGTGCCGTCGCCGCGGCGGAGAAGCACGGCAAGGGCATCGTCGTCGACCTGATCGGTGTGCCTGACAAGGCCGCTCGTGCCCGCGAGGTGACCGCGCTCGGCGTCGAGTTCGTCGAGGTGCACGCCGGCCTCGACGAGCAGGCCGAGGAGGGCTTCACCTTCGACACGCTCCTCGACGAGGGCAAGGCCTCGGGTGTGCCGTTCTCGATCGCCGGTGGCGTGAAGGCGTCGTCCGTCGCGTCCGTCAAGGCCGCCGGCGCTCGCGTGGCCGTGGCCGGCAGCGCGATCTACAGCGCCTCGGACGTCGGCGCTGCCGCCGCCGAGATCCGCGCCGCGATCGACGCCGCGTAGTCCCCTCGCAACACGCCATGTGGGCGACACCGCACACCGGGATCCCGGTGCGCGGTGTCGCCCACGTCGCATTCCCCGAGACGCCGCTCCGCCTCTGAGACGCCGCTGGGCCGGCGAGACGGCGCGGTACCCGGCGGCGTCTCGAGGAGAACAGGGCGTCACGAGGACACGGGGGTGTCTCGAGCTGACCGGCGCAGGCCGCTACGTGCGGAGCGCGTCCGATCGCGCCGCGCGGTGCTCCTCGTCGGTGATGACCCCGCGCCGGTGCAGGTCGTCGAGTTCCGCCAGCCGCTGCTCGAGGGTCGTCATCGGAGCGAGCGCCCGGGACCGCATCGCGGAGTGTGCCAGGTCCTCCTCGATCGTGAACGGGTTCTGGCCGCGCTTCGCCATCCGGGTGCTGCGGTACACGGTGATGCCGATCGACACGAGGATGCCGATCACGACCAGCACCCCGACCACGGTGATGAGCGTGGAGGCCGTGGAGAAGGTCCGCGAGAAGTCGTCGACCGGCGAGGAGCCGTCACCGGTGGAGAACGCCGGGTCGAAGCCGGACGCGATGCTGGTCATGGAGAGCCCCCTCGTCGTGCCGAGAGTAGCGCCCGACGGGGACGACGAGCCGCACCCTGTCCGAGGGACCCCGGCGCGGCCCGGCTTCAGCGCCGGTTCAGGCCGCACCGCCATGCTCGGACGATGCGCGTGCTGGTGGTCGACGACGAGGTGCGGCTCGCCGACGGCATCCGGAAGGGCCTGCAGGCCGAGGGGTTCGCCGTCGACGTCGCCCACGACGGGGTCGACGGGCTCTGGTACGCCCGCGAGAACCCGTACGACGCCATCGTCCTCGACCTGATGATGCCGGGCATGAGCGGCTGGAAGGTCTGCGAGACCCTCCGGGCCGAGCAGGACTGGACCCCGGTGCTCATGCTGACCGCGAAGGACGGCGAGTGGGACCAGGTCGACGCCCTCGACGCCGGCGCCGACGACTACGTGACGAAGCCGTTCTCGTTCCCGGTGCTCGTCGCACGCCTCCGTGCGCTCGTCCGGCGCGGATCCCGGGAACGCCCCACGGTCCTCCAGGCCGGCGACCTGCGGCTCGACCCGGCGGAGCGTCGTGTCTGGCGCGGCGAGACGTTGCTCGACCTGACGAGCCGGGAGTTCACCGTCCTCGAGTACCTCATGCGCCACCCCGGGCAGGTGTTGTCGAAGCGGGACGTCATCGCGAACGTCTGGGACGACGACTTCACGGGGGACCCGAACATCGTCGAGGTCTACGTCGGGCACCTCCGCCGCACGGTCGACCGGCCCTTCGGCCGGTCGGCGATCGAGACCGTCCGCGGGGCCGGGTACCGTCTCGCCGCCGACGGTGGCTGACCGGTCGCGTCCGTCCCGTCGCCCTCGTTCCATCCGCGCGCGTGCGACGGGAGGCGCGGCCCTCGTCGTCCTCGTCGCCCTCGTCATCGGGGCGGTCGCGTTCGTCGGGGTCCTGCGGACCTCGCTGTCCGACGGCGTCCGGTCGTCGGCGGAGCAGACGCTCGACGGCCTCGCCACCCGGGTGGAGGCGGACGGAGCCGGAGCGGTGACGGCGGAGGACGACGACGTGCTCGCGCAGCTGCAGGACGACGACGGCCGCGTGCTGGCGCAGGCGGAGGACAGCCCCGGCCGGCCGCTCGCCACCGACGAGGAGTCCCGGTACCGGCACGACGGTGAACGGTGGCTGCTCGTCGCCGACGACGTCGACCTACCGGACGGCACCGGCGGCCTCCTCGTCGTCGGTGCCCCGCTCGAGGACGCCGACGCCGCCGTGCAGACGGTGACCGTGCTGCTGGTCGTCGCCGTCCCGGTCGTCGTGGCGCTCATGTCGCTCGTGACCTGGTTCGTCGTCGGCCGTGCGCTCCGTCCGGTCGACCGCATGCGCCGCGAGGTCGACGACGTCGAGGGGACGAACCTGCACGCCCGGGTCGACGAACCGGGCTCCGGGGACGAGGTCGACCGGCTCGCCGTGACCATGAACCGCATGCTCGGCCGGCTCGAGGCGTCCCAGCAGGCGCAGCGGCGGTTCGTCTCCGACGCCTCGCACGAACTCCGCTCCCCGCTCGCGACGATCCGCCAGCACGCCGAGGTCGCACGGGCGCACCCCCACGTCACCGACACCGCTGACCTGGCCGACGTCGTGCTCGACGAGGGAGCCCGTCTGCAGGAGCTCGTCGAGTCGCTGCTCCTGCTCACCCGCCTGGACGAACGCGGACGTGACCGGGACCGTGCCGTCGACCTCGACGACCTCGTGTTCGCGGAGGCGTCACGGCCGCGGGCGACCGTGCACGTCGACGTGTCCGGGGTCGCACCGGCCCGGGTCCGCGGCGACGACCGGCTGCTCGGACGGGTCGTGCGGAACCTCGTGGACAACGCCGTCCGGCACGCGGACCGGGCGGTGACCGTCGCGCTCGGGAGCGTCGCGGGCGATGCGGTGCTCACCGTGGACGACGACGGGCGCGGGATCCCCGAGGGCGACCGGACGCGCGTGTTCGAGCGGTTCGTGCGGCTCGACGAGGGCCGGGCGCGGGACGCCGGGGGCTCCGGGCTGGGACTCGCGATCGTCGACGCCGTGGTCCGCGGGCACGGCGGGTCCGTCGCGGTGTCGGCCGCTCCCGAGGGGGGAGCGCGGTTCACCGTGCGGCTGCCACTCCTGCGGGACTGAGTCGCGCCCGGTGCCCGGTCGCCGGATGGTGCGGCCGCCCCAGGCCGCTTCAGGTCTGCTTCAGTGCTCGCTCGGCAGGCTGACGCCATGCAGACCACGAAGAAGACCACCGCCCGCCGCATCGCCCTCGTCACCGCCCTCCCGCTCGTCGGAGCGCTGGCGCTCGCCGGGTGCGCCACCGACGACGACGACCGCGACGACGTCGCAGCCCCGGCGGCCTCCGCCCCGTCCGTCTCCGCCACCGAGGGCGCGACCGGCGACGACGACACGACCACCGACGCCGCCGCCGCGCCGGGGGAGGACGCCCTCGTCGCCGCGGCGGCCACGGCGCGCAAGGCCGTCGGCTCCGGGACCGTGACCTCGGTCGAGCAGGAGGCCGGCGGGACCTCGTGGGAGGTCATCATCGTCACCTCCGACGGTGCCGAGCAGGAGGTCCACGTCGACGCCGACGGTGAGCGCACCACCGCCGGTCCGACCGAGGAGACCGCCGATGCGGACGACGTCGCGGAGAACGAGCGGTTCGTCGGCGCCGCGGACCTGTCGGTCGCGCAGGCGGCGTCGACCCTGACGAAGACCGTCCGCGGCACGGTCACCGAGCTCGGCCTCGACGACCACGCCGGCACGGTGGTCTGGGAGGGCGACGTCCTCGACGGCTCCGGCACGACGCACAGCATCCGCATCGACGCCGGCAGCGGGAAGGTCGTCACGAACACCGTCGACACCGACGACTGACGCCCCGGGCACCCGGCGGTCCCCGCGCTGATCCGGCCCGGCAGCGGCAGCACGGGTGCCCTCGGTACGGTCGGGCCATGAGCACCGCTCCCCGCTCCGACCGCCGAGGTCCGACCCGGAGGCGACGGCTCCTCCGGATCGTCTCGTGGGTCCTCGCCGTCCTGCTCGTGCTCGTGCTGGTGTTCCTCGTCTGGGCGCACATCGTCCTGCAGGGCACCCGGTCGGCCGCCCTCACGGTCTGGCGGGACGACCGCGTCTCCGTGCGGGACGCGGGCGACGCCGTCGTGATGACCCCGACGGGCATCGCGGACGGCGTCGGGATCGTCTTCGTGCCCGGTGCGAAGGTCGACCCCTACGCCTACATGGCGACGTTCCGGCAGGTGGTCGCGGACGGCACGACGGTCGTCATCACGAAGCCGACGCTCAACCTCGCGTTCTTCGACAGGCGCCCGCTCGCCCGGTTCGAGGCACATGCGCCCGACGTCCGGACGTGGGCGGTCGGCGGGCATTCGCTCGGGGGCGTGCGGGCGTGCCAGCTCGCGGAGGACCGGGACGTCGCCGGCCTCCTCCTGCTCGGCAGCTACTGCGCGGACGACCGCTCGGACAGCGACCTCGACGTGCTCAGCGTCTCCGGCTCGCGGGACGGCCTGTCGACGCCCGAGGACGTGGCTGCCGCCCGCGACCTGCTCCCGGCCAGCGCGACGATGACCGAGGTCGCCGGCGCGGACCACGCCGCCTTCGGGGCCTACGGCGCCCAGCCCGGCGACCTCCCCGCGACGGTCTCCCGCCGCGAGTCCGGCCGTGCGATCACCGCCGCCGTCGAGAGCTGGGTCCGCGACCTCCGCTGACCGGCGGGTGCGCGACGTGATCACTGGACGGACCGCGGGGGCACGGCCGACGCGGGGCGGGCCTCCCGGCGGTCGGCCGGGAGGCTCGTCCCGGCTCCGTCAGCGGGCGTCCGTGCCCGAGGCGGTCCGGTCGCGGCCGCGGGTCGCGCGGGCGATGAAGTACAGCACCACGCCGACGGCCAGCAGGATCGCCGCGTACAGCCAGACCTGTCCGCTCTGCTGCGTGAGCAGCAGGATGCAGGACGCGACGCCGAGCACGGGGACGAAGGTCCACACCCGGAAGTGCTCGTGCTCCACCTTGTCCTTGCGGAGCACGAGGACCGCGACGTTCGTGCTGATGAAGACGAAGAGCAGCAGGAGCACGACGGTCTCGGCGAGCGTGCCGACGTCCCCGACGAGGGTGAGGAGCATCGCGACCACGGTGGTGGCGATGATCGCGGTCCACGGGGTCTTCCGCTTCGGGAGCACCTTGCCGAGCAGGCTGGGCAGCAGACGCTGTTCGGCCATGCCGTAGGTGACGCGGCTCGCCATGATCATGGTGAGCAGGGCGCCGTTCGCGACCGCCACCAGGGCGATGAGGCTGAACACCACGTCCGGGATGCCGACGCCGGTCGCGGCGACGACCGCCAGGAGCGGGCCGCTCGAGTCGGACAGCTCCGACGCGGGCAACGCGATCGAGCTGGCGAGCGCGACGAGCACGTAGACGACGCCGGCGGTGGCGAGGGAGCCGAACAGCGCACGGGGGTAGACCTTGGCCGGCTCGCGGACCTCCTCGGCGACGTTGGCGGAGGTCTCGAAGCCGACGAACGAGTAGTAGGCGACGATCGCGGCGCTGAGGGTCGCGAGAGCCGGGTTCGCCTCCGCCGGGAAGGCCCCGACGCGGGAGACGTCACCGCCGCCACCGCCCATCATCAGGGCGACCGACACGATGACGATGACCAGGCCGGAGAGCTCGATGATCGTCATGACGACGTTGCTGCGGAGTGAGTCCGAGATGCCGCGGGCGTTCAGGCAGGCGACGAGGGCGAGGAACACGATCGCGGCGGGCACGGGCGGGACGTCGATGAACGTGCCGAGGTAGTCACCGGCGAACGCGAGGGAGAGGCCGGCCGCGCTCGTCACACCGGCTGCGAGCATCGAGAACCCGACCAGGAACGACACCAGCGGCACCTTGTAGGCACGCTCGGCGAACACCGCGGCGCCACCGGCCTTCGGGTACTTCGTGACGAGCTCGGCGTACGAGCCCGCGGTGAGCAGGGCCAGGAGCAGTGCGAGCACGAGCGGGGCCCACAGCGCACCGCCGACGTCCTTCGAGAGCGTCCCCATGAGGGCGTAGATGCCCGCGCCGAGGACGTCGCCGAGGATGAACAGGAACAGCAGGGGACCGGTGATCGCCTGCTTCAGCTTCGAGCCGGTCCCGTCCTGCGGCCGTGCGGTGGTGTCGGATGTCATGAGCGCGAGCGTCTCTGCCAGTCGCTGGACGCGTCCACAGGTCCGCGTTGTGCGGACCGGACCGGTACCCGTGGGCATCGGCCACCGCTGGAGGACAGCGCCGCGTGCCGGTCCTAGAGTGGGACGCGCAGCACTCGTGTTCGACACCGCTCCCTGGAAGGTCTGCCCCATGACGTCGTCGGATCGGCGAACCCCTGCTCGCCTCGCGGACCAGCGGGCGCTCCTCTTCGACCTCGACGGTGTGCTCACGCCGACGGCCGAGGTGCACATGCGTGCCTGGAGTCGCCTCTTCACGCCGTACCTCGCCGCACACGGGGTCGCGCCGTACACGGAGCAGGACTACTTCGCGTTCATCGACGGCAAGCCGCGGTACGACGGGGTCCGCTCGCTCCTGCACGACCGCGGGATCGACCTGCCCGAGGGCACCCCGGCGGACGACCCCACCCTGGACACCGTCTGCGGGCTCGGCAACCGGAAGAACGCCGAGTTCACCGCGGAGCTCGAGGAGCACGGCGTGGCCGCGTACCCGGGGTCGGTGCGCTTCCTCACCGCAGCGATCGCCGCCGGCTACGAGGTCGCCGTGGTGTCGAGTTCCGCGAACGCGAAGCACGTGCTCCGCACCGCGGGCATCATCGACCGCTTCGACGTGGTCGTCGACGGCGCCGTCGCGCGCGCGGACGGGCTCGCCGGCAAGCCCGCCCCCGACACGTACCTCGACGCGGCGACCCGCTTCGGGCTGACCGCGGCCGAGTGCGTCGTGGTCGAGGACGCGACGAGCGGTGTCGAAGCCGGCCGGAACGGTGCCTTCGGCCTGGTGGTCGGGGTGGACCGCGGCGCCGGGGTCGACGCCCTCCGCGAGCACGGCGCCGACGTCGTCGTGTCCGACCTCGCCGACCTGCTGCCCGACCTGCGCGGTGCGGGCACCGACGCGCCCGCTGCCGACCTGCGCGGGGCGGGCACCGACGCGCCCGCTGCCGACCTGCCTCCCGTCGACCCCCGGAAGACCGCATGAACCCCATCACCGAAGACCCCCTCGACCGCGTCCGGTACCCGGTCGACGAGTGGGCCCTGATCGAGACCGAGTACGCCGACGAGCAGGGCGTCGACGAGACGAACTTCGCGGTCGGCAACGGGTACCTCGGCCTCCGCGGCAACTTCGACGAGGGCCGCGGCGGCGTCCAGTACGGCACGTACATCAACGGGTTCCACGAGACGTGGCCGATCCGGCACGCAGAGACCGCCTTCGGGTTCGCGAAGACCGGGCAGACGATCATCAACGTCCCCGACGCCAAGGTCATCCGCCTGTACGTCGACGACGAGCCACTCGTCCTGTCCGAGGCGGACATCCTCCGCCACAGCCGCCGGCTCGACTTCCGCGGCGGCTACCTGCTGCGCGAGACCGAGTGGTCGACGCCGTCCGGCAAGCGGGTCCTCATCCGCTCCCGGCGCCTCGTGTCCTTCGTCGAGCGGCACCTCGCCGTCATCGACTACGAGGTCACGATGCTCGACCACGACGCGTCGGTGCTGCTGTCGAGCCAGGTACTCAACCGTCAGGACGTCGCCGACGAGTACCACGCCGGCATGAAGGCCGCCGCCGCCGCGTTCGACCCGCGCAAGGCCGAGTCGTTCACGGACCGGGTGCTCCAGCCGCGGCTGAAGCGGAACGCGGGCTCCCGCGCTCTGCTCGGCTACCAGGCGTCGAGTTCCGGCATGACGATCTGCGTCGGCGTCGAGCACCGGCTCGAGACCGAGAACGCCTGGGACGAGACCTCGAGCATCGAGGACGACCTCGCCAAGCACGTCTACCGGGTGCAGGCGAAGGCCGGGCAGCCGATCCGTCTCGTCAAGAGCATCGTCTACCACACCTCCCGCGGCGTCCCGGCGCGTGAACTCGCGGACCGCTGCGACCGCACGCTCGACCGCGCGAAGTACGAGTCCGTCGAGCAGGTCTTCGGCGAGCAGCGGAAGTGGCTCGACGACTACTGGGCCCGCAGCGACGTCGAGGTCGCCGGCCAGCCGGAGATCCAGCAGGCCGTCCGCTGGAACCTGTTCCAGCTCGCGCAGGCGACGGCCCGCACCGACGGGCACGGCATCGCGGCGAAGGGCGTCACCGGCTCCGGCTACGGCGGGCACTACTTCTGGGACATGGAGATCTACGTCCTGCCGTTCCTGTCGTACACGGCGCCGATCGTCGCCCGGAACGCCCTCCGCTTCCGCTACAACATGCTCGACGCCGCCCGCTCCCGGGCCCGTGAGCTGAACCAACGGGGCGCGCTGTTCCCGTGGCGCACGATCAACGGCGAGGAGTCCAGCGCCTACTACGCGGCCGGCACCGCGCAGTACCACATCGACGCGGACATCGCCCACGCCCTCATGCAGTACGTGCGGGCCTCCGGGGACACCGACTTCCTGAAGCGCGGTGCGATCGACATCCTCGTCGAGACCGCCCGGCTGTGGGAGGACCTCGGGTTCTGGCGCTCGAACGGCGACCAGAAGTTCCACATCGACGGCGTCACCGGCCCGGACGAGTACACGACGGTCGTCGACGACAACATGTACACGAACGTCATGGCGCGGGCGAACCTGTGGTCCGCGGTGAACGCCTGCCGGCAGCTCGCGGTCGACGACCCGGACGAGTACGCCCGCATGGTCCGTCGCACCGGCCTCGACGCCGAGGAGATCGTCAACTGGGAGCACGCCGCCGAGTCGATGGAGATCCCCTTCGACCCGCACCGCGGCATCCACCCGCAGGACGCCCAGTTCCTCGACAAGGAGCTGTGGGACCTCGAGCGCACGCCCGAGTCGAAGCGCCCGCTGCTCCTGCACTACCACCCGCTGGTGATCTACCGGTTCCAGGTACTCAAGCAGGCCGACGTCGTGCTCGCGCTGTTCCTGCAGGGCCACGAGTTCACGCCCGCCGAGAAGCGCCGTGACTTCGACTACTACGACGCGCTCACGACGGGCGACTCGACCCTGTCCGCCGTCGTGCAGTCGATCATGGCCGCCGAGGTCGGCTACCACGAGCTCGCCGACCAGTACTTCCAGACCGCGCTCTACGTCGACCTCGCCGACCTGCACGGCAACACCACCGACGGCGTGCACATCGCGTCCACCGGCGGCATCTGGGGCGCGCTCGTCAACGGCTTCGGCGGCATGCGGGACCACGGTGGCCGGCTCACGTTCAACCCGCGGCTGCCGGCGGACTGGGAGCGCCTGACGTTCCGGATCACCGTGAACGGGTCACGGGTCCGTGTCGACCTGACACAGGACGCGCTCACGTTCACGGTCGAGACCGGTGGCGGATTCGACGCGTGGGTGCACAACGCCCCGATCGAGGTCCGTCCGGACGAGCCGACCGTCGTGCCGCTGCCGCACCAGGGGCCGCGGATGAGCGGACACGCGCCGACGACCAGCGACATCCAGGGCACGCTCCGTGCCGACGGATCGGTGATCACCGCCTCCATCCCGACGATCTCGCTGGAGCGCGACGAGGAGGACGACGTCACCTCCTGACCGGTCGGGAGGCCCGCCCTCCGTCCGCCCCGCTGCCCGCTTCCGCCTGGACCACCGTCCAGGCCGGGGCGGGCAGCGTGGTCTCCCGTGCCCCTCCGGGCCGATGACGTCCCACCCCGGGCACGACCGTCGCGAGAGGAGCACATCATGGGCAAGCGGTTCGAGGGCAAGGTCGCGATCGTCACGGGCGCGGGGTCCGGCATCGGAGAGGCCACGGCGCGGGCGTTCGTCGCCGAGGGCGCCGGCGTCGTCCTGGTGGACAGCGTCGAGGAGAAGGTCCGCGACGTCGCCGACTCCCTGCCGACCGAGCAGGCGCTCTGGCTGCAGGCGGACGTCGCCGACCCGGACGCATGGCCGACCGTCGTGGACGCGGCGATCGACCGCTGGGGTCGCGTCGACGTGCTCGTCAACAACGCCGGCACGTTCACGTCGGGCGACATCACCGAGATCGCGCCCGAGGAGTGGCGCCGGGTCGTCGAGACGGACCTGTCGAGCGTGTTCTACGGCACGCGGGCGGTCCTCCCGGCCCTGCGGGACACGAAGGGGTCCGTCGTGAACACCTCGTCGGTGTCCGGGTTGGCGGCCGACTGGCGGATGAGCCCGTACAACGCGGCGAAGGGCGGCGTGACGAACTTCACGAAGGCCGCAGCGCTCGACAACGGCCAGCACGGCGTGCGGGTGAACGCGGTGGCGCCGGGACTCATCTGGACGGACCTCACGACGTCCCAGGCGGAGGACGAGGAGCTCAAGGCCGCGTTCGCCGAGCGGATCGCCCTCGGTCGCGGGGGCCGGTCGGAGGAGGTCGCGGCCGCGGTGCTGTTCCTGGCGAGCGACGACGCGTCGTTCATCACCGGCGCGGTCCTGCCCGTGGACGGCGGCACGACGGCGAGCAACGGGCAGCCGCCGCAAGCCTGACCTTGCGTCAGAGGAGCTTGCGGAGCGTGTTCGTGTTCCGGGTCGTCGTGGTGTGCTTGAAGCGGGCGGCCCCGGCGCGCTTCGCGAAGGGCGTCGAGGTGCTCGACCCCTTCGGGCACGACCAGTAGACGACGCCGTCACCGCGCGCGACCTGCTCGACGCCGTCCGCCGTGACGCCGTCGAGCAGGTCGTCGAGCGCGGCGTCCTCGGATCCGAAGACGACGTAGTCGTGCCGGTCCGCTGCAGACGGGAACGGGAAGCCCGCGACGATCCCGGCCACCGCGGCGTGCGGGACGAGGACGATCCAGGCGTCGTACCCGAAGCGGTCGCGGAGTGCCTGCTCCACCGTCGCCCGGAGCGTGTCCGCGTCAGTGGCGTCGTCCGCGGTGAAGAGGACGTTCCCCGACGCGAGGACCGTCCGGACGTCGGTGTGCCCGAGGCCGCGGACGAGCTCGGCCAGCTCGGCGCTGCGGATGGTGATCCCGTTCACGTTCACCCCGCGCAGGAGCGCCACCCACCTCGTCATGTCGTGACGGTAGCGCGGGCCGGACGGGGCGTCCACGATCACGTCCACGTCCGGGCGACGCTCCACCCGTCGGCGTCCGGGACGATGTCGACCACCAGGGTCTCGCCGTCCTCGGCCGTCGCCTGGAAGCGCCACCCGGCGGTGCGTTCGGGTGCGTGGGTGATGGCGGTGGGCAGGTCCGTCGGCGTCGTGGTCAGCCGGGTCGGGACATCGGAGACGCGCCAGCGCCGGCCCAGCCACACCAGTCGGGCGGGTGCGCCGCCGGTCCACCACACGGTGGCAGCGGTGTCGACGATCATCATCAGGAGCCTCCTCGTTCGAACGTGTGTTCGAATGCTAGGTCGGCCCTCCGACAGCTGCAAGCGCCCCGGCGTGCCGCGTTCGTCCTCCGGAGCACGCCCAGGACGACGCGAGGAGCGGTCGTGTAGACGAGCAGCATGACGAACGACGACGGGCAGGGTCCCGACTCCGCACACCAGGTCCCCGAGGGGGTGTCCGAGGCGACCGTCGAGGCGCTCGGCAGCCTCTCCGCGGCGATCGAGGTCATCGAACACGCGCGCGGACTCCTCTACGGCTTCCACCGACTGACCGGCACCGCTGACCTGAACATCGGCGAGGCGGTCGAGCAGCTGCGGAAGGCCGGACACACCGAGCTCGCCGAGCGGATCGACACCGAACTCGTCGGGCGGAACGTCATCGCCGGGCGGTGGACGTTCCAGATCATGGAGGACTACGACGACGGGTACTACGCCACCGCGAAGGAGCTCGAGCGGACTGCGCGTGAGCAGCTCGTCGGCGGCAGACGCCACCTGTTCGAGGCGAGCATGAAGGAGGACCGGCGGACGCCGGGCCTGCCTCACCACGAGGCCACGCCGGCCGACCTGCCGGACTGATCCGCGCCTCCCGGCCGAGCGGCGTCAGGCGTCATCGGAGCGGCGCGGACCGACAGCGCACAACAGGAACCGGCCCACACCACGGACGTCCGTGGTGTGGGCCGGTTCCTGTCGTGCTGAGCCGATCGGCGCCGCGACCGGACCTCAGCCGACGCCGAGGAGCGACTCCAGCGGACCGCGTGCGAAGTAGAGCAGGAAGCCGGCGGCGACCACGTACAGCAGCCACGAGACCTGGCGGCCCTTGCCGGACAGCGCCTTGATGAGGACCCAGCTGATGAAGCCGGCACCGATGCCGTTCGCGATCGAGTAGGTCAGCGGCATGACGACGATCGTGAGGAACGCCGGCAGCGCCGACCCGAAGTCCGTCCAGTCGATGTCCGCGACCTGGGCGACCATGAGTGCACCGACGACGACGAGCCCGGCAGCGGCGACCTCGAGCGGGACGACCTGGGTCAGCGGCGTGAGGAACATCGACGCCAGGAACAGCAGGCCGGTGACGACCGACGCCATGCCGGTGCGGGCGCCCTCGCCGATGCCGGACGCGGAGTCGATGAACACCGTGTTCGACGACACCGAAGCACCACCGCCGGCGATCGCGCCGGCACCCTCGACGACGAGTGCGGCGCGGAGGCGCGGGAACGTCCCGTCCTGCTCCGCGACCCCCGCCGCCTTCGCCAGGCCGGTCATCGTGCCCATCGCGTCGAAGAAGTTCGTGAAGACGAGCGTGAAGACGAGCATCGACGCGGCGAGCGGGCCGATCCGGGCGAAGGCGCCGAAGTCGAACTGGCCGACGAGGGACAGGTCGGGCAGGGCGAACAGTGCGCTCGGCAGCCCCGGGGCGTTGAGGTTCCAGCCGGTCTTCGACTCGACGGACGTCGGCACCTGGAACACGGCCTGCAGGATGATGGCGATGACGGTCGTCGCGACGATGCCGATGAGCAGCGCGCCCTTGACGCGGCGGGCCATCAGCGTGCCGATGATGACCAGACCGATGAGGAACACGATGGTCGGCAGTGCCCCGACGGACCCGTCCTCGCCGAGCTGCAGCGGCGGCGACGCGAGCCCCGACGAGCGCACGAACCCGGAGTCGACGAGCCCGATGAACGCGATGAACAGGCCGATGCCGACGGTGATCGCGGCCTTGAGCTGTGCGGGCACGGCCGTGAAGATCAGCGTCCGGATCCCGGTCAGGGCCAGCAGCACGATGATGACGCCGTTGATGACGACGAGGCCCATCGCCTCGGCCCACGTCACCTGCTGCACGACGCTGACGGCCAGGAACGAGTTGATCCCGAGACCGGCCGCGATGCCGAACGGCAGGTTCGCGATGACGCCCATCGCGATGGTCATCAGGCCCGCGACGAGGCCGGTGGCCGCGGCCACCTGAGCGTTCTCGAGCCAACCGCCGCTCACGTCCTTGGCGGCCTGGTCGGCGCTGAAGCCGCCCAGGATGAGCGGGTTGAGGATGACGATGTAGGCCATCGTCACGAAGGACACGACGCCACCACGGACCTCGCGCGGGATGGTCGATCCGCGCTTGGTGATGGAGAAGAAGCGGTCGAGACCGGATGCGACGCTGTTCCGGGGCGGGCTGGATGTCTGCGGGGCGCTCACCGGTGGAGTTTAGAGGACGGCCGCACCGATGGGCACGTCGCGACGGGATGGTAGTCCTGCCGGGAGGCCCGTTCCTGGAGAACGGGGTACGTCACCGCGTTCTCCGGTCAGGACCGCACCGCGCGACCGGTGTTGGATGAGCGGGTGACGCAGCGCATGGACCGTGCCCGTGTCGAGGCCGCCGTGCGCGAGTTGCTGGCGGGCATCGGCGAGGACCCCGACCGACCAGGACTCGAACGCACCCCGCAGCGGGTCGCGGACGCCTACACGGAGTTCTTCCACGGGCTCGACCTCGACGCGACGCAGATCGCCCGGGACGGCACGGTGCCCGCCGACGACGGGGAGCGCGGCGACCTGGTGGTCGTGCGGGACATCCGGTTCCGGTCGGTGTGCGAACACCACCTGCTGCCGTTCCTCGGGACCGCGCACCTGGCGTACGCGCCGGGGGAGCGGCTCATCGGCCTCGGGACGCTCGCGCGGGTGGTGGAGGCCCTGGCCTCGCGTCCGCAGCTGCAGGAGCGCCTCGGCGAGCAGGTCGTCGCCGCCGTGCAGGACGGCCTCGAGGCGCGCGGCGTCCTCGTCGTCCTCGACGCCCAGCACCAGTGCGTGACGACCCGGGGCGAGCGGCAGACGGGCTCCACGACCGTGACGGTCGCGGCGAGCGGGATCCTGTCCGAGGCCGCCGGTCGTGCGGAGGCGATCGCGCTCATCGGTGCGGGGACCGGGAACGGGACGGCCGCTGCGGCCGACGCCGGCCACGGGACGGACGCCTGATGCGCCTCGGACCCGCGTCGGGCCTCCCGTCCGGACCCTCCGGATGGGTCGTCCCCGAGCTGCGCGCCCCGGTCCGCACCATCGGCCGCCGCACGATCGACTTCGACTCCCGCATCGCCGTCATGGCGATCGTGAACCGCACCCCGGACTCCTTCCACGACCAGGGCCGCACCTTCGCGCTCGACCGTGCCGTCGCGGCCGCCGTCACCGCGGGCGAGCAGGGTGCCGACTGGGTCGACATCGGCGGCGTGAAGTTCGCGCCCGGACCCGAACTGTCCGCGGCGGACGAGATCGACCGCGTCGTGCCCGTCGTCGCACAGGTCGCGCAGCAGTCCGACGTGACGATCAGCGTCGACACCTTCCGGCCGGAGGTCGCCGCCGCCGCGATCGCCGCCGGTGCCAGCGTCGTGAACGACACCACCGGGCTGGCGGACCCGCGGATGGCCGAGGTCGTCGCGGACTCGGACGCCACCGTCGTCATCACCCACTCGCTCGCCGCACCCCGGCAGGAGTACCCGAAGCCGCAGTACGCCGACGTCGCCGGTGAGGTCGCGGCGTTCCTCCGGCTCCGGGTCGACCGGGCGCTCGCCGCGGGCATCCCCGAGGAGCGGATCGTCATCGACCCCGGGCACGACCTCAACAAGACCACCGTGCACACCCTCGAGCTGACCCGGCGCCTGCCGGAGGTGGTCGCGCTCGGCTACCCCGTCCTCGCGGCGGTGTCGAACAAGGACTTCGTCGGGGAGACCCTCGGCAGACCGCGCGGTGAGCGGCTGTCCGGGTCCCTCGCCGCCGCGACCATGAGCGCGCTGCTCGGCGCGCGGATCGTCCGGATGCACGACGTCCCCGAGGCCGTCGACGCGATGCGCATGGTCGAGGCCGTCCTCGGCTGGCGGGAACCCCTGGAAGCGAGGCACAACACGTGACCCACCTGCCCGGCTCCGTCGACGACCTGTCCGACGACGACCTGCTCGCCGTCTACACGGACGGCACCGAGGGCACCGCGGACGGGGGCTGGCTCCGCGTCAACTTCGTGAGCTCGCTCGACGGCTCCGCCACGGCGGCGGGGAGGTCCGGCTCCCTCGGCGGCCCCGACGACCTGCGTGTGTTCGACCTGCTGCGGCGAGCGGCCGACGTCGTCCTGGTCGCCGCGGGCACCGTGCGCGACGAGGGCTACGGGCCGATGGTCTTGCACGACCCGGACGTGGCCTGGCGCCGGGCGCGCGGGACGGCAGACCACCCGGTGTTCGCGATCGTCACGGGGTCGCTCGGCCTCGACCCGGCGTCCCGCGTGTTCACCGAGGCCCCGGTCCGGCCGCTCGTGCTCACGTCGTCCGCTGCCGACCCCGAGCGCCGCCGGGCCCTCGAGGCCGTGGCCGACGTCGTGTCCTGCGGCGAGGACTCGGTCGACCCGGTGCTCGTCCGCGCTGCCCTCGTCGACCGCGGCCTCGCACGCATCCACTGCGAGGGCGGTCCGTCGTTCTTCGGGTCCCTCGTCGCGGCGGACCTGGTCGACGAGTTGTGCCTGTCGATCGACCCGTCGCTCGAGGGCGGGGCCGGCGGACGCATCGTCCACGGCTCGTCCCCGGAGCTGCGGCGGATGCGGTTGGCGCACGTGCTGCGCGGGGCGGGCGACGTGCTGCTCACGAGGTACGTCCGGGCGCGCTGACGGCTTGCGGCTGGACCGATCGCTTAGCATCGTTGTCTGACATGTATCATTTCAGTACGATCGGTGCATGCCACCGTTCAGTGTTCCGCCCCGTCTCATGCTCCTGACTGCCGCTTCCACGGTGCTCGCCGTCAGCGCCACACTCTCGGTCGGTACATCTCCGACGAGCGCCGCGGTCTCGACCGCGACCAACGCTCCGAGTGCGATGAGCGACGCACCGTCGGTGGAGCAGGACCTCCAGGACATCGTGCGGGAAGCCGAGACGTGGAAGCCGCTGTCGGAGGAGGCCACCTCGACTGCGGTCGGGACGTGGACGGAGCGATCGGGTCGATCTGCGAGCGGTCTGCAACTCGACGTCGAGGCCGCCAGGGCATTCCGTACCTCCGGGGGGACGGTACTCAGGATCCCGTTCGCGTCCTCAGCCGGGGTGCTCCCGCAGTCCAACCTGTCCGCCGTGGTCGAAGGGAACACGGTGCTCGGGTGGAGTGAGATGGTGCTCATCCCTCGGTCGGCAGACTCCGGACGCCTCCGAACGTGGGTCGATGGCACGCGCCGCATCGATCGGATCGTGGAGGCGACCGCGCCGGTGGTCCACTCGTCGTGGTGGAGTCGCTTCTCGTCGTGCCTCAATGGTGCCGGTGTTGCTGCATGGGCGATCACCGCGCTGTCGATCGCTTGTTCGGCCGCCTGTGTCGTGACTGCTGGTGTCGGCTGCATCGCCTGCTTGACCGCGGCGTCCGCAGTGACCAGTGGAACGATCTCGTTCTGTGCGGGGAAGGCGAGTCGGGGATGACCCGCACCACGAAGACGACACGACGGATGGTTCCACCGGTACTCGCGATCGCAGCGGCTCTGGTCATGCTCGCAGGCAGGCTCCTCCCGCCGCTCCGAGAGGCGCCGATCGTCGTCTGGAGTGCAGCGCTCACGCTCCTGCTGGCGGCGCTTGTCTTCGCCGTCGCCGTCCGGCCTCACGGGGACGGCCGGCGGTAGGGTCGGCACGTGATCGACGTCGTGGTGTCCGGGGTCCTGTTCGACATGGACGGGACGCTCGTCGACTCGACCGCGATCGTCGAGGGTGCCTGGGGACGGTTCGGCGCCGACCACGACCTGGACCCGCAGACGATCCTCGCCTTCTCGCACGGCCGTCAGACGATCGACACGGTCCGGCGGTTCCTGCCCGACCTGTCCCCGGACGAGCAGCGCCGGGTCGCGCTCGAACTCGTGAACGACGAGGTCGAGAACACCGACGGCATCGTCGAGGTCCCCGGTGCCGGCGCCTTCGTCCGACGGCTGCAGGACGCCGGTGTGCCGGTGGCGCTCGTCACCAGCGCTCCGCGGGACCTCGCCGTGAACCGGATGCGGGCCGCGGACGTGCCCGTCCCGGACGCGTTCGTCTCCGCCGCGGACGTCGAGCACGGCAAGCCGCACCCGGACGGCTACCTCCGCGGGGCCGCCCTGCTCGGGCTCGCCGCCACGGACTGCCTCGCCTTCGAGGACGCGCCCGCCGGCCTGGAGGCTGCGGTCGCCTCCGGCGCGACGACGGTCGCGGTCGGGGTGCTCGCCGCCGACGTGGCCCCCGACCTCCCGCGCATCACGGGGTACGACGGGATCTCGGTCACGCCGGAGGGCGACGGGTTCCGGATCCGCGGCTGAGCCGTCGGTCCGCGCACCCCTCGCCGGGCGTCGGCTGCGCACTGCGAGCGCGTCCAGCGCGGGGCGACGACCGTGGTGTGGGCGGCCCCGGAGACCCCGGTCCGCGGAAGGAGTGACCATGGCAGCCCTCGACGGCAAGAAGATCCTCGTCATCGCGACGAACTACGGCGTGGAGCAGGACGAGATCGTCGTCCCCACCGACCAGCTCCGTGAGCGTGGAGCCACCGTGACCGTGGCCGCGAAGGAGTCCGGCTCGATCGAGACCCTCGTCGGCGACAAGGACCCGGGCAAGAGCGTCGACACCGACACCACCTACGACGGAGTCTCCGCCGGCGACTACGACGCGCTCGTCGTCCCGGGCGGCACCATCAACGCCGACACCATCCGCCAGGACAGCACCGCGGTCGGGCTCGTGAAGGCCTTCGTCGACGCGGGCAAGCCGGTCGCGGCGATCTGCCACGGCCCGTGGACCCTGGTCGAGGCCGGTGTCCTGCCGGGTCGCACGATCACGTCGTTCCCGTCGCTGCAGACCGACGTGCGCAACGCCGGCGGCGAGTGGGTCGACCAGGAGGTCCAGGTCGACACGACGAACGGCACCGTGATCACCTCGCGCACGCCGGATGACCTGCCGGCCTTCGTCGACGCGATCGAGTCCGCGCTCGTCTGACCCCTCACACAACGCAACGTGGGCGGTGTTGCGCAGCGGAGTTCCGCTGCGTGGTGCCGCCCACGTTGCGTGTCGCGGCCGCCTCGTCGCGTCAGACGCCCGGGACGGGGTGGGCCGTGCGGAGCACCGCCGCGCCGAGGGTGAGTACGCCGTCGGACTCCGGGTCGCACCGCACGCCGCCGTGTCCCCGCATCGCGCGGAACGCCCCCGGTGCCACCTGCGTGTCCATCCACGCGCACGGGTTCGCCGGCCGGTACCCGCGGAAGCGCACGGGCCCGTCGCCGGTGTCGAGCGAGAACGGCTCGCCGCGCAGGGCCTCGACGTCGACGCCCCGCAGGAACACGTTCCGCCGGGTCGCCGCCAGGTCGATCGACGTGCCGAGCTCGCGGCCGACCTGCTCGAGTCCCTCGACGCCGATCACCGTCACGGTCGCTTGCACGTGCGCCCGGGCCGCGAAGTAGCGGTCGCCGACGATGCCCAGCCCGGCCCGCAGGTCGATCCGTTCCCGGAGCTCCCGTTCCCCCGGCTGCGGAGGAGTGGAACCGTCGGCCGGACGTCCCTCGTAGCGGTGCCGCCGGGAGGCGAGGAGCATCACGACCTCAACCTCGCGGGCATGCGGCAGCGCGTCGGACGCGACCGTGTCGGAACCGGGACCCATGCGCACGACGGTAGTCGTGCCTCCCGGCCGGCCGTCGCCCCGTCACCCCGGCCCCCGCCCGCTGCGATGTCCGATCTCCGCCAGTCCGCTGTCGTCGGCCCGTGTCAGGCTGACCGCATGACGACGACCGGAGCCGGAGCGCTGCACGACGAGCGGTACCGCATCGCGGCCTCGCGGGACGCCCGGTTCGACGGGCAGTTCGTCACCGCCGTGCACTCCACCGGCATCTACTGCCGACCCAGCTGTCCGGCCAGGACCCCGCGGTCGACCGGCGTGACCTTCTACCGGACGAGCGCCGCCGCGCACCTCGCCGGGTTCCGCGCCTGCCGCCGGTGCCTGCCGGAGGCGACCCCGGGCAGCCCCGAGTGGGACCTGCGCGAGGACGTCGCGGGTCGCGCGATGCGCCTCGTGGTCGACGGCGTCGTGGACCGGGAGGGCGTGCCCGGCCTCGCCCGCCGGGTCGGCTACTCCGAGCGGCAACTGAACCGCATCATGACCGAGGAGCTCGGCGCCGGCCCGAAGGCCCTGAGCCGCGCACACCGGGCGCAGACCGCCCGGACGCTGCTCACCGGGTCCGACCTGCCCGTCGCGGACGTCGCGTTCGCCGCCGGGTTCACGAGCATCCGCCAGTTCAACGACACCGTGCGCGAGGTCTTCGCGCTCACGCCGACCGAGCTCCGTGCCCACCGGCGCTCGGCACCCGGGTCCGACGGGGCGCTGCGGGTGCACCTTCCGGCCCGGCCGCCCTTCGACGTGCAGGGCCTGCTCGAGTGGCATGCACTGCACGCGCTCCCCGGCATGGAGCAGGTCGGGACCGGGGCGGACGGTCGGGTCACGTCCTACGGTCGGGTGCTGGACCTGCCGGGAGGCCCGGCCTGGTTCCGCGCGTCCGCGGCGGCAGCGGACGGGGCCGGGTCGCGATCCGGCCGTCGTCGTGGGACGGCACCGCGAGGCAGGGGTCGCGTCGGCCTCGACCTGCTCGTGCGCCTGACCGACCTGTCCGACCTGCCGACGCTCGTCGCCCGGGTGCGGGCGCTCTTCGACCTGGACGCGGACCCGGTGGCGGTGGACGACGCGCTCGCCGCGGTGCCCGGACTCGCACCGGTGGTCGACCGCGTCCCCGGCATGCGGTTGCCCGGGGCGGTGGACCCGCACGAGGTCGTGTTCCGCACCCTCATCGGGCAGCAGGTGTCCGTCGCGGCGGCGCGGACCGCACAGACCCGGCTCATCGCCGCGCTCGGGACGCCGGTGCCGGAGGGGCTCGTGCCGGGTGCGGCCGTCGCGCGGACGTTCCCGCGCGCCGCAGTGGTCGCCGAGCGTGGTCGTGTGGTCCTCCGTGGCCCCGCTGCCCGCGTCGACACGATCATGCGCGTCGCGGCGGCGCTCGCCGACGGGTCGCTCGTGGTCGACGGCGGCCAGTCCCTCGACGACCTGCGATCGGGGTTGCTCGCCGTGAAGGGGATCGGGCCGTGGACCGCCGACTACGTCGCACTGCGGGTGCGGCACCACCCCGATCTGTTCCTCCACAGTGACCTCGCCGTCCGGAACGGTGCACAGGAACTCGGGCTGCCCGGGACGGCGCGTGAGCTCTCCCTATGGTCGGAACGGGTGGCCCCCTGGCGGAGCTACCTGACGATGCACTGCTGGCGGCCGATCGTCGATCGCGCGATGGACCGGACCGCTGCGACCTCCACGACCTCCGGGAAGGACCCCCGATGACCGACGCTGTCCGCACCACCCTGACCACCCCCGACGGACCCTTCACCGTGCTCGAGGACGACCGCGGTCGGGTCCTCGCCTCGGGGTGGACCGCCGACGTCGAGCGGGTCCTCGCCCGGATCGCCGAGCGACACCGGCCTCCGCGGGTCCTCGAGGGACGGGTCGCCGCGGCCGACGCCGTCGACGCCTACTACGCGGGGGAGACCGACCACGCCATGCAGGTGCCCGTCCACCAGGTCGGGACCGACCTGTTCACGGAGGGGTGGCGGCGGCTGCGGGACATCCCGGCCGGGTCGACCCTGACGTACACCGCGTTCGCGAGCGCGATGGGTCGACCGGATGCCGTCCGGGCAGCGGCGAGCGTCTGCGCCCGGAACGCCCCGGCGCTGTTCGTCCCGTGTCACCGGGTCCTGCGCTCGGACGGCTCCCTCGGCGGCTTCGCCTGGGGACTCGACGTCAAGCGCGCCCTGCTCGAACGTGAGTCCGTGGGCGTCGACGCGCTGGTCTGACCGGCGTCCGACGGCACCGGTGTCCACAGGAGCCGTGCTGTCGTCCACAGGAAACGTGCCGCCGTCCACAGGGATCACAGAGCGCTCCCCCAGGACGCGGGTGGTGACTCTCGGGGCTCCGCCTGTCAGACTCGCGACGACGGCGTGGCCCACGACCAGCGGGGGCCGAGATCAGCGTCGCCCGAGTTGTGCGTGGCACCGACCAGTGCCATCCGCCCGGGGACGGACCACACGACGTCGGGGACGAACGAGGACGCCATGACGACCAGCACCGGACGATCGGTGACGTCTGCGGACGGCACGCAGATCGCGGTCTCGTCGAGCGGTTCGGGCCCCGTGCTCGTCCTCGTCGGCGGCGCCTTCGACCACCGGGGAACCCCGTACGTGGACGCCGTCGTCGCGGCGTTCTCCGACCGCTACCGGGTCGTCACGTACGACCGGCGCGGTCGGGGGCAGAGCGGCGACACCCGGCCGTGGTCCGTCGAGCGCGAGGTCGACGACCTCGCAGCGGTCGTGGCCGACGCCGACGGACCGGTCGACCTGCTCGGCATCTGCGTGGGGGCCGCCGTGGTCCTGCACGCCGTCGCCGCTGGCGTCCCGGTGGGTCGGGTCGTCCTCTACGAGCCGCCCTACCGCGCGAGTGCCGACGCCCGGGCGGACGACGTCCTGTTCGCCGACCGCCTGGACGAGATGATCGCCGGCGGCCGACGGGCTGCCGCGGTGCGTGCGTACCTGACCCGCGTCCTCGGGGTGCCGATGCTCCAGGTGTCCGCCGTGCCCCTCAAACCGAAGCTCTGGAAGGCGCTGCTCGCCGACGCCGGCGTCCTCGGTCGCGACGTCCGGGTCCTCGGCGGGCTCGTCGTGCCGGAGCGGGTGCTCGCCGCGATCGGCGTCCCCGTGCTCGTCGCGGCCGGCACCGCGGGCGCGGTGTGGGCCCGTGGGGCTGCCCGCGCGGTGGTGGAGAGCGTTCCCGGGTCCACGTCCGTGGTCCTCGAGGGGCAGGGGCACGTGCCGGACCCCGTCGTCCTGAAGGAAGCCGTGGACGCGTTCCTCCTCGGCGAACGCAGCCCGAGCAACACTGACCAGCCCGAGCACCACTGACCAGCCGGAGTCGCACCGGACGGTCGGAGCCGCACGGTCTGCGCAGCCCGGCGCGGTCCTGCGCCAGGATGGACGGGTGAACGCACCCCGCCTCGGACTCCTGCTCGACGTCGACGGCCCGATCGCCAGCCCGCTCTCGCGGACGATCGCGATCCCGAGCATCATCGAGGACCTCGTCGCGCTCGCCGCGGAGGGCATCCCGGTCGTGTTCAACACCGGCCGGAGCGACGCCTTCATCCGCGAGCAGGTCGTCGGACCGCTCCTCGCCGGAGGTCTCGCGGCCGGAGGTCGCGTGCACGCGATCTGCGAGAAGGGCGCCGTCTGGTGCTCGATCGGACCGCAGTTCCCGGACGGCATGGGTGAGCTCACCGTCGCCGAGGACCTGGCCCTGCCGCGCGACTTCGCCGACGAGATGCGCGACCTGGTCCGGGACGAGTACGCCGACCTCGTGTTCTTCGACGAGACGAAGCGCGCTATGGTCTCGATCGAGCAGCTCGTCGAGGTCGACAACGCCGCCTACCTCGCCCGGCAGCCGGCGTTCGACGCGCAGGCGATGGCAGCGCTCGAGCGGCGGGGACTCGGCGTCCGTCGACTCGACGACGTGCGACCGGACGAGCACGGTGCGGTGGACTGGCGCGTCGACCCCACGATCATCTCGACGGACATCGAGTCCGACCGGAGCGGCAAGGACCTGGGCGCCGAGCGTGCGCTCGAGCTCCTGGCCGAGGACGGGGCCCTGCCACTCGAGTGGCGGACGGTCGGCGACTCCCGGAGCGACTACGCGATGGCGGACTGGCTGCACGCGAACGGACACCGGGTCGCCCACGTCGACGTCCGGCCGGCCGACGGGGTCCCGGAGACGCCGTACCCCGTGCTCACCGCGCCGGAGAGCGTCATCCACGACGAGGCCGGCGCACGCTTCCTGCGGGAGTGGCGGACCGCCTGACCGGCGCCACCATTTGCGGACGCTCGTGGTACACCACTACCCTTCCGGGGTCCGCCTGCTCCGATGACGGGAACGTCCCATGGCCCTCCGCACCAAGTCCATCGAGGCGTCGCTCGCCGACGCCGACGAGAAGGGGCGCTCGCTCAAGCGCTCGCTGGGCACGTTCGACATCGCCGCGATGGGGATCGCCGTCGCGGTCGGTGCCGGCATCTTCTCGGTCGGCGCGAACGCCGCCGCCAACTTCGCCGGACCCGGCGTCATCATCTCGTTCATCCTCGCCGCGGTCACGTGTGGCCTCGCGATCATGTGCTACGCCGAGTTCGCCTCGACGATCCCCGTCGCCGGGTCCGCGTACACGTTCACCTACGCCACGATGGGCGAGCTGCTCGCCTGGATCGTCGGGTGGGACCTCATCCTCGAGACGCTGACGGCCAGTGCGGTGATCGCGAAGTACTGGGGCATCTACCTCAGCACCGCGTTCGACGTCTTCGGCATCACGCTGCCGAGCACGATCGCCCTCGGCCCGATCGGCTTCACGTGGGGGCCGGTGCTCATCGTCGGCGTCTTCACGGCGCTGCTGGCGTTCGGCACCCGCCTGTCGAGCCGGGTGTCCGCGGTGATCACGATCATCAAGGTCGCGATCGTCCTGTTCGTCATCGTGGTCGGCGCCTTCTTCGTCAAGGCCGCCAACTTCACGCCGTTCATCCCCGCGGCGGAGCCCGCGAAGGGCGCTGAGGGCAGTGTCTGGACCCAGTCGCTCGTGTCCTTCGCCACCGGGTCCGAGCCCGCGCAGTACGGCGTCTTCGGCCTGCTCGCCGCCGCCTCCCTGGTGTTCTTCGCGTTCATCGGCTTCGACGTCGTCGCGACGAGTGCCGAGGAGACGGAGAACCCGCAGAAGACCCTGCCGCGCGGCATCTTCATCGGCCTCGGCATCGTGACCCTGCTGTACGTCGGCGTCAGCATCGTCATCACCGGGATGGTGTCGTACAAGCAGCTCGCGCAGGAGGACGCGCCCTCCCTGGCGTCGGCGTTCGACCTCGTCGGGCTGCCCTGGGCGGCGGGCATCATCGCGATCGGGTCGCTCGTCGGCCTGACCACCGTCGTCATGGTGCTGCTGCTCGGCCTGTCCCGCATCGTCTTCTCGATGAGCCGTGACGGCCTGCTGCCGCGCTGGTTCTCGGTGACGAACCCGAAGACGCAGACCCCGGTCCGGGTGCAGGTCGTCGCGGGCATCATCGTCGCGTTCCTCGCCGGGTTCACGCCGGTCGAGAACCTCGAGGGCATGATCAACATCGGCACGCTCTCGGCCTTCGTGCTCGTGTCGGTCGGCATCATCGTGCTGCGGAGGTCGCGTCCGGACGCACCGCGCGCCTTCCGGGTGCCGTGGTCCCCGGTCATCCCGATCCTGTCCGCCGTGCTGTGCTTCTGGCTGATGCTCAACCTCGAGGTCGAGACCTGGCTGCGCTTCGTCGTCTGGCTCGTCATCGGCTTCGCGATCTACTTCGGCTACAGCCGTCGGCACAGCCGGGTCGGTCGCGGCGAGCACTGACCGCCGCCCGGTGCCCGCGCTCGGTCGTCGCTGTCCCAGCGCCGACTGGACCCGCACAACGAGAGCCGGATCGAACCACGGTGTTCCGTGGTTCGATCCGGCTCTCGTTGTGTCAGACCGGCCCGAACCGCGGCGCCCCTCGCCCAGACCGGCCCGAACCGCGGGCGTCGAACCGCGGCGGCCCTCGCCCAGACCGGCCCGAACCGCGGGCGTCGAACCGCGGCGCCGCGGCGGCCCTTGCCACGGCGGCGTCAGGCGCCGAGCAGCAGGGCCACGCCGAACGCGAGCATGACGACCGCGACGAGGGCGTCGAACACGCGCCACGTCACCGGCTTCGCGAACAGCGGTCGCAGCAGCCGTCCGCCGAACCCGAGCGCACCGAACCAGAGGCAGCTCGCCGCCACCGCGCCGACGGTCCACCACCACCGGTCGTCGACGCCCTGTCGGTTCGCCACCGACCCGAGGAACACGAGCGTGTCCAGGTACACGTGCGGGTTCGCCCACGTGAAGACGAGCATCGTCAGGACCGCGGCCCGCATGGTCGGCCCACCCGGACGGCCCGCGCCGAGCCGGGCGGGCGGCGTGCAGTCGTCTGCGGCACGGTCCTCGAGCCGGATCGCCTCGTCCGAGGGGCGCAGCGCCCGCCGGGCCGCGAGCACCCCGTAGGTGAGCAGGAACGCCGCCCCGACGAACCGGATGACGAGCAGCGCCACGGGCACCCGTTCGACCACCACGCCGACACCGAGCACCCCGGCGACGATGAGGGCGGCGTCCGACAGCGTGCACACGGCCACCGCGACCGCCACCACACCCGGACGCGCGCTGACCGCGAGCCGCAGCAGGTAGGTGTTCTGGACCCCGATCGCGACGATGAGGGCCAGGCCGGTGCCGAGGCCGGAGAGAGCGGGGAGGAGAGCGGTCACAGGGGAACCGTACGGTGCTGGGCTGGATCAGCACAGCTCCTGATCGTGGTGTGCCGTAAGCTGCGCTCATGGTGCAGTTCCAGCGCGACCACCTCGAGACACTGCTTGCCGCCGTCGACACGGGCACCTTCGACGCGGCCGCGCGGACCCTGTCGATCACGCCGTCGGCGGTCTCACAGCGGGTCAAGGCGATGGAGCAACTCGTCGGGCGGGTGCTGCTGCAGCGGTCCACCCCGATCACGCCCACGGCCGACGGCGAGGTCGTGCTCCGGCACGCGCGGCAGGTGCGGTTGCTCGACGAGGAGACCTCGCGTGCACTCGCCATGCCGGGCGCCGACGGGGCGGGACACACCCCTTCGATCCCCCTCGCCGTGAATGCGGACTCGCTCGCCACGTGGTTCCTCGACGCCCTCGCCCTGGTGCGGCACGACACCGAGGTGGTCTTCGACCTGCACCGTGAGGACCAGGACCGGACGGCCGAACTGCTGCGCTCCGGCACGGTCATGGCGGCGGTCACGGCGGAGGCGGCACCGGTCCAGGGCTGCTCCTCCGTCCCGCTCGGCGTCGATCGCTACCGGGCGGTCGCCGCGCCGTCCTTCGTCCGTCGGTACCTGGACGGCGCCGACACCGAGCGGCGCATGACGGCCAGACTCGACCGGGTACCGCTCGTCGACTACGACCGTGACGACGACCTGCAGCAGGGATTCCTCCGGCGGGTCCTCGGGCACGCGCCGCGCGGTCCACGGCACTACGTCCCGAACTCCGCCGACTTCGCGCGCGCGGTGCAGCTCGGGTTCGGATGGGGGCTCCTGCCTGAGGCGCAGTGCCTCGACGCGCTTCGTTCAGGTGCGCTCGTCGAGCTCACCCCGGGGCGGCGGGCCGACGTCGCGCTGTGGTGGCAGCGGTGGACGACGGCGTCACCACTGCTCGAACGCGTCACGGACGCCGTGCGGTCGGTCGCTGCGGAACGGCTCCATCGGCCGGCTTGACCTGCGGTGCGGGACCGGTGACGCGCCCAAGCGGACCGATGTCCGCGGAACGCACGAGCAGCGCCGCGCCGCGCCCGTGCCCCCTGACCTGGGGGTCTGTTCACACGATCGTCACATGGCGGTCGCGGGTCGTGTCGTACGATCGCACCACTGACGGCGCGGGCCGTCAGCAGCTCGACCCGAACCCACCGAACACGGTCCCGTCTCCCGAGGGCGGACCTTCCGGTGCACGCCGCACCCACGGCGAGCACCGTGCCCCGGACGAGGAACCCTGGCCTCCGTCCGTGCCGGACCACCGCGTCCGGATCCTGTCGCCGACGTCGCCGACACCCGTCGTCCGTCGTGCCCCGCGAGCACACGGATCGACATCTCCGACACCCGACAGGAGAACGCGCATGTCCGCACCCACGGACGTCCGGCGACCCCGGACGACCACTGCACCCCTGACTGAACCCGACGACCGCACCGTGATCGAGGTCCCGGCCGACGGGCAGCCCCGTCGCCGGACCGGTCGCCGGTCCTCCGGCGGCCTCGTCGCCGGCGGCGCCCGAGGCCCCGGAGGCGCCGACCGCCCGGCCGCACCGGTCGTCCACGTGACCGAGCAGGCCGCCGCCGCCCGCAACCGCGACACCCGGGCGCACAGCCCGGTCATGGTGCTCATCGTGCTGCTGGCGACGCTCGGCGTCGTCACCTACGCGGTGTTCCTGCTCAACCCCGCCAACCGCGGGGACTTCCTGCCCTACGGGCTCGTCATCATCGCGGAGAGCGTCCTCGTCGGGCAGTCCCTGCTGTCGATGTGGACGATCCTGTCCGGCGGTACCGACCCGCGTGACTTCGCGTTCCACAACACCCAGGACACGCTCTTCGACCCCGACGAGATCGCCCGTCACGGGCTCGCCGAGCGCAGCCACCGCTGGCCGATGCGCGTCCGCGGCAAGCGGGTCGTCGTCGACGTCTTCATCACCGTGTACGGCGAGGAGTTGACGAAGATCGCCGCGACCGTCGCCGCCGCGGTCGCGATACGCGGCGAGCACCGCACGTGGATCCTCGACGACGGCCGGAGCGACGACGTGCGCGCCCTCGCCGACCGCCTCGGCGCCCGGTACGTCCGTCGGCTGTCCTCGAACGGCGCGAAGGCGGGCAACATCAACCACGCCCTGACGCTCGCCAAGGGCGACTACTTCGCCGTCTTCGACGCGGACTTCGTGCCCGCGAAGGACTTCCTGTTCGAGACCGTCCCGTTCTTCGCGGACGAGTCGATCGCGTTCGTGCAGACCCCGCAGACGTACGGCAACCTGCACAACCTCGTCTCCCGCGGCGCCGGCTACATGCAGACGGTGTTCTACCGCTTCATCCAGCCCGGCCGGAACCGGTTCAACGCGGCCTTCTGCGTCGGGACGAACGTGATCTTCCGTCGTGCGGCGATCGACGACGTCGGCGGCATCCACACCGACTCGAAGTCCGAGGACGTCTGGACGAGCCTGCACCTGCACGAGCGCGGCTGGAAGTCGGTCTTCATCCCGATGACCCTGGCGGTCGGCGACGCCCCGGAGACGATCGAGGCGTACAGCAAGCAGCAGCTCCGCTGGGCCACCGGCGGGTTCGAGATCCTGCTCACGCACTTCCCGTTCAACCCGAAGCGCAAGCTCACGATGGACCAGCGCCTGCAGTACTTCGTCACCGCGAGCTTCTACCTGACCGGCATCGTCCCCGGCCTGTTGCTGCTCGTCCCGCCGCTCGAGATCTTCTTCGACCTCCGCCCGATGAACATGTCGATCGGGGTCGGCGAGTGGGTGCTGTTCTACCTCGGCTTCTACCTCATGCAGGTCGTCCTGGCGTTCTACGCCCTCGGGTCGTTCCGGTACGAGACCCTGCTCCTGGCCGCGGTGTCGTTCCCGATCTACGCCCGTGCGCTGTGGAACGTGCTCTGCGGGAAGGAGCAGGCCTGGCACGTGACGGGAGCCGGTCGGGGCCGGGCGCCGTCGCCGTTCAACTTCATCGTGCCGCAGGTGCTCGTCTTCGTGTTCCTGTCCCTGACGAGCGTCGTCGCGATCTGGCGTGACGTGTCGAACGGGCAGCTGACGCTCGCCACCGCGTGGAACATCACGAACTCGGTCATCTTCGGAGCCTTCATCGTCACGGCGTTCCGTGAGCAGTCGGTCAACCGGCGGGCCGCCCGGCAGGAGCGTGACGCGGACACCGCTCCGGTCTTCGTCCTCGCCACGGCCGGCCTCGAGCCCGCGCCCGCCCTCCGGACCCAGGTCGTCCGCCCCGACTCGCTGCAGAACGCACGCGACGTCATCACCGCCAGCGCCGCCTCCGGCACCCCGACGGCCGTGGAGGTCGCATCATGACCTGGACCAACCGACTCCGCCTGTACGGCGGCATCCTGGTCGTGCTCGTCGTCGTCGCGGCCTGCACGCTCGTCTTCAACCAGCGGCGGAGCGCCGTGACGAGTGCCTCGGCCGCCATCACCGCGCAGGAGTACGCCGTCGGCACCGACTACGGCGGAACGGTCACCGAGGAGTACGTCGAGGAGGGTGACACCGTCCGCGAGGGGCAGGAGCTCATGCAGGTCCAGAGCCTGCAACTCGCCCAGGACATCCGGAAGGGCGTTGTCGGCGCGGACACCACCACCAGCGCGTACGAGATCGAGCCCGACGGCCTGATCACCTTCAAGGCGGAGGTCTCCGGCACCGTCGCGAAGCTCGACGTGAAGGCCGGTGGGTACGTGCAGGCCGGCTCGGAGCTCGGCACGATCCACAAGGCGAAGAGCCTGTTCGTCACGTCCGAGTTCCTCGTCAGCCCGCGCGACTACGGCCGGATCACCGACGGTGCGACCGTCGACCTGCGCCTGCCGAACGACCGCTCGATCGAGGGGACCGTCAAGAACGTCAGCGTCGTGACCGACGCTGACGGCCAGGCGAAGACGACCGTGTCCGTGGAGAGCCCGGAGCTGTCGGCGTCGCCGTCGTCCGGGGTCACGAGCCCGGGCACCCCGGTGGACGCGACCCTGCACCTCCGCGACGACGGCCGGCTGGCCGGTGTCACCGACGCGTTCCGCGACTTCCTCCGTCAGATCGGGATCTGAGCGTGCGGCTCCGTGCCGCTGCCGTCGCCCTCGTGGCTGCGTCCGCGCTCGTCCTCACCGCCTGCACCGGGACCGGCGCCGAGACCGGGACGGGAGGCCCGGACCGCGCCACCGGGACCGGCTCACCGTCCGCGGACGGTCCGGACCGGGAACAGGCCCGCGACCAAGCCCGCGCCCTGGCCGCCCTCGGTGCCGTCCCGAAGACCACCGCGGGCACCATGCGCCTCGCCGACGGGCTCGTCCCGCCGACGAACCGGTGGTTCTCCGGCCTGGTCTACGGCGCCGCACCGCAGCCGGTCTTCCCGACCCCGATCTCGTGGCAGGTGAGCGACGACGGGTTCGCCGCCGGTCTGCCCGTGGTGAGCGCCACCGAGAAGACGATCGCCGGTGGTGCGGTGCAGCAGGTCGGGCTCGACCTCGGCGCCGACCGGACCCTCGTGTCCGCGTACGACCAGGTGTCCGTGACGGTCGAACACCGCGACGGCGACCGGGTCGTCGGGCACACCGTCCTCGCGCAGGGGTCCCCGCTCGTGTCCTACACGGCGAAGGCCGGACAGACCGTGCGCGCGACCTCGAGCATCACCGCGACCGGTGACGGCCCCGACGGCACGACGACGGGCACCATCGCCGCCGACGGTCGCACGTGGGGCGTCGTCACCAGCGGCGACGTCAGCGGCAGCGCGATCGAGCTCGGTCGCGGGGGCACCGTCGTCCTCTTCCCCGTGCCCGACGACGCGACCGGCAAGCAGGTGCGTGCCCTGTCCACCGCGGCGGCGTCCCCGTTGCAGCAGGTCACCCTCGCCCGCTCGTCGACCGGCACCGCGACCCACGGCGAGCAGCGGACCGCTCTCGGCTACCGCACCGCGGCACGGGGCGACACCGTCATCGTGCCGCAGCCCGGTCAGGGCGCGACGGGTCTGGACTGCACGGGTCTGCACTACGCGACCATCACCGGGGACGCCCCCGTCTGCACCGGTGACGTGCTCCGGTTCGCGGCCCCGAGCCTCCAGGCCGACGACCGGTTGGACCTGTCCCGGCTGTCCTCGTCCGAACGCGACGAGCTGACCGGTCAGGTCCGCGCGGACGCCGGCGCGGTCTCGGAGGCGTCCTTCGGCGCCGACAGCTACGGCGGCGGCAAGGACCTGTACCGGGTCGCGAACCTGTACCGGCTCGCCACGCAGCTCGACCTCGACGACGTCGCCGCGGGCCTGCGGGAGCAGGTGGTCACGCAGATCGACCAGTGGACCGATCCGGAGGGCTGCGGCGTCAGCGGCACGCGGTGCTTCCGGTACGACGACACCGTGAAGGGCCTGGTCGGCCAGGCGCCCTCCTACGGCTCGGACGAGTTCAACGACCACCACTTCCACTACGGCTACCTGCTGTCCGCAGCGGCGATCGTCGCGGACGGGTCGGACGAGCTCGTCGCGGCGTGGGCGCCCGTGCTCGACCTCGTCGCCGCGGACATCGCGTCCCCGGAGGCGACGGCGTCCTTCCCGGAGCTGCGCGTGTACGACCCGTACGCGCAGCACTCGTGGGCCTCCGGGTACTCGCCGTTCGCGGACGGGAACAACCAGGAGTCCTCGTCCGAGGCCGTGTCCGCCTGGAACGGGCTCGCCCGTTGGGGGACGGTCTCCGGCTCCCGGTCGACCGCGGAACTCGGCAGCTGGCTGCTCGCGAACGAGGCCGTGTCTGCCCAGCGTGACGTGCTCGACCCGGACCTGCGCGCGTTCCCCGGGTTCGAGCACACGATCGTCTCGCTGAACTGGGGCGGCAAACGGGACCACGCCACGTGGTTCAGCGCGGACCCGGCGGCACCGGCCGGCATCGAGCTCATCCCGATGCCAGCGGTCGCCGCGGAGTACGTCGCGGCCGGGGGGAAGCAGCAGATCGGTCGGGTCCTCGACGAGGCCGTGCCGGAGGGCGACTACGCGGTGCAGTTCGGGGACTACCTGCTCATGTACCGGGCGCTCGCCTCGGGCAGCCAGGCGACGGCCGCGTTGGCCGCCGCCCGGGACCTGCCTGCGGAAGACATCGACACCGGCAACACCCGCTCGTACCTGCTCGCCTGGATCATGGCGCGCGGGTAGCGGACACACGCCCGGGAGCGCGGTCGGGGGACGCGCTCCTGGGCTCCGGCACACCTCCGGCGGCCTACCGTCCAGAGCATGACCACCTTGCGCGCGAAGACCACCGCCACCCTCGTCGGCCTCGCCACCGTCGGCCTGCTGCTCGGCGGCTGCTCGAACGCCGGTGCCCAGAACGGCAACCCCGTCGGGAAGGTGCCGGGCTCGGAGGAGTCCGCGACCCGCTCCGACCCGGGTCAGCGCAACAGTGCGCCGTGCGCGGTCGCCTCGAGCGCCGCCGTCGACGCGATCGACGAGGCGGTCGGCCCGCACGACGGCACCGACGTCGTCAGCGTCACGGAGAGCGACGAGGGCTGGTACCTCGGCGTCTCGGTCGCCCCGAACACGAGCGACGACCCCAACGACGACGAGGTCGGCATCTGGGGTACGGAAGAGGACCCCACCGCCGAGGACTTCGACGGCCTGGTCTTCCCGGTGAACAAGGTCGCCGAGGACGTCGTCGCCGACGAGCAGGGCTCCGCGACCGCAGCACCGTCCGCGTTCTCCGAGACGTCGAAGGCCGCGAAGCAGGTCCAGAGCTGCATCGTCGAGGCCGTCGACCACTGAGTCAGGTCTGGCAGCGCGGGCACCAGTAGGTGTCCCGCAGCGTGAGCTCCGACTCGCCGAGGTCGCCCGACCGGACGCGCGTGCCACAGCGCAGGCAGGGCTTGCCGGCCCGGTTGTAGACCCAGAACCGCTGCCCCGGGCGGTCGACGCCCGTGGTCACGCGGTTGCTCCGGTCGCGGTTGGCGACGATGAGCCGGGAGGCCATGGTCACCATCCGCGCGGGGTCGCGCACCTCGCCGACGGGGCGCGTGGGCAGCACGCCCCGCAGGAAGCAGAGCTCGTTGCGGTAGACGTTCCCGAGGCCCGCCATCACCCGCTGGTCGAGGAGGGCGAGGCCGACCGGACGCTCCGGGTCCGCGGTGAGGTTCGCGAGGGCGAGGCCGGCGTCCCAGTCCGGGCCGAGCAGGTCCGGACCGAGGTGTCCGACGACGGTGGACTCCTGGTCGCGCGGGACGACCTCGAGGACCCCGAGCGTGAACCCGACGGTCGACACGTCCGCGGCGTCGAGCACCACGCGCGCCTGGAACGCGGGACGCCGCCAGCGCTCGCCGGGCCGGTAGAGGTCCCACCGGCCCTCCATCTTCAGGTGCGAGTGCACGGTGAGGTCGCCGATCCGGTGCAGCAGGTGCTTGCCCCGTGGCACGACCTCGTCCACCGTCCGCCCGACCAGGTCGAGCGTGGCGAACGCGGGCACACGGAAGTCGCTGCGGGTCAGGACCTTCCCGGCGAGTGCGGCGTGCAGCCGGGCCGCCGCGCGGAAGACGGTGTCGCCCTCAGGCACGATCCACCTCAGGCACGGAGTCGCAGTCCCTGCGGGGTGGCGGTGAAGCCCGCCCTGCGGAGCGCCGTGCCGAGCGCCGACTCGAGGACGAACTCCCCGTCGACCCGCTCCACCGACAGCTTGCCGAGCCCGGACCGCACGGTGGCCGCGATCGACGTCGCCGCCGCCGCGAGGTCGGCCGGGTCCTCGGTGAAGGTCAGCACGCTCTTGCCGCCGCGTTCGACGTAGACGGCGAGCTGGCCGTCGACGAGCACGACGAGCGCGCCCGCCTTGCGGCCGGGTCGGTGCCCCCGTCCGGTCTTGGTCGCCGGGGTGGTGGTCGCCGCGGACGTGCCCACGGCCTCCGTGCCGGTCGAGCCGTCGGCGTCCTCGTCAGCGACGTCGTGCGGCCACGGCAACGCCGCCCCGTAGGGGTTGGCCGGGTCGGTGGCGGCGAGGGTGAGCGCCTCCCGGACACGGTCCGGGTCGGCCCGCTCCTCGTCGTCCAGGTCCTTCGCGTACGTGCGGAGCCGGTCGACGGTCGGCCCGGTGGCGAACTGCGCCGCCCCGAGCCCCTCGACGAAGTACCCGCGTCGGGCGCGGCCGGACTCCTCGAACTTCGCGAGCACCCGGTAGACCCCGGCGAAGCCGCCCCGGACGCCCTCGACCTGCACGGCCCCGCGGGTGACGACGCCGTAGCGCTCGAGCAGGAGCTCGGCGGTCGCCGCGGCCCGGACGGTCGCGTCGGGTTCGGCGAGCGGCAGGAGCGACCAGCGGCCGCCGACGTTCGGCGGTCCGGACTGGGTCGGCAGCGTCGGCCGACGACGCCCGCGGTACGCCCGGGCCCGGGGCGCGGCGGACGTGCGCGCCGCGCCGCCGAGCATCGCCCGGAGCGGTGCGAAGGTGTCGTTCGTGATCTGTCCGGCCCAGACGAGGTCCCACAGCGCGGTCGTCAGCGCCTTGTCGTCGGTGCTCCCGACGGCCTGGCCGAGCTGGCGGAAGAAGTAGGCGCCACCGCCGGCGAGGGCGCCGAGCACGTCCCGCTGCAGCTCGGTCGTCTCGTCCCCGGCGGCCTCGGCCAGGGTCGTCGCCGCGGTGTCGGCGAGGTGCAGGCGCACCCAGCCGTCGTTGCCGGGCAGGGTCCCGCCGCCGGACCAGAGGACCTCGCCCGTGGCGGTCAGCTCGTCGAGCATGCTCGGGGCGTAGTCGGACACCCGGGCCGGCAGCACGAGGGACTCCCATGAACTGGCGGGCAGGGCGACACCGGAGAGTTGGTCGACGACCTGCAGCACGCCGTCGATCCCGCGCAGCCCACCGCGGGTGCCGGGGACGCGGACGTGCTGCCACGCCGGCATGAACCGGGCGAGCGTGTCCGGGGACACCGGCTCGACCTCGTGCCGGAGCGCCGCGAGCGACTTCGTGCGGATGCGTCGGAGCACCTCGGAGTCGCACCACTCGGCGCCCTGTCGGTCCGGTCGGAACTCGCCCTCGACCAGCCGTCGGTCGGCGACCAGGCGACGCAGCGTGTCCTGCACGACCGCGACACCGAGACCGAGCCGACCGGCTGCCTCCTGCAGACTGAAGGGTCCGTGGCTGCGGGCGTACCGACCGACGAGGTCCCCGAGCGGGTCCGCGACCGGTTCGACGAACGCGGTCGGGACACCGATCGGCAGCGGGACGCCCAGCGCATCGCGGAGCCGGGACGCGTCCTCGATGACGGCCCAGCGGGTGGCCCCGGCGTGCGAGAAGGCCAGGACCCGGCGGTCGCGCTCGAGCCCCTCGAGTGCCGTGCGCAGGGTGGTGCCCGCCTCGGTCCGGTCGGGGGCGTCCGCGAGCCAGCTGCGGTCGAGCAGTTCCTCGAGGTCGAGCGCGCCGACGAGCCGCAGGACGTCCACCATGCCCTCGACGTCCCGCGCCCGGCGGTCCGGGGAGAGCCGCTGCAGGTCGCGCTCGACGCCCTCGATGACCGCGGGGTCGAGGAGCTCGCGCAGCTCGGCCCGACCGAGCAACTCGCTGAGCAGCGTCGAGTCGAGCGACAGGGCGGCGGCCCGACGTTCGGCGAGCGGGGAGTCGCCCTCGTACATGAAGGCGGCGACGTAGCCGAACAGGAGCGTCCGGGCGAACGGCGACGGCTGCTCGGTCTCGCTCTCGACGAGTCGGATGCGCCGCCGGGCGATCTCGTCCGCGATCCCGAGCAGGGACGGGACGTCGTACACGTCCTGCAGGACCTCGCGGACGGTCTCGAGCAGGATCGGGAACGTCGGGTACTTCTGGGCGACCTCGAGCAGCTGGGACGCCCGCTGGCGCTGCTGCCAGAGCGGCGAGCGGCGGCCGGGGTCGCGGCGGGGGAGCAGGAGCGCCCGGGCGGCGCACTCGCGGAACCGGGCGGCGAACAGCGCGGACCCGCCGACCTCGTCGGTGACGATCGCCTCGAGGTCGTCGCGGTCGAAGACGAACAGGTCCGCTCCGGGAGGCTCGGCGTCGGTCTCCGGGATCCGCACCACGATGCCGTCGTCGGCGGCCATCGCCCCGCCGTCGATCCCGTGCCGCTCCCGCAGGCGGGCCGCGACGGCGAGGGCCCACGGCGCGTGCACGGTCATGCCGTACGGGGAGTGCAGGATGAGGCGCCAGTCGCCGAGTTCGTCGCGGAAGCGCTCGACGACGAGCGTCGTGTCGCTCGGCACGTGGCCGGTGGCGGCGCGCTGGTCGCGGAGGAAGGTGATGAGGTTCGTGACCGCGCGGTCGTCGAGTCCGACGCCCGCCACCCGCGCGCGGGCGTCCTCGTCCGAGGCGGACTCGACCTCGCGCACGAAGGCACCGGTCGCGCGGCCGAGCTCCGCCGGTCGGCCCAGGCCGTCGCCCTTCCAGAACGGCACGCGGCCGGGCTGCCCGAACGCCGGACTCACCAGGACGCGGTCGTGGGTGATCTCCTCGATCCGCCAGCTCGTGGCCCCGAGCGCGAAGACGTCGCCCACGCGGGACTCGTAGACCATCTCTTCGTCGAGCTCCCCGACGCGGGAGGCCCGCTCCCCGACCATGAAGACGCCGAACATCCCGCGGTCGGGGATGGTCCCGCCGCTCGTGACGGCGAGTCGCTGGGCCCCGGGACGACCGGTCAGGGTGCCGTGCACGCGGTCCCAGACCAGGCGCGGGCGCAGCTCGGCGAACTCGTCGCTCGGGTACCGCCCGGTGACCAGGTCGAGCGTCGCGTCGAAGGCCGAGCGGGGCAAGCCGCTGAACGGGGCGCTGCGCCGGACCAGGTCGAACCAGTGCTCGACGTCGACGGTGTCGACCGCCCCCGCGGCGACGGTGTGCTGCGCGAGGACGTCGAGCGGGTTCGCGGGGACCGAGATCGATTCGATCTGCCCGCTGACCATCCGTTCGACGGTGACGGCGCTGTTGACGAGGTCGGCCCGGTGCTTCGGGAAGAGCACACCGCGGGAGATCTCGCCGACCTGGTGCCCGGCGCGGCCGACGCGCTGCAGGCCGCTCGCGACCGACGGCGGTGCCTCGACCTGGATGACGAGGTCGACCTCGCCCATGTCGATGCCGAGTTCGAGCGAGCTGGTGGCGACCACGCAGCGCAGCCGCCCGGACTTCAGGTCGTCCTCGATGATCGCGCGCTGGTCCTTGGACACCGAGCCGTGGTGGGCACGGGCGAGCACCGGCACGCTCGGGTCCGAGCCGCCGCCTTCGGTCTGTCCGGATCCGCCGACGAGCTGGGCCGGCGGGCGCTTCGGCTGGGCCACCGGCGCGTGCGCGGACGCCCGCCCCGGGGACTGCGCGACCGCCACGGCGCCGACGCCGGCGGCCACGGGCTCGGCCACCTCGGTCGTCGCGAGCGCCCGTTCCTCGTGGATCTCGTTGAGCCGGGCGGTCAGGCGTTCGGCGAGTCGTCGGGAGTTGGCGAAGACGATCGTCGACCGGTGCTGCTCGATGAGGTCGACCACGGACTCCTCGACGTGCGGCCAGATCGATCCGTTCGTCGGGCTGGAGGTCGCGTCCGCCCCGACCGGTGGGGCGCCGAGCTCGGTCATGTCGTCGACGGGGACGACCACGCGCAGGTCGAAGGTCTTCTGCGCGGGCGGCGCGATGATCTGCACCGGCGCACGACCCCCGAGGAAGCGGGCGACCTCCTCCGCCGGACGCACGGTCGCGGACAGGCCGATGCGCTGTACGGGCTTCTCGAGCAGGTCGTCGAGGCGCTCGAGCGAGACGGCGAGGTGGGCGCCGCGCTTCGACGACGCGACCGCGTGCACCTCGTCGACGATGACGGTGTCGACGTTGACGAGCGTCTCGCGGGCCTTCGACGTGAGCATGAGGTACAGCGACTCGGGCGTCGTGATGAGGATGTCCGGCGGCAGCCGCAGGAGCTTCTGCCGGTCGGACGAGGGGGTGTCCCCGCTCCGGACCCCGACCGTGACGTCCGGGGGTTCCAGGCCCATCCGCTTGGCGGTCTGGGTGATGCCGACCAGCGGGCTCCGGAGGTTGCGCTCGACGTCGACTCCGAGGGCCTTCAGCGGGGACACGTAGAGCACCCGGGTCCGCTGCTTCGCCGGCGGGGTGTCGGTCGAGGCGATGAGCCGGTCGATCGACCAGAGGAACGAGGCCAGCGTCTTGCCGGAGCCGGTCGGGGCGATGACGAGCGCGTGCTGTCCGGTCGAGATGGCGTCCCACGCCCCGGCTTGCGCTGCCGTCGGTTCGCGGAAGGCACCCCGGAACCACTCGGCGGTGGCGGGGGAGAAGCGCTCGAAGACGTCCGTCATGGTCCGGTCCATCCTGCTCCTCACCACCGACAGCGTCCTGATGCGGGCACTGCTTGACAGAACGAACAGTACCGATCTATCGTTACAGCATCACGACCGGTCCGAACCTGGTCGTGGACCATCCTCCACGAAAGGAGTCGTCATGCACTCCATGGACGACCACACCAGCACCACGTCCCCCCGCGGCCCCTTCGGTCGCGGGCCCCACGGAACCCGCTTCGGCGGCGCCCGCCAGCACCACGGCTTCGGGTTCCCGGGCCGTGACCACGACCACGCCGGCCGTGGCGGTCGCGGCTCCGGCCCGGGCTTCGGCGGACCCGGCTTCGGCGGACCCGGGTTCGGCCCGGGCTTCGGCGGCGGCTTCGGCCCCGGTCGCGAGCGCCGCCGTCGCGGCGACGTCCGGCTCGCCGTCCTCGGCCTCCTCGGCGAGGGCCCGCAGAACGGGTACGCCGTCATCAAGACCATCGCCGAGCGCACCGGCGGCGCCTGGAAGCCGAGCCCCGGTTCGGTCTACCCGACGCTCCAGCAGCTCGTCGACGAAGAGCTCGTCGTCTCGACGGGCGACGGCCGCAAGACGCTCTTCGAACTCACCGACGCCGGACGCGCCGAGGTCGAGGCGAAGGCCGACGAGATCGCCGCCGCGTGGGAGTCCACGCCCGGCGTCCCCGACTCGCAGCGGGCGTTCGTCGAGTCCCTCCGCAGGGCGATGGGCGTGCTGCACATGTACCGGACCACCGCCACGGAGGCGCAGCTCACCGCCGCCACCGCGAAGGTCGACCAGCTGCGCCGGGACCTCCTCCAGATCCTCGCGGACTGACCGTCCGTCCCGGCTCAGTCGCCGATGAACGCCGCGACGTCCGCCAGCTCCGCCGCGGAGACCGCGTGCGGCAGACCCGGGTAGCTCCGGTCGGTCACCCGGGTGTGTGCGGCCGCCCACACGCTGGTCCTGGCGGTGGCCTCGGCGGGGATGACCGTGTCGGCGTCCCCGTGTCCGAGGAACACCCGTGGTCGGACGGCGGCCAGCCGGTCGTCACGACCGTCGTCGACACCGGGGACCACGAAGCCGGACAGCGAGACGGCGAACGCGAACGCCTCCGGTCGCGTGCGCAGGAGCTGCAGGGCCATCGACCCGCCCTGCGAGAAGCCGAGCAGACCGATCCGCGGGTGGTCGGCCGCGACGGCGTCGATCCAGTCGAGCACGGCGGTCGCGGACGCGTCGGCGGCGGCGGGGTCCGGTGACCCGGGCGTCCCGAGCGGGTACCAGCTGAAGCCGGGCCCCCACGGGTCCGGTGCCCGGAGCGCTGCCACCGTCCATGCCGCGGGCAGGGCCGGTGCAAGACCGAGCAGGTCGTGCTCGTGGGACCCGACCCCGTGCAGGGCGACGAGGAGCGGGGTCCCGACGCGGTCCGCTGCCGATCGGGTCCACTGCACGACGTCCGCATCCACCATGGGGACAACGGTATCCGTCCACCGCCGTGCTCCTCCGGCACCGGATTCGCCGCCTGGCCTGGTAGGAACGGTGCATGGCCTCGCTCCGCACCCCCGACCCCGACCCCGACTCCGGCTCCGGCTGGCTGTCGGACGAGGAACTCGCGACCGTCCGCCGTCGCATGCCCATCACCTACGTGGAGGCCGTCCCGGTGCGCACCGACGGCCTCGGAGTCGTCACGGAGGTCGGCGTGCTGCTGCGCGTGTCCCCGAGCGGATCGATCGCCCGGACGCTCGTCTCCGGTCGCGTGATGTACGGCGAGTCGATCCGCACCGCGCTGTTCCGTCACCTCGAGAAGGACCTCGGGCCGATGGCGTTCCCGCAGCTGCCGGCCAGCCCGAACCCCTTCACGGTCGCGGAGTACTTCCCGCTGCCCGGCGCCTCGGTGTTCACGGACGAGCGGCAGCACGCGATCTCGCTCGCCTACGTCGTGCCGGTCACCGGGACCTGCGAACCCCGGCAGGACGCCCTCGAACTGACCTGGATGAGTCCGATGGAGGCCGCGTCCGACGCCGTCGCAGACGAGATGGAGGGCGGTCGCGGTGCGCTGCTCCGTGCCGGTCTCGCCTCGGTGGGCGCCCTGCACTGACGGCGTCCCCCGCACACGACGAAGCCCCCGGATTCGATCGGATCCGGGGGCTTCGCAGCGCGGTACGGGACCGGCTTCGTTACTTGTCGTTCTTGAAGGAGTCGGCGACGCCGTGTGCAGCGTCCTTCACGTCGGTGACGCCCTGCTTGGCCGAGGCCTTGCCCTGGTCGGTCTGACCCTCGGCCTTCAGGCGGTCGTTGTCGGTGGCGTTGCCGAAGCCTTCCTTGGCCTTGCCGGCCGCCTTCTCAGCGGCGTTCTTGATGTCTTCGATCCCAGCCATACGTGCTCCTTCCGACGACGGACGATTCCCCGGTGGACGCTCGCGCATCCGCCGGTGACCAGTACCGTACGCGGCGACACCGGGCCGCTCGGAGGAGACGTTGAGGTTGGCGGACCGGGTCCGTCCGGACCGGGTCAGCGACCGCTGCCGGCCGGACGGGAGGCGCGGCGGGACCCACCACGACGGGCTGCGGGCGCAGCGTCGTCACGCGGGGACCGACCGGCGGCGTAGCCGCCGTCCGACGACCACACCGACGCGGAACCGCCGCGGGTGGTGTCGGAAGCGGCGCGGCGCGGTGCGCCACGGCGCTGGCCGGAGGCGGCACCGCCGGTCGACGCGCCACGGCGGTCGTCGCGACCGGCCGCGTCGGACCGACCACCACGACGGGAACCCGAACCAGCCGTGTCGGTGCCGGCAGCGGAGCGCCCGGCGGAGGACGAGCCTCCCGACCGGCCGCCGGTGCCACCGGCGGGGGCGCCACGACCACGCGAGCGGCCACGACCCTGGCCGGCGGCGTCACCGGAGGACTGGCGACGCGGCTGCTGCTGCTGGACCACGGGGGTGGTGTCCTCGCGGTACGGGGCGACCTCGCCGACGAGCTCGGTCACGGCCGGGGAGGTCGCGGTCACCTGCTGCGGGGTGACCTTGATCGCTGCGGCGCGCATCATCTGCGCGACGTCACGACGCTCGGCGGGCATCGCCACCGTGACGACGTCACCCGAAGAACCGGCACGGGCGGTGCGGCCGGAACGGTGCAGGTACGCCTTGTGCTCGGTCGGCGGGTCGACGTGCACGACGAGCTCGACGGCGTCGACGTGCACACCGCGGGCGGCGACGTCGGTGGCCACGAGGACGAGTGCGTCGCCGGAGGAGAACCGGGCGAGGTTCCGCTCACGGGCACCCTGCGACAGGTTGCCCTGCAGGTCGACGGCCGGGATGCCCTGGCTCGACAGCTGCTTGGCCAGGCGCTTGGCGTGGTGCTTCGTGCGCATGAAGAGGATGCGGCGGCCGGTGCCGGAGGCGAGGGCCTTGACGAGGTCCTTCTTCGCGTCGGCGTCGGCGACCTCGAACAGGTGGTGGGTCATCGCCTCGACCGGGCTGGTCTCGTCGTCGACGGAGTGCATCACCGGGTCGTGCAGGAACTTCTTGACGAGCTTGTCCACGCCGTTGTCGAGCGTGGCGGAGAACAGGAGGCGCTGGCCCTTGACCGGCGTCGCCTGCATGATCTTGGTCACACCGGGCAGGAAGCCCATGTCGGCCATGTGGTCGGCCTCGTCGAGGACGGTGACCTCGATGGCGTCCAGGTGCACGTGGCCCTGCTGCATCAGGTCGGCGAGGCGACCCGGGCAGGCCACGACGATGTCGACGCCGCGGTTGAGCGCCTCGACCTGACGGCCCTGGCCGACGCCACCGAAGATGGTCGTCGTGTTGAGGCCCATCGCCTTGGCGAGGGGGGCGAGCGTCGCGTCGATCTGGGTCGCGAGCTCACGGGTCGGGGCGAGCACGAGGGCGCGGGGTCGACCGGCGCGGCGCTGGCGGGGTGCGGCGGCGAGGCGGGCGGCGAGGGGGATCGCGAACGCGATCGTCTTGCCGGAGCCGGTGCGGCCACGGCCGAGCACGTCCTTGCCCGTGAGCGAGTCCGGGAGCGTGTCGACCTGGATCGGGAAGGCGTTCTCCTTGCCCTGGCCGACGAGGACGTCGACCATCGGGGCGGGGACACCGAGGTCGGCGAACCGGACGTCGGCGGTGTGGGGGTCCTGCGTGGTGTTCTGGGTGGTCATGGTGACCTCTCGGGCCGTTGCCGGCCGGGAAGGCGCGCGGTCGAGGCCGGCGCGGGCGGGAGCGCATCCGTGGGCGGTCCGTGTCCCGGAGGAGACGGCGCTGGTGGACGGGTGCTGTCGCCGCAGCAGAGAGCCTGGCACCGGTTCCGTCTTCCCGGACGGGTTCCGGGAGGAGGGGAGGTGCGCGATACATCGGTGTCGGTTCCGCGTGTGAGCCGCTGGGGCTCGGTGCGGGACACCGGGAGTTTCGGGGGCGTCCGTACGACGCACGAGGCGATCGGCGCCTCGAGTGGTCCCAGCATAGCGGGCCGGGGACCCGGAGCGGGAGGGGGCGTTCGCGATGAGCGTGCGAGGATGCCTCGTGCGCACCCGGATCCCCGTCGTCATGGCCGCCCTCGTGACCCTCGTCACCCTCGCCTCGGCGGGCTGTGCGGGCGCGGGCGGCGAGATCGCGCTGACGGATGGTGCCACCGCGCACGCCGACGGGTCCGCCGCTGCGGCTCCCCGGCCGCTCCCGACGACCGGCATCCCCGACTACCAGCTCGGCGGCGGGTACGCCCCGCCCACGGGCGTCACCGTCGTCGCACGGGACAGCACCGAGCGACCGGCCGCCGACACGTACGGCATCTGCTACGTCAACGGCTTCCAGACCCAGCCCGGTGACCGCGGGTCCTGGCTGTCCGACCACCCGGGAGCGGTCCTCCGGACGGCGGCCGGCACGCCCGTGCGCGATCCGGGGTGGCCGGACGAGATGCTGCTCGACACCCGGACGGCAGCGGCGCGCGCGACCATCACCGCGGTCCTCGGGCGGACGATCGCCCGGTGCGCGGACCGTGGGTTCGACGCCGTCGAGTTCGACAACCTCGACTCCTGGACCCGGTCCGGCGGCAGGCTCACCCGCTCCGGCAACCTCGCGCTCGCCGCCGCGCTCGTCCGGGCGGCGCACGACGAGGGGCTGGCCGCCGCGCAGAAGAACACCCCGCAGCTCGGCACGGTCGGGCAGCAGCGCACCGGGTTCGACTTCGCGGTGGCCGAGGAGTGCGTGCAGTACGACGAGTGCGCCGCCTACACGGACGTGTACGGCGACCGCGTCGTGGACGTCGAGTACGCGGACACGCTCGAGCAGGACTGGTCGGACGTGTGTGCGATGCCGGACCGCCCACGCATGACGATCCTCCGCGACCGGGACCTCGTGCCGGCCGGCGACGACGGGTACGTCTTCGAGCACTGCTGAGCGTCGCGCCGCGGGCACAGATCGCACTCGGCGACGGGACACGCGCCTCCCGGTACGAGCGGTGTCGCCCGGCGCGGAGTCGGCGCGCTCCGGACCGCTACGCCGGCCAGGCGTCCCGCAGCGCGGCGGCCGCCTGGTCCGCCGACAGGCCGGCCTCGCGCGCAGCGGCCACGAGCGCGGTCGCCGCGGCGGTGACGTTCTCCGGTACCTCGGCCGGTCGCACCACGCGTGTGCCGGCGCCCCGCGCGGTGTGCACGAGCCCGGCCTCCTCGAGCAGCTGGTAGGCCTTGGCGACCGTGCCGGCTGCGAGCCCGAGCTCGGCGGCGAGCCCGCGGACGCTCGGCAGCCGCTCGCCGTCCACGAGGTAGCCGGCGGTGATCTGTGCGGCGAGCTGCGACCGCACCTGTTCGAAGGGCGGCACGCGGCCGCCGGCGTCGATCGCGACGAATCCCGACATGCGGTCCACCCTAGGAGCCGTACCGCTCGCCGACCGGGATCGCCACGGGCACGGTGTTGCCGGGCGGCGCGAGCGGGCACGCCCACGCCGGGTCGTACGCGCACGACGGGTTGTACGCGAAGTTGAAGTCGAGCACGAGCTCCCCGTCGACGCCGCCGAGGTCCGCGCCCTTGATGGTGTCGAGCAGGTAGCGGCCGCCGCCGTAGGTCCCGCCGGGCTTCCCGGCACCGGCGTCCTTCACCGGGACGAACAGCCCACCCGCGTAGCCGCCGTGCGACCACACGTCGAGCGTGCCGACGCCGGGGACCTCCACGACGCCGAGGCGGTCGAAGTGCACGACGCCGTCGGTGCCGGTCTCGACGTCGAGCGCCTGCGGGGCCGCCTCCTCGATGCGGAGCCGGAAGCGCCAGGCGGGGTCGTAGTCGGGGACGGGGAGGGACGTGAACGCGGCTGCGTCCTCGGGGAGGAGCGGGCTCGCGGGGTGTCCGGCGAACATGGCGTCCCGGCCCTCGCGCCACAGTGCGTGTGCGGCCTCGGGGGTCGCGGCGGCCCGCGCCCGTCGGTACAGGTCGAAGGTCCGACGCCGCCAGTCGACGGTGGCGAGGGTGCTTCGGACGCGGTCGGCGGTCTCCGTCTGGGTCACGTCGCTGAGCGTACGCCCGGCCGGTGACGCCGCTCCGGGCCTGGAGGCGCGGCCGCGGGGTCCGCTCGGGTCACGCCCGCCAGGTGGGCGCGAGGGCCCGCATCCGGAACGCCCGCCACTGCCAGATGACCCACATGCCGGGCCAGAGCGCCACCCCGAGGAGCGCCGGCCGGGTCCGGTAGGTCAGCCGGTCGCGGAACAGCGTGCGCCCGCCCGGCAGCGCGGAGACGGCCATCCGGTGGCGCATGTCCATCCGGGCGAACAGCCCGCTCGTGCCGCCACCGCGGTCGACCTGTACGGGGACGCCCTCGGTCTCGTGCAGGTCGATGTCGACGTGGCTCGAGCCGCTCGGGAGGACACCGAACGTCGACGCGCTGATCGGGTGCGGGTCGTGCGGTGTCCAGTGCTCGGGGAACCCGTCGGGGTCGAGCGACCGGTAGACCAGGAACGGCTTCGTGACGGCGACCATGACGGACGGCCGGAGGAGGGCGCCCCGGACGGCGTCCACGGGTGCGTCCAGTTCGATGCGGAGTCCGACGTGCATGGGGCGGACGCTACCCGGGCGTGCTGGGGTGCCGTCGCGCGGGCGCGGGCGCGGGCACGGGCACGGGCGCGGGCACGGCACGGCGTCGGCGGCGGGAGGGCCACCGCCGGGACCGTCAGGCGTGCCGGGCGGAGCGGCGGCGCGACCCTTCCGCGCGGTCATGGCTGCGCAGACGTTCAGCGAGGGAGAGCCGGACGGTCGGCCACTCGGACTGGATGACCGAGAACACCACGGTGTCGCGGAGGCTGCCGTCGCGGCCGAGGGCGTGGTTCCGGAGCACCCCGTCCTGCTTCGCGCCGAGGCCCGCGATGGCGGCGCGGGACCGGGTGTTGTGCCAGTGCGTCCGGAACTCGACCGCGATGCACTGCCACACGTCGAAGGCGTGCGAGAGCATGAGCAGCTTCGCCTCGGTGTTGATGCCGGTGCGCTGGGCGGAGGCGCCGAGGAACGTCGCACCGATCTCGACCCGGCGGTTGTCCCGGTCGATGTCGAGGAACGTGGTGGCGCCGACGACCCGTCCGGTGGGGCGGTCCCGCACGGCGAACGGCACCATCCGACCGGCGGCCTGCTCGGCGAGTCGCCGGTCGATCTCCTCGTCGACCCCCGCCGGCGCGGGCACGCGGGTGTACCAGGCGCGCCAGAGGTCACCGTCCGCGACGGCCGCCCGCAGGTCGTCCGCGTGCTCGTGCGACAGGGGCTCGAGCGTGACGCGGTCGCCGGTGAGGGTGGGCGCGGGGTCGGTCTCCATGGCAGGGGATCGTACCGGGCACACCGGGCACGGCAGCTGCGCGGGACCGCTCGGAGCGTGCTCGGCCGAGGCCCCGCCGCGACTATCGTGTCGGCGTGCAGGAACGAGGACAGCAGCGGTACCAGGTGCGGTTCGGGTGGGGTGTCCCGGGAGCGGCGCGGGTCGCCGCCGACGCGCACCTGCTCGTGTGGGTGGACGTGCTCCCGGCGGCCGCCTTCCCCGACGACGTCCGCGCCGATGACGTCCGGCACGACGACGTCCGCCACCACGACGTCCACCGGGGTGTGCCGCTCGGGCAGCTGCCCGACGGGCCGGAGGTCGTGCTCGGTCACCTCGGCAACACCGCGGCGGTCGCCGGACGGGTGGCGCGCCTCCAGGCCGAGCGGGGCGACCGCTGCGTCGTCGCGGTGGTCGCGGCCGGCCACGTCGACGGACCCGTCGGCGGCGACGCGGCCGCCGAGGCGGGCGAGGCACCGGACGTCCGGACGGTCCCGGAGTTCGCCGTGGAGGACCTGCTCGGCGCCGGCGCGGTCGTCGACGCGCTCGTCGAGTCCGGCATCGACCACACGTCCCCGGAGGCCGCGGCGGCGTGCGCCGCCTGGACGGGCCTCCGCCGGGCGGCGAAGCACCTCGTCACGGCCTCCGAGGCGGCCGCCGTGCTCGGCGCCGAGCGGGTGCACGCGGCGCTCGCCGTGGGTCCCGACCTGGTCACGCTGCGACCGTCCACCGCACGGGCGTAGGGTCCCCGTCGGACGCCGTCGGACCGACGGCCGGAACGAGGAGGAAGTCATGCAGGCAGTGATCGGCGACACCGTCATCGCGGAGGCCCCGGAGGCGGACCTCATCCAGATCGAGGGCAACTGGTACTTCCCGCCGGCGAGCGTGAAGACCGAGCTGTTCAGCGAGAGCCCCACCCAGTACCACTGCCCGTGGAAGGGCGACACCCAGTACTGGACCGTGACGGTCGACGGGCAGGAGCACGTGGACAACGCCTGGTCCTACCCGGAGCCGATGCCGTCGTCGTTCGACCGCGTCGGCCAGGACTACAGCGGCTACGTGGCGTTCTGGAAGGACGTGCGGGTCTCCTAGCAGCCGCGCGGCTCAGCCCGTGACGGTGAGCACGATGAGCGCCACGTTGAGGGCGACGATCACCGTGGCGATGAGCCAGGCCACGACCCGGGTGCCGACGGCGTTGACGTCGGCACCCATCACGCTCCGCCGGGACGTGTAGGCGACGAGCGGGACGATCGCGAACGCGATGCCGAAGCTCAGCACGACCTGGCTGATGACGAGCAGCTGGGTGGCGTCGGCGTCGAGCGCGAGCAGGACGATCGCGGGGACGAGCGTGACGAGCCGCCGCACCACGAGCGGCACCCGGACGCGCAGCAGCCCGTGCATGATCTCCGCGCCGGCCATGCAGCCGACCGAGGTCGACGCCAGCCCGGACGCGAGCAGTCCGATCGCGAACAGCACCCCGACGACCGGACCGACGTTCTCGGCGATGGCCCGCTGGGCCCCGGGGATCGAGTCGGTGCCGTCGACGCCCTGCAGCGTGGCGGCGGCGAGGACGAGCATGCTGATGTTCACGCCGCCGGCCACGACCAGGGCCAGGCCGACGTCCCAGCGGGTGGCGACGAGGATCCGGTGCCGTTCGGGTCCGGCCGGGACGTCCCCGTGCCGGTCGCGGGCCAGGGCGGAGTGCAGGTACACGGCGTGCGGCATGACGGTCGCGCCGAGCATCGAGGCGGCGAGCAGCACGGACCCGGAGTCGGCGAACCGGGGTGCGATGCCGGCGACGAGCTCGCCGGGGGACACCTGCGCGAACAGCAGCCCGGCGCAGAACCCGATCGTGAGGACCGCGAGCATCGCCGTGACGACCGCCTCGAAGGTCCGGGCGCCCCGGCGGTTCTGCAGCAGGAGGATCGCCATCGAGACGACGCCGGTGATCAGCCCGCCCGCGACGAGGGGCACGCCGAAGAGCAGGTGCAGGGCGAGTGCGCCGCCGATGACCTCGGCCACGTCGGTCGCCGCCGCGACCACCTCGGCCTGCGCCCAGAACAGCAGGCGCGGCGTGCGGCGCATCTTCAGGCCGAGCAGTTCCGGCAGCGACTTCCCGGTGACGATGCCGAGCTTCGCCGACAGGTACTGCACCACGACCGCGCTCGCGTTGGCGGCCACGAGCACCCAGAGCAGCAGGTACCCGTACCGGGCGCCGGCGGTGAGGTTCGCGGCGACGTTGCCCGGGTCGACGTAGGCGATGGCGGCGACGAAGGCCGGTCCGAGCAGTCCGAGCCCGGCGGCACGTCGACCGGGCGGGCGCTTGCTCACGACCGGGGCGGCGGTGTCCGTCATGCGGTCAGCATGCCAGAGAGTTCGGTGCACCGAATCCAGGGTTTCGGTACCGCACCAGATCGGGCGGACCGCGGCCCGCTGCCGGACCCGCTGCCGGACCCGCTGCCGGACCCGCTGCTCGCAGCTCGGTGTCGGTCAGACGCCTGCGCGGCGGGCCCGGTGCGCACGCACCTTCGCCCGGTTCCCGCAGCGCTGCATGGAGCACCAGCGTCGGGTGCCGCCGCGCGAGGAGTCGTAGAACACCAGGCCGCAGTCCGGCGCAGAGCACCGGCTGAGCCGCGCGGACCGGCCCTCGGCCTCGAGGTCGTCGAAGCCGACCTCGGTGAGCAGGGCGACGGCGTCGCGGGCGACGCTCGAGAGCGCCTGCGCGAGCCGGACGCGGTTCGCCCCGGCGCGGCGTCGACCACCCGGGAGGCTCGGGGGCACGTCGGGCAGTGCGGCGAACAGGTTGACGGTGTCGATGTCGTCCGGCACCGGACGGGTCCGCCCGGTCCCGGCGCGGAGGCCCGCGGCGACGGCGGTGCGCTCGCCCGCGGAGCCGGCGGCGGCGGGTGCTGCGGCGACGGCGAGGCGGGCGATCGCGGCCCGGAGCGCACGGGCGTCCTGCAGTTCGCGCGCGGTGGCGCCGACGTCGATCGGTTCGGTGTGCAGGCCGAGCCACTCGTCCAGGTCGGCCGGGGTCGCGAGCAGTTCACCGAGGTGCCCGCGCGGACGGCGCCGGTCGGGGTCGTCGGTGAACCCGCCGGTGTGCGCGAAGTCGAGGGCGATGCGTCCCGCGTCGAAGAACCACGAGGACCCGGCATCGGTCCGGATGTCCTGCCCTGTTCGCATCCGCCCAGGCTAACGGGTGTGCGGCGCGCCTCCGACACGATCTGCCGGGGCTGGGCTAGTCGTCTCCGTCGTCCCGGGCATGCGTCGCCTCCATGTGATGACGTTCCGCTCGTCGAACCGGCGCGAGCACCGGGCGCAGGCCAGCGGGCGCGTGGGGGTCCGGTACCGGAAGTGCTCGTGTCCGGCCGGGCAGTGCCCCACCCACGGCGCCAGTTCGCTCGCGATCGGTCCGTCGTGCAGTCGCGACCCGGTGTACCCGAGGGCACGGGCCGTCCGCCGCCACGAGGGCCCGTGGCCGGCGCGTGGCCCGCTCAGGGCATGCGCGATCTCGTGCAGGAGGACCTGCTCGACGTCGTCGGGAGCGAACCGGACGGCGAGGTGCCGGCTCACGGTGATGCGGTGCCGGGCGAAGTCGCACTGGCCGGCTCGGGTCTTCGCGTTGTCGAACGCAAAGGTCCAGGAACCGTCGGGCAGGTGGGCGCCCATCAGCTCGGCAGCCCGGGACCGGACGTGGTCGAGTGCGGTCACTGCTCCCCGAGCGGACCCTGGCCCTCGTCGGACCGGTCCTTCCGGGCGGAGAGGCGGCCCCAGAGCGAGTCGCCCTCGGTCCGGGCGGCGTCGGGCGCACCGAGCACCCGGCGTCGGATCGGCGGGATCTGCTTCTCCGGCTCGGCCATGCGCGTCTGCGGTTCGCCCTCGGTGCGGACCGCGACCTCGCGGGCGGTCCGCGGTCGAGCGGCCTCCGGCTCGGCGGCGGGCTGCGCCATGGAGGCCCGGAGCGCGGCCTCGACGGCCGTGCGGAGCGCTTCGGTGCGCTCGGACGGTGCTCCGGCAGCGCGGAAGGCGTCGTACGCGCGGCTGAGGACGGCGCGCGCCTCCTCGAACCGGGAGAGCTCGTAGAGGGACCAGCCCTCGAGTTCGGCGGCGGCGCCCTCCAGCTCCGGCCACTCCTCGGTCGCGGCCGTGTCCCGCGCCATCGAGGCCTCGGTGGCGGCACGCTCGTAGCGCCCGAGGTCGTGCAGGACGTGGGCGCGGCGGATGCGTGCGCCGACCTTGTCCTGGCGTTCCCCGGTGAACATCGTCAGCCGGAACACCTCCTCGGCCACGGTGAGCGACTCGTCCAGGCGGCCGAGCAGACGGAGCAGTTCGGCGCGCTCGGCGAGGGCGTCGGTGCTCCGGCTCTGGCCGAGGTCGCGCAGGCGGTCCTGCACGACCTGGACGTCGACGGCCGGGCGGAGGCTGATCGGCGCGAAGGTGCTGCCCGGGCTGACCCCGGCGGTCACCGGGGCGGCATGACGGGGCTCCCGGGCCTGGTCGGTCCGGTCGTGGTCTCGGCGTTCGTCGGGCGGGAGGGACATCACGGTCGAGGGTATCCGCGCGATCCCCTGAGGTCCCCGTGCCACGCGCACGGAACGCGCACGGCCCGCCCCGGATGCACCGGGACGGGCCGTGTCGGTCGGCGTCGAGCGGTCAGCGAGCCCCGGCGACGGCGGCGGCGATCGAGGCGCCGTAGGCGACGAAGAACACGATGCCGGCGAGGACGGCGAGGACGATCGCCAGGACGCCCCACACCCGGCCGCGTCCCGTGGCGGTGGCGATGATGCCCTGCACGAGGGCCCAGAGCCCGATGACGAAGCCGATGCCCGCCACGACCAAGGCGCTGCCGACGGCGCCCATCACGGCGGGGTCCGACATGAGCTCCTGCGACATCTGCTGCTGGTCGACGGTGCCGGAGCCGCCGCTGCGCATGAGCTCCCGGAACGACTCGCTCGCCCCGATGCCGCTGCCGAACAACCAGCCGCCGACGGCACCGAGCACGAGGGCCACGACCCCCAGGCCGAACGCCACGACCCCCAGGGTGCGCTTCCGCTTCACCGAGCCGTCGTGCGCCTGCCAGGCGGGAGCGGCGCCGTGCTGCTGGTCCCACTGCTGCGGCTGCCCGTACTGCTGCTGCCCGTGCTGCTGGTGCCCGTACTGGTCGCCGTGCTGCTGCCTGTACTGCTGGTCGCCGTGCTGCTGCTGCTGGCCCCACTGCGGCGCGGACTGCTGGCCGTACTGCTGCGTCGGCTGGTCCTCGTACCGCGGTGCCGAACCGTGCTCGGGCGTGATGCGCTCGCCGTAGCGCGGCTGGTCCTGCTCGCCGTGGCCCTGCTGGGCTGGGGTGCGATCGTCGTTGGTCATCGGCGGCCTCCTCGTGGTGTGCGGTCGCGCGCTGGCGCGGCGTGCCCCCATCCTGGCAGCGTCCGCACCGCGAGGGACGCCGTCCGCAGCCGCTGCTCAGCCGCCGAAGACGGACCGGTTCGGCTCGGGCGACCCGACGGCCGTGGTGTCGGTGACGATGGGCGCCCCCGCGATGAAGGACCGCAGCTCGTCGCCGTGCACGACCTTGCTCGGCAGCGGGTCGGAGGAGTACCGCCGCGGCATCTCCGCGATCGGCAGGGCACCGCGGGACCCGAGCAGCACGATGTTGCCGAACCGCCGGCCCTTGAGCATCCCGGTGTCCGCGACCACCGTGACGGACGGCAGCACCGACTGCAGCGTCGCTGCCTGCCCACGGGCGAAGGCCAGGCCGGCACCGTCGGCGACGTTCACCGCGACCATGCCGGTCGGGGACAGGAAGGAGGCGACCGAGCGGTGGAACTCCACGCTCGTCACGTGCGCAGGGGTGCGTGCGCCGCTGAAGACGTCGACGACGGCCAGGTCCACGGTGCCGCGGAGACCGGCCGGCAGCTTCTCGAGCACCTCGCGGGCGTCGCCGTACCGCACGCGGATCGAGGCGCCGCGGGGGAACGGCAGGGCGTCCCGCACGTGGTCGACGAGGTCCCGCTCGAGCTCGATGACCTGCTGCCGCGAACCCGGTCGGGTGACCGCGACGTACCGCGGCAGGGTCAGCGCACCGGCGCCGAGGTGCAGCGCGGTGACCGGCCCCGGCGGCAGGAGGTCGATCGCGTGCCCGATCCGCCGGATGTACTCGAACGCCAGGTGTGTCGGGTCCTCGAGGTCGACGTGTGACTGCGGCGTGCCGTCGACCACCAGGGTGAACGAGCCCGGCCGGTGCTTGTCCGGCTCGACCACCGCGTACCCAGCACCGACCCGGAACCCGTCGAACGCATCAGCCATGGGTCGATGGAACACCATCGCGGCCCGCGACCTCGCGGAGGTGCTGCGCGGTCCGCTCCGTGAGGAACGCGCACAGCCGGCCGACCGCCAGGACCTCGGTGGCCAGGGTCATCACCTGCTCCGCGGAGACCTGCGCGTCGGTCTCGCGGGCCTCGAACGTCACGGTCCACTCCGGCGAGCCGCCGATCTCACGCTTCAGGTAGACCTCGGTCCCGGACGTGCCCAGCCGGGCCACGATGAGCGCGGTGTCGATGAGGGAACCGTCCCACGACACGTCGATCGCCCGTGGGTCGGCAGCGTCGCCGGCGTCGTGCGCACGGAACTCCGCGATCCAGCTGGAGAGCTCCTCGCTCGAGAGACTGGGCATGCGACCAGGATACGAACCGCACGCGCGCCGGCCGACCGGTCGTCCGATGGACGCTGGCCGCCGCTGATCCATGCCTCTGCATGGACAGTCAGGAGACGCCGAGGTGCAGGACGTACCGTCCCGGTGTCCTCGGGCGACGGAGGACGTGACCACCCCCACCCCCGGTCGTGTCCGTCGCCCCGGTCGGCCCGACGCCGTCGACGCCCGCCCCGGTCCACGCCGGAGCCCGTCCGCCGCCGTTCCCGACCGCTCCGGACGCAGCCCGACGACGAGCCCCGCCCTCGTCGCGGGCCTCCTCGCCGTGCCGCCGTCCGACCCGCACCGCCGCACCACGTCCGGGCGTCCCGCGCCCGAAGGAGCCCGACCATGTCCACCGACACCCTCTCGATCCCAGTCCGTACCGGACGTCCCGCGCGAGCGTCCGCTCGCACGACGGAGCCGGGACGGGCCTCCCGGCCGCTCGTCGAGGACCGCCAGAGCGCGCCGGTCTGGATGCGCGTCGTCGGCGGGGTCGTCCTGGCCGCCGGGCTCGCGCTGACGGCGGCGGTCCTCGCCTGGCCGGGGGACGCGCCCGAGTCGGCGCTCGTCGTCCCCGGGCTCGTCGCCGTCGTGGTCGGCGCACTCGCCCTCGCCGCCCGCGCCGGGTTCACCGTCACCGAGGACGCCGTCGTGCTGCACTTCTGGCCGCTCCCGCCCCGCCGGATCGCCAGACGGCGGATCACGAGGGTCCGGGTGACCGAGGCCGACGCCGCCACCTACGGCGGGGTCGGTCTCCGGATCGGGCGCCGCCGCCGGGCACTCGTGCTGACGCCGGGGCCCGGGGTGGAGATCACCGACGACGCGGGACGGACGACTTTTGTGCGGAGCGATCGACCGTGCGACGCGGTCCGTGCACTCGGCGAGGGGGCCGCCGGCGGTGACCGCGCGGAGGAATGAGACCGGCCCGGCGGGGCTTATACACGCCGGACTCGATCTCGGTCAAGCCAGGACTGGACAGCGCACTCGTCCCCGACCTATGATGATAGTTCGCGCTCCCTGGCATCCGTGTCGTCATATTGCGGTCGACCGAGTTCCTCGAAGACGCCTCTCAGCAGGTGCTTCGCAGAACACGCCTGGTGATGCCGGTCCCGTATATGGCGGCGGGGCCCGCTCACCGATCATCCCACAGGCGGCTCCGGACCCGGAGCCTCACCGTACTCGTGTCGTGATCATCGGGTTGCGCCGAGCGATCAATCCACTCACCTACACACTGCTCGTCAGTGTCGGCCCGACGGGGCCTACCGGAGGTCAAACCCTTGGCTGCTGCGCCCAACGCATCCACCAACCCCAAGAACGGTCGCAACCACTCGCGACTCTCGTTCGCCAAGATCACGGACACCCTCACGGTTCCTGATCTGCTCGCCCTCCAGACGGAGAGCTTCGACTGGCTCGTCGGCAACGACGCATGGAAGGCCCGCCTCGCCGAAGGGCAGGAGCAGGGTCGCACCGACCTCGCGCTGCACTCCGGCCTCGAGGAGATCTTCGAGGAGATCTCCCCGATCGAGGACCTCGGCGAGACCATGCAGCTCTCGTTCACGTCGCCGGAGCTCGAGGACCCGAAGTACTCGATCGACGACTGCAAGGAGCGCGGCAAGACCTACGCCGCTCCGCTGTACGTCAACGCCGAGTTCATGAACCACATGACGGGTGAGATCAAGACGCAGACGGTCTTCATGGGCGACTTCCCGCTCATGACCGAGCGCGGCACGTTCATCATCAACGGCACCGAGCGTGTCGTCGTCTCGCAGCTCGTCCGCTCGCCGGGCGTGTACTTCGAGCGTGCCCAGGAGAAGACGTCCGACAAGGACATCTACTCCGCTCGCATCATCCCCTCGCGCGGTGCGTGGCTCGAGTTCGAGATCGACAAGCGCGACCAGGTGGGCGTGCGCATCGACCGCAAGCGCAAGCAGTCCGTGACCGTCTTCCTCAAGGCCCTCGGCCTGACGAGCGAAGAGATCATGGAGGAGTTCCAGGGCTTCGCGTCCATGGAGTCGACCCTCGAGAAGGACGCCGTCCTCACGAAGGAAGAGGCGCTCAAGGACATCTACCGGAAGCTCCGTCCGGGCGAGCAGGTCGCTGCCGAGGCCGCGCGTGCGCTCCTCGACAACTTCTACTTCAACCCGAAGCGCTACGACCTGGCCAAGGTCGGTCGGTACAAGCTCGACCGCAAGCTCGGCATCGACGCCCCGCTGTCCGACTCGGTGCTGACCGTCAAGGACATCGTCGCGACGATCAAGTACCTCGTGTCGCTGCACGCCGAGCGCACCACGATGGACGGCATCCGTGACGGCGAGCCGGTCCAGCTCCGCCTCGACGTGGACGACATCGACCACTTCGGCAACCGTCGCATCCGCGCCGTCGGCGAGCTCATCCAGAACCAGGTCCGCACGGGTCTGTCCCGCATGGAGCGCGTCGTCCGCGAGCGCATGACCACGCAGGACATCGAGGCCATCACTCCGCAGACGCTCATCAACGTGCGTCCCGTCGTCGCCGCGATCAAGGAGTTCTTCGGGACCAGCCAGCTGTCGCAGTTCATGGACCAGAACAACCCGCTCGCGGGCCTGACGCACAAGCGGCGTCTGTCGGCCCTCGGCCCGGGTGGTCTCTCCCGTGAGCGTGCCGGCGTCGAGGTCCGCGACGTCCACCCGTCGCACTACGGCCGCATGTGCCCGATCGAGACCCCGGAAGGCCCGAACATCGGCCTGATCGGTTCGCTCGCGTCCTTCGGTCGGATCAACTCCTTCGGCTTCATCGAGACCCCGTACCGCCGGGTCGTGAACGGTCAGGTCACCACGACCATCGACTACCTCACGGCTTCGGAAGAGGACGACTTCGTCGTCGCGCAGGCCAACGCCCCGCTGACCGACGACTTCCACTTCCAGGACGACAAGGTGCTCGTCCGCAAGAAGGGCGGGGAGGTCGAGCTCGTCGGCAAGGACGAGGTCGACTACATGGACGTCTCGCCGCGCCAGATGGTGTCGGTCGCGACCTCGCTCATCCCGTTCCTCGAGCACGACGACGCGAACCGCGCCCTCATGGGTGCGAACATGCAGCGCCAGGCCGTGCCGCTCCTCCGCTCCGAGTCGCCGCTCGTCGGCACCGGCATGGAGGGCTACACCGCCATCGACGCCGGTGACGTCGTCACCGCCGACAAGGCGGGCGTCGTCTCCGAGGTCTCGGCCGACGCCGTGACCCTGCAGCTCGACGAGGGCGGCACGCAGACCTACTACCTGCGCAAGTTCGACCGCTCGAACCAGGGCACCAGCTACAACCACCGCGTGATCGTCAGCGCCGGTGAGCGTGTGGAGCAGGGCGAGGTCATCGCCGACGGCCCCGCGACGGAGAACGGCGAGCTCGCGCTCGGCAAGAACCTCCTCGTCGCGTTCATGCCGTGGGAGGGCTACAACTACGAGGACGCGATGATCCTGTCGCAGAACCTCGTGAAGGACGACACGCTCTCCTCGATCCACATCGAGGAGTACGAGGTCGACGCCCGCGACACGAAGCTCGGGAAAGAGGAGATCACCCGCGACCTCCCGAACGTCAGCCCGGACCTCCTGGCCGACCTCGACGAGCGCGGCATCATCCGGATCGGTGCCGAGGTCCGCCCCGGCGACATCCTGGTCGGCAAGGTCACGCCGAAGGGCGAGACCGAGCTGAGCGCCGAGGAGCGCCTGCTCCGTGCCATCTTCAACGAGAAGTCGCGCGAAGTCCGCGACACCTCGCTCAAGGTGCCCCACGGTGAAGAGGGCACGATCATCGGCGTCAAGGTGTTCGACTCGCAGGACGGCGACGACGAGCTCGGCTCGGGCGTCAACCAGCGCGTGGTCGTCTACATCGCCCAGAAGCGCAAGATCACCGCGGGTGACAAGCTCGCCGGCCGCCACGGCAACAAGGGCGTCATCTCGACGATCCTGCCCGTGGAGGACATGCCGTTCCTCGCGGACGGCACCCCGGTCGACATCGTCCTCAACCCGCTCGGCGTCCCCGGCCGCATGAACTTCGGCCAGGTCCTCGAGATCCACCTCGGGTGGCTCGCGAAGCAGGGCTGGAACGTCGAGGGCATCCAGGAGTGGGCCTCCGCCCTGCCCGAGGCCGCGCACAGCGCAGCCCCCGGCACGAAGGTCGCCACCCCGGTGTTCGACGGTGCGTACGAGCGCGAGATCGAGGGCCTCCTCGACTCCACGCTCCCGAACCGTGACGGCGAGCGCCTGATCGGTTCCTCGGGCAAGGCGCAGCTCTTCGACGGTCGCTCCGGCGAGCCGTTCCCGGAGCCCGTCTCGGTCGGCTACATGTACATCCTGAAGCTGCACCACCTGGTCGACGACAAGATCCACGCCCGTTCGACCGGCCCGTACTCGATGATCACGCAGCAGCCGCTGGGTGGGAAGGCGCAGTTCGGTGGACAGCGCTTCGGTGAGATGGAGGTGTGGGCGCTCGAGGCATACGGTGCCGCGTACGCCCTCCAGGAGCTCCTGACGATCAAGTCCGACGACATCCTCGGCCGCGTGAAGGTCTACGAGGCGATCGTCAAGGGCGAGAACATCCAGGAGCCCGGCATCCCGGAGTCGTTCAAGGTCCTCATGAAGGAGATGCAGTCGCTCTGCCTGAACGTCGAGGTCCTCTCGGCGGACGGCCAGGCGGTCAGCCTCCGCGACACGGACGACGAGGTCTTCCGTGCCGCTGAAGAGCTCGGCATCAACATCTCCTCGCGGTTCGAGTCGTCGTCCGTCGACGACATCTGATCCCTCCCGTACCGAACACGTTTCGAACTCAGCAAGAGAGAAGAACATTGCTCGAAGCAACTTCCTTTGATGCCATTCGGATCGGTCTCGCGACCGCCGAGGACATCCGCCAGTGGTCGTACGGCGAGGTCAAGAAGCCGGAGACCATCAACTACCGCACCCTGAAGCCCGAGAAGGACGGTCTGTTCGGCGAGCAGATCTTCGGTCCCTCCCGCGACTGGGAGTGCGCCTGTGGCAAGTACAAGCGTGTCCGCTTCAAGGGCATCGTCTGCGAGCGCTGCGGCGTCGAGGTCACCAAGTCCTCGGTCCGCCGTGAGCGCATGGGCCACATCGAGCTCGCCGCGCCCGTCACGCACATCTGGTACTTCAAGGGCGTCCCGTCGCGCCTGGGCTACCTGCTGGACATGGCGCCGAAGGACCTCGAGAAGGTCATCTACTTCGCCGCGTACATGATCATCAGCATCGACGAGGAGGGCCGTCACGCCGACATGCCCGGCCTCGAGAACGAGATGCGCCTCGAGATCAAGAACCTCGAGAACCAGCGCGACTCGATCATCGCCGACCGCCTCAAGAAGCTCGAGGACGACCTCGCAGCCCTTGAAGAGGAGGGCGCCAAGGCCGACGTGAAGCGCCGGACCAAGGACACCGCCGAGAAGGAGATGTCCCAGGTCCGCAAGTCCTTCGACGAGGACATCACCCGCCTCGAGCGCGTGTGGGAGGACTTCCGCAACCTCAAGGTGGGCGACCTCAAGCCCGAGGACGCCGTCTTCCACGAGCTCCAGGACCGCTTCGGGATCTACTTCGACGCCTACATGGGCGCCGAGGCGATCAAGCTGCGGCTCGAGGCCTTCGACCTGGCCGCCGAGGCCGAGGCGCTGCGTCTGCAGATCGCCGAGGGCAAGGGCCAGAAGAAGATCCGTGCGATCAAGCGCCTGCGCGTCGTCAGCTCCTTCCTCGCCACCGGCAACTCGCCGGCCGCGATGGTGCTCGACGTCGTGCCGGTCATCCCGCCGGAGCTCCGCCCGATGGTGCAGCTCGACGGTGGCCGCTTCGCCACGTCGGACCTCAACGACCTCTACCGTCGTGTGATCAACCGCAACAACCGTCTCCGCCGCCTGCTCGACCTCGGTGCCCCCGAGATCATCGTGAACAACGAGAAGCGCATGCTGCAGGAAGCGGTCGACGCGCTGTTCGACAACGGTCGTCGTGGCCGTCCGGTCACGGGTACCGGCAACCGCGCCCTGAAGTCCCTGAGCGACATGCTCAAGGGCAAGCAGGGTCGTTTCCGCCAGAACCTGCTCGGCAAGCGCGTCGACTACTCGGGCCGTTCGGTCATCATCGTCGGCCCGCAGCTCAAGCTCCACCAGTGCGGTCTGCCCAAGCAGATGGCGCTCGAGCTGTTCAAGCCGTTCGTCATCAAGCGCCTGATCGACCTGTCGCACGCGCAGAACATCAAGTCGGCCAAGCGCATGGTCGAGCGTTCGCGCGCCCAGGTGTGGGACGTGCTCGAGGAGATCATCCGCGAGCGCCCCGTGCTGCTGAACCGTGCGCCCACGCTGCACCGTCTCGGCATCCAGGCGTTCGAGCCGCAGCTCGTCGAGGGCAAGGCCATCCAGCTCCACCCGCTGGTCTGTGCTGCGTTCAACGCGGACTTCGACGGTGACCAGATGGCCGTGCACCTGCCGCTGTCGGTCGAGGCCCAGGCCGAGGCCCGCATCCTGATGCTCGCCTCGAACAACATCCTCAAGCCGTCCGACGGCCGTCCGGTGACCCTGCCCGCGCAGGACATGATCATCGGTCTGCACCACCTGACGACCGTCCGCGAGGGCGCCGTGGGTGAGGGCCGTGCGTTCTCCTCCGTCGCCGAGGCGATCCTCGCGAAGGACCAGAACACGCTGCACCTCAACGCGATGGTGAAGATCCGCATGACGGGTGTCCACTTCGCCGAGGGTGAGGCGCCGGAGGGCTACGAGGTCGGTCAGCCGATCCTCCTCGAGACCACCCTGGGCCGTGCGCTCTTCAACGAGACCCTGCCGGCGGACTACCCGTTCGTGCAGCGGGTCACCGACAAGGGCACGCTCTCCGCGATCGTCAACGACCTCGCCGAGCGCTACTCCAAGACCGAGACGGCCGCCGCGCTCGACCGGATCAAGGACGCCGGCTTCTACTGGGGCACCCGCTCCGGTGTGACCGTCGCCCTGTCGGACGTCGTGACGCCTCCTCGCAAGAAGGAGATCATCGCGGGCTACGAGGTCCAGGCCGCCAAGGTGCAGGGCGAGTTCGACAAGGGTCTGATCACCGACTCCGAGCGTCGCGCCGACCTGATCAAGATCTGGACCGAGGCCACGAACGAGATCGCGCAGGAGATGCGCGACAACTTCCCGGTCGACAACACCATCAACCGCATGGTGTCGTCCGGTGCTCGTGGTAACTGGCTGCAGGTGCGCAACATCGCCGGTATGCGTGGTCTGGTGAACAACCCGAAGGGCGAGATCATCGCCCGCCCGATCATCAACTCGTACCGCGAGGGCCTGACCGTGGCGGAGTACTTCATCGCCACGCACGGTGCTCGCAAGGGTCTGGCGGACACGGCGCTCCGTACCGCTGACTCGGGCTACCTGACCCGTCGTCTCGTGGACGTGTCGCAGGACGTCATCATCCGTGAGGACGACTGCGGGACGACCCGTGGCCTCGAGCTGCCGATCGCGACGGTCGGTGCGGACGGCGGGCTCGTCCGCGACCCGCGCGTCGAGAACACCGTCTACTCGCGCACCCTCGCGACCGAGGCCGTCGACGCCTCGGGCACCGTGGTGGCCGAGGCCGGCGAGGACGTCGGTGACGTCCTCCTCGACAAGCTGCTCGCTGCCGGTGTCGAGAGCATCAAGGTGCGCTCGGTCCTGACCTGCGAGTCGGCCGTCGGTGTCTGCGCGCAGTGCTACGGCCGGTCGCTCGCCACGGGCAACCTGGTCGACATCGGTGAGGCGGTCGGCATCATCGCCGCCCAGTCCATCGGTGAGCCCGGTACCCAGCTGACGATGCGTACCTTCCACACGGGTGGTTCGGCCTCGGCCGACGACATCACGCAGGGTCTGCCCCGCGTGACCGAGCTCTTCGAGGCCCGCACCCCGAAGGGCGCGTCCCCGATCGCCGAGGCCCCCGGCCGCGCCACGATCGAGGACACGGACAAGGGCCGTCGGATCATCCTCACGCCGGACAACGGCGACGAGCCGTTCATCTACCCGGTGCTCAAGCGTGCGACCCTCCTCATCGAGGACGGGCAGCACGTCGAGCTCGGCGAGCAGTTCATCGCCGGCACCGTCGACCCGAAGGAAGTCCTCCGGGTCAAGGGTGTCCGTGAGGTCCAGAAGCACCTGGTCAACGGTGTGCAGGACGTGTACGGCTCGCAGGGTGTGCCGATCCACGACAAGCACATCGAGGTCATCGTCCGCCAGATGCTCCGCAAGGTCACCGTCGTCGACCACGCCGACACCGACCTGCTGCCGGGCGAGCTCGTCGACCGGTCGCGCTACAACGCGATCAACCGGGCGGCGCTGCAGGAGGGTCGCAAGACTGCCTCGGCTCGCCAGGAGGTCATGGGCATCACGAAGGCGTCCCTCGCGACCGAGTCGTGGCTGTCCGCCGCGTCCTTCCAGGAGACCACCCGCGTCCTGACGCAGGCGGCCATGGAGGGCAAGCAGGACCAGCTCGTCGGCCTCAAGGAGAACGTCATCATCGGGAAGCTCATCCCCGCCGGGACGGGCCTCAGCCGGTACCGCGACGTGGACGTGAACGCGACGGAGGAAGCGAAGGCGGAGCGGTACCCGAACCGCATCTTCGCGGACGACTCGTCGTTCTCGGACGCCGACCTGAGCTTCGTCGACTTCGACAGCTTCTCGTCGGACGACTTCACGCCGGGTACGTACAACTGAACCGAGTGACCCCCAGGAAGGGCCCCGCATCCGTCAGGATGCGGGGCCCTTCCCCGTAGTGGGCCGGGTCCGTAGCGGGCGGAGCCCGTTGTGGGCGGAGCCGGACGGGAGGCCCGGGGCGGCCCCGTCACGGGCCTCCCGGCCTGCCGTCTGGATTCCTAGACGGGGCGGTCGGCGCCGCTGTCGCGGCCACCCGATCCACGCCCGCGCTCGTCGGCGAGCGAGTACAGGCTGAGGACGTTGCCGTCCGGGTCGCGGACGTCGAACCAGTCGACCGCACCGTCGACACACTCGACCGGACCCACGTCGATGCCGAGCGCGGCGATCCGGGCGTGCTGGGCGGCCACGTCGTCGACGCCGAAGCGGACGGTCGCCGGGTTCTCGTCGGCATCGGGGTCCTCGAGGAGCTGGATCCAGATCCCGCCGACCTCGTACTCGGCGACGCCCTCGGTCGGTTCGAGGTCCGGCTCGAGTCGTTCGAACACCGCGCCGTACCAGAGGCAGGACGCCTCGAGGTCGGTGACGGGCAGCCCCACGGTCACGCTCGTGATGTCCATGCCTCATCATGGTCCCTGCTCACCGGGTGCGTCGAGGGGTCGCGACCTCCCCGCCACAGTCGGTTCCGCGCGCCGACCGTCCACAGGAGGATCCGGTCGGGAACGCGACGCGATCGGTGGGGCTGATGCTGTCGGTCATGCGCGTTCGCCGTCACCTCGATACCCGCCGGTACCCCTGTTCTGGGTCCAGCAACAACTCCTCCGCCCCCTCCTTCTGGGACTGCTCCGGGAGCGTGCCCGGACGTACCGTGGACGAGCGTCGTACCCCTGGCGGCGCGCATCGAACCACGCCGCTTCGGCGCGCCCGGCAGCAAGGAGGTACAGGGCTCATGGCAACCCTGTCCGAGATCCTCATCCTCAACGGTGCGCTCCCGATCGAGTACCTCGACGCCATGACCGGCCACGAGGACGTCGACGAGCAGGCGATCCGCTCCCTGGTCGAACAGGGCGTGGTGAGCGAGGCGCAGTACATCACCGCGCGCGCCGCCTCGCACAACTCGAAGACCGTCCCGCTGACCGACTACCCGGTCGACGGCACCGCGGTCTCGGTGCTGCCCGCACCGCTCTGCCGCCGGCACTCGGTCCTCGGGATCGGGTTCGAGGGGGAGACCCTCGTGCTCGCCATGGTGAACCCGGCGAACGTCCTGGCGATCGACGACGCCCGCGCGGCCTCCGGTCGCCCGATCAAGCCCCTGCAGGTCGACGAGCGCGACCTGCTCGCCGCGTTCGACCGGTACCTCCGTGCCGACGACGAACTCAACGACCTCACCTCCTCGCTCGAGGAAGAGGCCTCGCGCTCGAACGAGCAGCAGGCGGACATCGGCGACGGCTCCCTGGACGACGTGCCGATCGTGCGCTTCGTGAACCTGCTCGTGTCCCAGGCGATCCAGGACCACGCGTCCGACATCCACATCGAGCCCGGCGAGCACGAGGTCCGGGTCCGCTACCGCATCGACGGCGTGCTGCACGAGATGACCCCGGCGCCGAAGAACATCCAGAACGGCGTCATCAGCCGGCTCAAGATCATGAGCGACATCGACATCGCCGAGCGGCGGAAGCCGCAGGACGGCCGTATGTCCGTGCGGCACGGTGGTCGGCAGATCGACCTGCGCGTGGCGACCCTGCCGACCGTGTGGGGCGAGAAGGTCGTCATGCGGATCCTCGACAACACGAACACGTCGTTGACCCTCAAGGACCTCAACCTGCTCGACCGCAACGCGGCGGCGTACCAGAAGTCCTACTCGAAGCCGTACGGCATGATCCTGGTCACCGGCCCGACCGGTTCCGGCAAGTCCACGACGCTGTACACGACGCTCAACGCCGTCGCGAAGCCGGAGATCAACGTCATCACGGTCGAGGACCCGGTCGAGTACCGGATGGCCGGCGTCAACCAGGTGCAGGTCAACCCGAAGGCCGGTCTGACGTTCGCGTCCGCACTCCGGAGCATCCTCCGGTCCGACCCGGACGTCGTGCTCCTCGGTGAGATCCGCGACCACGAGACCGCGCAGATCGCGATCGAGGCGTCCCTCACCGGCCACCTCGTGCTCTCCACCCTGCACACGAACGACGCTCCCTCGGCCGTCACGCGCCTCACGGAGATGGACATCGAACCGTTCCTCGTCGGATCGGCCCTCGACTGCGTCGTCGCCCAGCGCCTCGCACGCAAGCTGTGCGACCGCTGCAAGGTGCCCGCCGTGTACGAGGCCGAGCAGCTGCACGCCCTCGGGTTCCTCGACGCGGCCGACGCCGCCGTCCCGGACTTCTTCGCTCCCCTCGGCTGCGCCGTGTGCTCGAACACCGGGTACCGCGGGCGCATCGCACTGCACGAGGTGATGACCGTCACCGAGGAGATCGAGCGGCTCGCCGTCGCCCGTGCCTCGAGCGCGGAGATCGGCCGTGTCGCCCAGCAGCAGGGCATGCTCACCCTCCGGATGGACGGGTGGGAGAAGGTCAAGCTCGGACTCACGAGCGTCGACGAGATCCTGCGCGTGGTCGCGTAGCCCTGGAGGACGAGCAGATGACCGAGTCCGTCTACGACGTGACGCCCGCCAGCGACGAGCCGGTGGCCGGCTGGCACCCCGGGACGCCCGGCATGCCCGGGGTCGAGGTCGGCGGTCGCCGTGCCGCACGCCTCGCGCAGGCCGCGCAGGCGGCACCGACCTCGTACCCGCCCGCCGCGGCACCCGTGTCGTCGGCGGCCGTCTACGACCTCGGCGACGACCTGGCCGCGTGGTCCGCGCCGGTCGGGCAGCCCGTCGCCGTCCCCGTCGCGCAGCCGCAGGCCGTGCCAGCGACCCCGCCGGCCGCGGTCCCGCCGTCGACCGCCAGCTACGGGTACGACCCGTACCAGGTGACCGAGCGTTTGCCGGTGGCGCCCGCGGCCGCGACCACGAGCCTCCCGAGCGTCGCGCCGCACGCGCCGACCCAGGTGGTCACGCCGACCGGCAGCCCCGAGATCAACTTCACCCGCCACGCGCGCGAGGTGGCCGACTCCGACCTCATCACCGCCCTCGCGCAGGTCGTCTACCAGGGCGCATCGGACCTGCACGTGACCGCGGACGCCCCGCCGACCGTGCGGGTCGACGGGTCGCTTCGACCCGCCGTGCCGGGAGGCCCGTGGGCCCGCAACAAGGTCATCGCCGCGCTCAAGACACTCCTGTCCGGCGACCAGGCGGCGCAGTTCGACCAGGAGCAGGAACTCGACTTCGCGTACTCGCTGTCGCCGGAGTACCGCTTCCGCGTGAACTTCTACCAGCAGCGCGGCAACTGGGGAGCGGCCTTCCGCATCATCCCCACGAAGATCAAGACGCTCAAGCAGCTCGGCATCCCCGAGCACGTCGGGGAGTTCTCGAAGCTGTCCCGCGGACTCGTCCTGGTCACCGGGCCGACCGGCTCCGGCAAGTCGACGACCCTCGCCGCGCTCATCGACCTCGTCAACGAGACCCGTGCCGACCACATCGTCACGGTCGAGGACCCGATCGAGTTCATGCACGAGCACAAGAAGGCGATCATCAACCAGCGGGAGGTCGGGGCGGACACCCACTCCTTCGCCCGCGCGCTCAAGCACGTCCTCCGCCAGGACCCGGACGTCATCCTCATCGGCGAGCTCCGCGACCTCGAGACGATCTCGGTCGCGCTGACCGCCGCCGAGACCGGCCACCTCGTCTTCGCGACCCTGCACACGCAGAGCGCTCCCGGCACGATCGACCGCGTCATCGACGTCTTCCCGCCGCACCAGCAGGGGCAGATCCGCACGCAGCTCGCGGCGACGCTCGAAGGTGTCGTCTGCCAGACCCTCGTCCCGAAGGCGAACGGCACCGGGCGCATCGTGTCCACCGAGATCATGAAGACCACCCCCGCCATCGGCAACCTCATCCGCGAGGGCAAGACGTACCAGATCACCTCGGCCATGCAGGCCGGGCGGGACGCCGGCATGCACACCATGGACCAGGACCTGGCCGAACTGGTCAACGTGGGCACCATCACCCGCAAGGCGGCGCTCGAGAAGGTCCACGACCTCGAGGGCTTCGACCGGCTGGTGCAGCGCGTCGAATCGCCGTCCGACGCGTCCGCCGACGCGATCGCGGCGAGCGGGATCGACTTCGGCGACAAGTTCTCCGGAGGCTACTGATGTCCCTCGCGTTCGACTACCGCGGCCGCGACGGCTCCGGCAAGCTGGTCAAGGGTCGACTCGACGCCGCCTCCGAGGGTGCCGTCGTCCAGCGGCTCCGGGGGATGGGTGTCTCGCCGATCGCGATCACCGAGGCCAAGGCCGGCACGGGCCTGCAGACCGAGATCAAGATACCCGGCTTCGAGAAGGGCGTCGGGCTCAAGGACCTCGCGATCATGTCCCGGCAGGCGTCGACGATGCTGTCGTCGGGGCTGTCACTGCTCCGCGCGTTGACGATCCTGGCCGACCAGACCGAGAGCAAGAAGCTCAAGGACATCCTCGGCAAGGTGCGCGACGAGGTCGAGCAGGGGGTGTCGTTCTCGGACGCCGTGGGGAAGTACCCCGTCGACTTCCCGCCGATCATGATCAACATGATCCGCGCGGGGGAGACCGGCGGGTTCCTCGACCAGGCGATGGACTCGATCGCGACGAACTTCGAGAAGGAGCACAAGCTCCGGACCACGATCAAGTCCGCCATGACCTATCCGGTCGTCGTGCTCATCATGTCGCTCGCCGCGGTGGCGATCATGCTGATCTTCATCGTGCCGATCTTCCAGGACATGTTCTCGAGCCTCGGAGGCACGCTTCCGTTGCCGACGATGGTGCTGGTCTACGCGTCTCACGCGATGAAGTTCGTGCTGCCGGTGCTGATCCCGTTGATCGTCGTCGGATGGCTGTGGTGGCGGGCAAACAAGAACTCGCCGAAGGTCCGATCGGTCATCGACCCGATGAAACTCCGCCTGCCCGTGTTCGGAGCTTTGACGCGGAAGATCGTCATCGCACGTTTCTCGCGTAATCTTTCGAACATGATCGCGGCGGGAGTTCCGATCCTGCACGCATTGCAGATCGCGGGTCAGGTGTCCGGGAACATCGTCGTCGAGAATGCCGTGAGCCGTGTTGCGGAATCTGTCCGGAAAGGCACGACGATCGCCGAGCCGCTCATTCTCGAGACGATATTCCCGAGCATGGTCTCGCAAATGGTCGCGGTAGGTGAGGACGCTGGCTCGCTCGAAGTGATGCTGGAAAAGATCTCGGTGTTTTACGACGCCGAAGTTGAAGCAACCACCGAAGCGCTCACATCACTCATCGAGCCATTGCTCATCGCGTTCCTCGGCGTCGTCGTCGGCGGGATGATCGTCGCGCTCTACCTGCCGATCTTCCAGATCACGACCTTGGTCAAGTAGCCAACCACTGGCCCCTCCATGGGGGCAGAACGTCCACGCGCTGTCCCCGGTATTGGGGGCATTTCGTTCAGATCTGCCCCCCGTTCTCGGGATTATGCCGCGAGCGTGCCCGCATTATCTTTGACATCGCGGCGGAGCAGTCCCCGGCACCATTCCCCATTGCATTCCCACGAAACGGAAATCATCATGTACTTCGCTCTCATGGGCAAGCTCGACGCTCGCCGCAAGGGTCTCCTCCAGGACAAGGAGAAGGGCTTCACGCTCATCGAACTCCTGGTCGTCGTCATCATCATCGGCATCCTCGCCGCGATCGCCATCCCCGTGTACATCGGCGTGCAGAACAACGCCAAGGACTCCGCCGCGAAGTCGGACCTGACGAACGCCAAGACCGCGATGATCACGGCGTTCACGAACGACAACAGGTACCCCACTTCCCTCAAGACCTCCACGGGCTACATCAGCGGGTACACGCCGAGCAACTACGTCGCGAACACCGGCGTCGAGCCGGCCATCGTCGGTACGCCGAACAACTCGACGGGTGTGTTCTGCATCCAGGCGACGAGCAACGTGGGCGGTACCGACCACGTCTTCAAGGTGACGCAGGACGGAGGCGTCGTTTCCGGCGCCTGTTCCTGACCGACCTGAGGTGGACCGCGCACCCGTGCGCGGTCCACCTCTCTTCACCTGCGCGACCAGAACGGAGGAGACCGGCATGATGCGGATCGTCGAGCGTGTCCGCGCCGGTCTTGATGCAGAAGACGGCTTCACCATCATCGAGGTGATGGTCGCGATGACCGTGTTCGCGATGATCGCAGCAGGGGTCGCCGCGGGCATCGTCTCGAGCATCTACCTGACGCAGGACAACCGCTCGCGCGAGGCTGCGCTAAACCTCGCCACGCAGGAGATCGACCGGGTGCGGAGCGTCAAGGACGTCTTCACCGTGACCAACTCGTCGAGTCCGGCGCAGGTCGGTGGGCAGCAGTACACCGTCACCCGATCGGTGAACTGGATCACGTCCACGGGCTCCGACAACACATGCGGAGCGGGAGACGGTGTCCTCGCCTACAAGCGCGTCAACGTCCAGGTCGCGTGGTCGAACGGAACGTCGAGCAAGCAGCGGTCCGTCGACATCGACACGCTGGTTGCGCCACCGACATCGGTCGCGAGCAACACGAGTTCGACGATCGTCATCGCTGTCTCGACGGCGAACGGTGCGCCCAACACCGATGCGACGGTCACCGTCAGGCCGGTGGGAGGCGGTGCTGCGCTCCCGCCTGCGCAACCGGCTCCGACCGACGCGAACGGGTGCTCCTACGCCGTCGACGTGAAGCCGGGGACCTACGAGGTCTCGGTCTCGAAGAGCGGGAACACCGACGAGGACTTCGCTTCCACCGCGTCGAAGCAGGTCGCCACCGTCGCTGGCAGTGTGGCCAGCCAGTCGTTCGTGCTCGACCAGCCGGCATCGGTCACGCTGCAGTACGCGGCGAACGCCAGGGCCGGGAGCAACCCGAAACTGCCGAGCGGTCTTTCCGCGTCCTTCGTCCGCGGTCAGACGGTGACGACGGTGACGTCCTCGCAGACGAGGGTGTTCCCCTACGGCTACGACGTCTACGCGGGCAAGTACGACAAGAGGACGTGCGCCAACGTCAACCCCTTGGCGTGGTCGATCCCCACGACGTCGAACCTCATGGTGGACGCGGCGAGTGTCCCCACCGGGGTCGGCGGTGTCGCGGGTGACTCCAGCACGGTCAAGATCCCGATGGGCCTGATCGACGTGAAGCTCGTGGGCTCCGACACCGTCCTGGTCGCGACGCCGACTCCCGGGCCGGGCACCGCGAACGACCCCGGGTGCACGACCCAACCGGCAACCACCTACACCTTCACCGGGCTGGATTCGAGGACCGCGACGACCATCGCCCTGCCGTACGGGACCTTCCAGTTCAAGGAGGGGACGTCCGCGGCAGCGCTCGGGCCGAACACTCCCGTCTTCGCCGCTTCCGCCGGAGCGACGAACGTCAACGTGACGGTCTCCGGACGCACGGTGCTCTTCGATCCCCGGACGAAGGGTGCACCGTGACGCGGCGGTGGAGGGAGCTGCGTCGACGGTTGCTCGCCGAGGAGCGCGGCATCAGTCTCGTCGAACTCATCGTGGCCATGACCCTCAGCATCCTCATCCTGACGGTCGCAGGGTCCTTCCTCGTGTCGGCGCAACGCGCGTCGGTGACGGCTCGAGCGGTCAACGACAACACGCGTACGGCAGCAGCAGCGATGAACGAGATGACCCGGATCCTGCGATCGGCGACGAACAACGCGGTGTCGACGGGTGACGAACCGCAATACGCCTTCCAGTACGCGAGTGCGACCAGCGTCCGCTTCTTTTCCTACGTCAACACGGACTCGACGGCGTCGCGGCCCGTGCTGGTGCAGCTCACGCTGGATCCGGTCCGACGATCGATCACCGAGACGAAGTGGGCGGGCACCCAGGTGGGTGCGAGTGATTACTACACCTTCCCCCTGGCGTCGACGCCGTCCTTGAGTGCGACGCCCGTGTTGACCCGCACGCTGGCGACGTCGGTCGTGTCCACGAGGGCCTTCACGTTCACCAACGCGGCAGGCGCTCCGCTCGGTTCGATCGACGCCCCCCTCAGTGCAACCGACCTGACCAACGTCCGACGCGTTGCGATCACCATCACCGCGGGGACGGACGTGTCCGACCGCCGCGCAACGACGTTGACGAACAGCGTCAGCCTCGCGAACCTCTGATCGGAGCCTCATCGTGATCCGGATCCTCCATACGCTGCGTGCTCGCGACGACGAGCGCGGCGTCGCACTCGTCGCGGTCGTCGGCGTGGGCATGGTGGTCATGATGCTCGTCGCGACGCTCGTCGCGGTCTCGTCGAGCGGAGCGCGACTCACCACGAACGACCGGGACTGGGCACGTGCCGCAGCCGCGGCGTACGCGGGCATCGCGGACTACCAGGCCCGTCTCAACGCGGACAACTCGTACGGGACCCACGGCGAGGAGGCCGCTCCGTTCAGCAGGGACAGCGGGAGCAAGTTCTCCGACGGCCCCGGTGGCAATCCGGCCTTCGGGTACCGGCCCGAAGACCGTTGGGTGGACGTTCCCGGGCGCGACGGCACTCCGAGTGGTGGCTCCTACCGGTACGCGGTCGACAACTCGAAGCTCACGTCGCAGGGCGCCATCCGTGTGCAGTCGACGGGGCGGGCTGGTTCGACGACACGGACGTTCATCGCGAACGTCCGACCGGACGGCTTCTCGAACTACCTGTACTTCACGAACTACGAGTCGCAGGACCCCTCCGTGAGCAACGAGACGGTCAACTCCACCTGCGGCGGCCAGCAGTGCAAGGTCCCCTGCACCAGCGAGTACCGGCCGTTCGCCGTCGGGACCACCTGCCAGTACATCCAGTTCGCGGCACGGGACCTGCTCGAAGGCCCGGTGCGGTCGAACGACCAGTTCCGGATCTGCGGCGCGACCTTCCAGGGCACCGTGCAGAGCGTGTACGGCTGGACCAAGGCAGGGTGCACCGGTACGACGCCGACCTTCGCGAGCAACCCCACGACGAGTTCGACGCTCACGCCGCCGGCCACCATCGCGGATCTCCGCGACTACACGCGCGAGGACCTCCGGTCGACGACGGACACGCCCGAGGGCCCGGGCTGCCTCTACACCGGTCCCACGAAGATCACCTTCCTCGGCGGGGGGAAGGTCAACATCGTCTCGCCGATGACCGTGAAGACGTGGGTGAAGGGAGCAGCCGAACAAGCGGGCGGCTTCCTGACGGGAGGCAGCCAGCCAGCCCGTTGCGGGGACGTCGACCAGCTGCACACCCCCGCCGGCGCGACGATCGACATCCCGAAGAACAACCTCATCTACGTGCAGAACGAACCGGCCGTCCGGTCGCGCGGCGGCCAGGACCCCAATCTCTGGAGCAGCTCGGAGTACAAGCGGGAGTCCACCGCATGTGACGTCACGACGCGCGCCAGCACGGCCACGTCGCTGCCGTCGAACGGGGTGGGGTTCCCCGAAGTCGGCAGCACCAACGAAGCAGACCCGACAGCGGGCCTCGGCAACACCGTGACCGATCCGTACGGTTGCGACAACGGTGACGTCTTCGTGAAGGGCACGGTGGACAAAGCGGTGACCGTCGCTGCGGAGAACTACCTGTACGTCACCGGCGACATCACCTACCCCGCGACCCGGTCGGCGTCGACGGTCCTCGGGCTGATCGGACAGCGTGCGGTGTGGGTCTGGAACCCCGTCAACCAGGCCGGGCAGCCCTACAAGCCGGCCAACCGCCGGATCGACGCGGCGATCCTCGCGAACGACGGCACGTTCGCGGTGCAGAACTACACGCTCGGGTCCTCCCGGGGAACGCTGACCGTGAACGGATCGATCGCGCAGAACTTCCGTGGGGCGGTGGGGACCGGGAGCGGGGCGAGCGGGTACTTCAAGGACTACGCCTACGACCCGTCCCTCGCCACGTACACCCCACCGAAGTTCCCACAACCGACGATCACGACCTACCGCGTCGCGACGCAGCTCGAGTCCCGCACCGCCTACACCGCATCGGGGGCAGCGGTACCGTGACGATCTCGGCAGCCGCTCCTGTCCTGGTCGTGCTCGTCGGTGTCCTGGGCATCGTCGTGGGGTCGTTCCTGAACGTGGTCGTCCACCGCGTCCCCGCCGGACTCTCCGTCGTCCGGCCGGCCAGCGCGTGCCCGCGGTGTGGGCACGCGATCCGTCGTCGCGACAACGTGCCCGTCCTGTCGTGGCTTGCACTGCGGGGGCGTTGCCGGGACTGCGGCGTCCGTATCCCGAAGCGGTACCCACTGGTCGAGGCGGCGACGGGCGGGCTCTTCGTGGTCGTCACGCTCCTCTTCCTCACCGCGCCCTGGTCGCCTGCGACCGGTGTCGCAACGGGAGCGTCAGCGGACGTCCACGTGCTCGTCGTGCTCGTCGCGTACCTGTACCTGATGGCGATCAGCCTGGCGCTCGCGCTCATCGACCTCGACACCCACACATTGCCGAACCGGATCGTGCTGCCGGCCTCCGTGGTGATGCCGGTGCTGTTGCTCACGGCATCCGTCCTGTCCGGCGACTGGGCAGCGTTGGGGCGGGGCGCGGTCGGAGCGGTGGTCCTCGGCGGGGCCTACCTGGGACTCGCCGTGGCGGTGCCCGGCGGTATGGGGTTCGGGGACGTGAAACTCGCCGTCGTGCTCGGGCTCGCCCTGGCGTACCTCGGATGGGGACCCCTCGCAGTGGGTTCTTTCGGCGCGTTCCTCCTCGGCGGTATCTTCGCCATCGCCCTGGTCGCCGTGCGGCGAGCCGGACGGCGGAGCGGGATCCCGTTCGGCCCCTGGATGCTCGTCGGCGCCTGGCTCGGGATCGCGTTCGGTCCACCGCTCTGGGCGATGTACCTCGGGCTCCTCGGGCTCTCGTGATCAGCCCCCGATCGCGAACCCACCAAGTCCTCCCGGCGTCCCGCCCGGGCATGCACCATCCTCCGCAGAGCTCCTCCGCGGCGGCACGGAAGGAGGCCGTCATGGCCAAGAGCATCGTCGGCGTCGACATCGGCGCGGCTTCGATCCGCGCTGTCGAGGTGCAGGACGCAGACCGGGCGAAGCCGGTGATCCTCCGCTTCGCCGAGGTGCCGGTGCCCGAGGGATCCACGCGGCAGGGAGAGGTGGTCGAGCCCAACACGGTCGCGGCCGCACTCCGTCAGCTGTGGTCCGTCGGGAAGTTCCGGTCGCGCGACGTCGTCCTCGGGATGGGGAACCAGCGCGTGCTCTCCCGTGACCTGACCGTGCCGAAGGCTCCGCTGGCGCAGATCAGGGAATCGCTGCCGTTCCAGGTCCAGGACATGCTGCCGGTCCCGGTCGTGGACGCGATCCTCGACTTCTACCCGACCTCGGAAGGGACGAGCGAGAACGGTCCGACGGTCAGCGGTCTCCTGGTCGCCGCCGTGAAGGACGCGGTCCTCGCGAACGTGCGCGCGGTCCAGACCGCCGGCCTCAACCCGGTCGCAGTCGACCTCATCCCGTTCGCCCTCGCACGCGTCCTCTCGCCATCGCAGCGGAGCGGGACCACGGCCATCGTCGAATGCGGCGGCAACACCACCACGGTCGTGGTCGTCACCGACGGCGTGCCGAAGTTCGTGCGCATCATCCCCACCGGAGGCGAGGACGTGACCCGGCTCCTGGCCGGCCGTCTCGAGGTCCCCGCATCCGCGGCGGAGTCCGTGAAGCGTCACTTCGGCATGGACTCGACCCGTGCGCGGACCCGCGACGACGCCCTTGCGGTCGCCGCGGTCCGGGAGACGGTCGGAGAGCTGCTCGCGAGCCTCCGGAACACGATGAACTACTTCGTGAACACCCACCCGTCCGAGCCCGTCGGCGAGGTCCTGCTGGTCGGCGGTGCGGCTGAGCTGCCGGGCTTCGCGTCGGCGCTCGCGGAGGCCACCGGCTTGCCCGTCCGACGCGGCGAGCCGTTCACCCACGCCGGGCTCGCGAAGTCGATCCGCCCAGAGGACCTCCAGACGCACGGCTCGTCGATCACCGTGGCGTGGGGGCTCGCAGTCGGAGGGAAGGCAGCATGAGCGAGGCGAAGATGAAGCAGCCGCGGTTCGCCGGGGCCCGTGGGCGCTCGAGTGTGAGCCCGGAGCGCCGTGTCGTCGAGGAGACCGCGCAGCGGTCGAAGCGCCAGCCCCGACGAGGGGCCGGCAACGGTCCGGTCGTCGGTGCCCGTCCGCGTGCGGACCTCCTGCCGACCGAGGTGCTGGTCCACCGGCGTGAGCGGCGGGTCGTCGGTCGTCTGTGGGCGGGGGTCGTGGTCGTCGCGGTGGCGGTCGGCATCGGCATCGGAGGCGCTTCCCTCGTGGCGACCCGAGCGACGGACGACCTCGCGAACGCACAGGCGCAGACGCTCTCGCTGCTGCAGCAGCAGGCGCAGTACAAGGAAGTGCGGACGACCGAGTCCTCGACGTCGCTCCTGGAGTCCGCGCAGGCGGTCGGAGGGTCGACCGAGATCGCGTGGGGGCCGTACCTGCACGAGGTTCGGGCGTCCCTCCCCGAGGGCGTCGTGATCAACGGCGTCGGCGTGGACTCGGCTTCCCCGCTCGAGCCGTACGCGCAGACCGATGCGCCCCTGCAGGGCAGGCGGGTCGCCACGCTGACGCTCGACGCGATCAGCCAGACGTTGCCGACCGTGCCGGACTGGCTCGAGTCCGTCCGGTCGTTGGACGGCTTCGTCGACGCGAACGTCAACTCGGTGACGCTCGAGGAGACGAGCGGCCACTACACGGTCAACATGACCATCCACGTCGACGAGCGAGCATTCGACGGCAAGTACCTCCCGCAGAAGAAGGGGGAATGACATGACCCGGAACCGCCTCAACATGGTCCTGGCCGTGCTCGCCATGGTGGTGGTCGCGGCTGCGGGCTTCTTCCTCGGCGTGCAACCCCAGCTCAGCCGTGCGGCGACCGACGGTGCCCAGCAGGCGACCGTCGAGCACGAGAACGCGGTGAAGTCCGGCGAGCTCGCCCGCTTGCGGCAGCAGGCGAAGACCCTGCCCGAGATGCGGACGGCACTCGCCGAGTTGCAGGCCTCCGTGCCGTCGTCGGACCGCATGTCGGCGTTCTACGACGAGGTCGACCAGGCAGCGACGACGGCAGGTGTCACGGTCTCGACGATCACCACCTCGGACGCGACCGCCTACATCCCGCCGGTCACCGAGGCGGCGTCGACCGCGACCGACGGGGCCGAGCCGGCGGCGCCGTCCACTGCGACACCCACGCCGTCCGCATCGGCCACGCCCACGCCGCCGGGCGTCACGACCGACGCGCGGATCACCGGAGAGAACTTCTCCGTCATCCCCGTCACGGTGTCGGTGGACGGCTCGTTCGACCAGGCGATGGCCTTCGCGACCGAGGTGCAGGACCTGTCCCGGCTGTACCTCGTGACGTCGATCACGTCCTCCGCCTCCGAACCGTCGGCGGAGTCTACCGAGACGTCCTCCACGACCTGGAACTTCAGCGGCTACGTCTACGTCCTCGACGTCGACGCCGACGCGTCGGCGACGACCGCGGCGTCCGGCGACGCGGGCTGAAGCCGACCCCGCCGAACGCCCCCCGGAAGGGGTCCCGCCGCCACGCCGGACCCGCTTCCGCCGGGGCGTTCCGTGCCTCTACGATGCTGCTCGGGCCCGCGCTCGCGGCTGCCCATCTCCCTCTCGGACGTCCCTCGGAACGGGCGTCCCTCGTCGTGCCCGGAGTCGCTCGTGTTGGTCGGTGTCGTGGAGTTCCTCGGCTGGTTCGGGGCCGGAACGGTCCTCGTCGGGTACGTCCTCTTCTCGCTCGGGAAGATCGCGAACGGCCCGGTGTACCAGCTGTTCAACCTGGTCGGTGGCGTCGCGATCGCGGTGAACGTGGCCGCGCACCGCGCCGTCCCCTCGACGATCGTGAACAGCATCTGGGCGGCCGTGGCGGCAGTGGTCCTCGCGCGTATGGTCGTCCGCCGCCGACGGGGCACGTCGGCCGGCGTGCAGCCGGCTCCGGAGCTGCACGCGGAACCCCCCACCACGACGGCAGTCCTGCCGGTGGTCGGCCCGGCCCTCCGCGACCACCAGTCGGAGGCGGACCACCGCTCCGATGCGGACCACCGCTCCGAGGCGCACCAGCAGCCGGAGCCCGACCAGCCGGAGACCGGCCACCGGCCCGACGGGACCCTCGTCGAGGACGCGCCCACGGGCCTCCCGGCCGGCCGCACGACGGGTACGGACGGCACGGGCACGGACGCCACGGACACGGACGCCACGGGCACCGCCGCCACGGGCACCGACGCGCCCGCTCCGATGACGGAGACGGTGCCGGTCATCACGGCGACCATCGCCCTCGCGCTCGTCCAGGCGGCACACCAGCAGCACGCGGCCCAGCAGGAGGCCGCGCAGCAGCAGACCACGCAGCCGGAACCCGCCGACGCCCCGTAGCTGCCGGACCAGGACCGACGCGGAGCGCTACGATCGGCGCATGTCCCGGTGGTTGGTGGCGACGATGGCGTCGGTCCTCTTCATCGCGCTCGTCATCGCCGTGACGGGCTTCGAGGCCCTGCTCGCCGACGTCGAGGCGATCCGGCAGCCGGACGCCACCCCCTACCTCGGTCCGGCGATGGTCGTCGGCGCCGGTGTCGCCGTGTTCCTCGCGACCGCGATGGGCGCCCGCGAGGGGAACCCCGTCGTCACCGGACTCGTCGCCGCGGCGACGACGTACCTCGTCATGCTCGGCGTGGGCGCGGTCGGCTACGCCCTCGTCCGGTCCGACGCCGCGGAACTGCTCGTCTTCCCGGCGGGCTACGCCCTCAGTCCGTTCGTGGTCGGTGGGGTCGTCGTGGCGCTCGTCACGGTCGTCGGCGGCATCTCCGCGGTCCGGTGGCAGGGCCCCCGCCCACAGGGGCAGCAGTCGTCGCCGATCCGTCCACAGGACTGACGGGAGGCCCGGCCCGCGTCCGCCGGGTTCGGTACGATTCCGGGACGAGCTGAACGACGGCGCCTTGGGGGACTCATGACGGACGCACCTGACGACTCGCGGGGCTGGGAGTCGGTGCCGGGGGCGGACACCCTCCGCGGCGACCGCGCGCTGCCCGCGGTGATGACCGCCGGCCCGACAGCGTCTGCCCCGTGGTACGCGCCCGGTCGACCTCGCCGCGGACTCCGGAAGGGTGCGGTGATCGGCATCGTCGCCGGGGCCGCAGCGCTCGTGCTCCTCGTCGTCGCGGGCGGCATCGGGTGGTCGGTCGGCTCGGACAGCCACTCCGCGGACCGCCCCGTGCAGGCGTTCCTGCGCGACGTCGAGGGCGGTCGCCTCACGGACGCGCTCGACGCCGCCGGCATCGACCGCGACGACGACGACGTCCTCCTCACCGACGCCGCCTACGCGCAGGCGAACGACAAGATCACCGCCCACCGGATCACCTCGGTCGACCAGGGCGACGACCGCGCGACCGTGCATGCGCTGCTGACCCAGGCCGGCCGGAGCGTGCCGGCCACGTTCGAACTCGAGCGCACCGGGACGGACTGGGGTGTGTTCCCCGTCTGGGAACTGCAGCCGCCGTCCCTCGGCTCGGTCGAGGTCGTCGTGCAGGGACCGACCGACAGCACTGTCCGGGTCGCCGGAGCGGAGGCGACGACCGGTGACCTCGGCGCGGTCGCACTGCGGGCGTTCCCCGGCTCGTACGAGGTGTCGTCCCAGGGCGGCAAGTGGTTCGCCGCCGATGCCTCGACGGCCGCCGTGCGGGGGTTCGGGACGCCCGGGACCCCGGTCGTGCTCGCCACGACCCTGACGGACGCCGGCCAGCAGGCCGCGACGAAGGCCGTCGACTCCTGGGTGGACGGCTGCGTCGCGGCCCAGACGGCCACGCCGGACGGCTGCAGCTTCTACGCCTACGGTGAGAACCCGGCGAACACCTACACGAACCAGAAGTGGACACTCGACGCCAGGCCGTCGGTCGACGTCGGCGACTGGTCCTCGAGGGGATGGCTCGTCGAAACCCGCGCTCCGGGGTCGGCGACGTTCACCGCGGAGTTCACCGGGCCGAGCGGTCGTGGGACCGCGACGGCGGGGCCGATCGACGTCAACGCGTCCGGCTGGATCACCGGCTTCGGGGACGACGGCGCCACCTTCGTCCCGGCGGTCGCGAACGGCCAGACCGACTCCGGCTCCTGACCGCCCTCGTTCCGCGTCCCCGGGCGGTTCTCGCCGGGGGCGAACGGGCCGCCGTCGGGCCCACCGTGGATTGATTTCAGCGGGCGTGGCGGCTAGGCTCTCCCGGGTGTGCGCCTTCGGGCGCGCCCAGATCCTGCAGGCCTCCGGCCTCCTGATCACTCCATCCCCCATCTTCCTCCGCCGTCAGGCGGTGGTCCGCGTGGGATGAGGAAGCCGACGGACCGCGTCGGCCAGAGAGCACGAGCGAAGAACCAGGAGAACAGTTGCCTACCATCCAGCAGCTCGTTCGCAAGGGTCGTACGCCGAAGGTCGTCAAGACCAAGGCGCCCGCCCTGAAGGCGAACCCCCAGCAGCGTGGCGTGTGCACCCGCGTCTACACCACCACCCCGAAGAAGCCGAACTCGGCACTGCGCAAGGTCGCTCGTGTCAAGCTCTCGAACGGCACCGAGGTCACGGCCTACATCCCCGGTGAGGGCCACAACCTCCAGGAGCACTCGATGGTGCTCGTCCGCGGCGGTCGTGTGAAGGACCTCCCGGGTGTGCGCTACAAGATCATCCGTGGTGCCCTGGACACCCAGGCCGTCAAGAACCGTAAGCAGGCCCGCAGCCGCTACGGTGCGAAGAAGGGTTGAGTTAGATGCCTCGTAAGGGTCCCGCCCCGAAGCGCCCCGTCGTCGCCGATCCGGTCTACGGCGCCCCCGTCGTCAGCCAGCTCGTCAACAAGATCCTCCTCGACGGCAAGAAGGGCCTCGCCGAGCGCATCGTCTACGACGCACTCGAAGGGGTCTCCTCCAAGAACGGCCAGGACGCCGTCACGACGCTCAAGAAGGCGCTCGACAACGTCCGTCCGACCCTCGAGGTCCGCAGCCGCCGCGTCGGTGGCTCGACCTACCAGGTCCCGGTCGAGGTCAAGCCGCACCGTGCGAACACGCTCGCGCTGCGCTGGCTGACCTCGTACGCCAAGGCCCGTCGCGAGAAGACGATGACCGAGCGTCTCATGAACGAGATCCTCGACGCGTCGAACGGTCTCGGTGCCGCGGTCAAGCGCCGTGAGGACACCCACAAGATGGCCGAGTCGAACAAGGCCTTCGCGCACTACCGCTGGTAGTCATCCGGCACCGTCCGGGTGCCTCGGTCAACAGCCGCGGCACCCGGACGGCCGCCACCCTCTCCTACAACTCTCTCGGAGGAACCCTGTGGCACAGGACGTGCTCACCGACCTGAACAAGGTCCGCAACATCGGCATCATGGCGCACATCGACGCCGGCAAGACCACGACCACCGAGCGCATCCTGTTCTACACGGGCATCACGCACAAGATCGGTGAAGTCCACGACGGCGCAGCCACCATGGACTGGATGGCGCAGGAGCAGGAGCGCGGCATCACGATCACGTCGGCCGCGACGACGTGCTTCTGGGACAACAACCAGATCAACATCATCGACACCCCGGGTCACGTGGACTTCACGGTCGAGGTGGAGCGTTCGCTCCGCGTCCTCGACGGTGCGGTCGCCGTCTTCGACGGCAAGGAGGGCGTCGAGCCCCAGTCCGAGACCGTGTGGCGTCAGGCGGACAAGTACAACGTCCCGCGCATCTGCTTCGTCAACAAGATGGACAAGCTCGGTGCGGACTTCTACTTCACCGTCGACACGATCATCAACCGCCTCGGTGCGGAGCCGCTCGTGCTCCAGCTCCCGATCGGTGCCGAGAACGACTTCGTCGGCGTCATCGACCTGATCGAGATGCACGCCAAGGTCTGGCCGGGCGATGCCAAGGGTGACGTCACCATGGGCGCCCAGTACGAGGTCCAGGAGATCCCCGCGGACCTCAAGGACCGTGCCGAGGAGTACCGCGCGAAGCTCGTCGAGCGTGTCGCGGAGACCGACGACGCACTGCTCGAGAAGTACTTCGGCGGCGAAGAGCTCTCCAAGGACGAGATCAAGGCCGCGATCCGCAAGCTGACGATCAACTCCGAGGTGTACCCGATCCTCTGCGGCTCGGCGTTCAAGAACCGTGGCGTGCAGCCGATGCTCGATGCGGTCATCGACTACCTGCCGTCGCCCCTCGACGTCCCGCCGATGATCGGCCACGACGTCAAGGACGAAGAGGTCGAGATCATCCGCAAGCCGGAGGCCTCCGAGCCCTTCTCGGCGCTCGCGTTCAAGGTCGCGGTGCACCCGTTCTTCGGTCGCCTCACCTACGTCCGCGTGTACTCCGGTCACATCGACTCCGGTGCCCAGGTCATCAACTCGACCAAGGGCAAGAAGGAGCGCATCGGCAAGATCTTCCAGATGCACTCCAACAAGGAGAACCCGGTCGACTCGGTCACCGCCGGTCACATCTACGCGGTCATCGGCCTCAAGGACACGACCACGGGTGACACCCTGTGCGACCCGTCGAACCAGGTCGTCCTCGAGTCGATGACGTTCCCGGAGCCGGTCATCGAGGTCGCGATCGAGCCGAACACCAAGGCCGACCAGGAGAAGCTCTCCACCGCGATCCAGAAGCTCGCCGAAGAGGACCCGACGTTCCGCGTCGAGCTCAACGCCGAGACCGGTCAGACGACGATCAAGGGCATGGGCGAGCTCCACCTCGACATCCTCGTCGACCGCATGAAGCGCGAGTTCAAGGTCGAGGCGAACGTCGGCAAGCCGCAGGTGGCCTACCGCGAGACCCTGACCAAGGTCGTCGAGCGCTACGACTACACCCACAAGAAGCAGACCGGTGGTTCCGGTCAGTTCGCGAAGGTGCAGATCGCGCTCGAGCCGATGCCCGTCACCGCCGAGAAGGTGTACGAGTTCGAGAACGCCGTCACCGGTGGTCGCGTCCCGCGCGAGTACATCCCGTCGGTCGACGCCGGTATCCAGGACGCGATGCAGGTGGGCGTGCTCGCCGGCTTCCCGACCGTGGGTGTCAAGGCGATCCTCAAGGACGGCGCGGCGCACGACGTCGACTCGTCCGAGATGGCGTTCAAGATCGCCGGTTCGATCGCGTACAAGGAAGCGGCCCGCAAGGCCGGTCCGGTGCTGCTCGAGCCGATCATGGCCGTCGAGGTCCGTACGCCCGAGGAGTACATGGGCGACGTCATCGGCGACCTGAACTCGCGTCGCGGTCAGATCTCCGAGATGACCGATGCGTCGGGCGTCAAGGTGGTCCGCGCGAGCGTCCCGCTGTCCGAGATGTTCGGGTACGTGGGCGACCTGCGCTCCAAGACCTCTGGTCGTGCTGTCTTCTCCATGGTGTTCGAGACCTACAACGAGGTCCCGCGCAACGTGGCGGACGAGATCATCCAGAAGAGCACCGGGGCCTGACGCTCCCGCGTCATCCCCAGGCGAGGGTGCCCGGCGACGGGCCCCTCGTCACCAAGTAAAGTAGAGACACACACACCGCGCGCCAACAGCGCAGGGCCGACCAAGGTCCTGCCGGGGGCGACGCATCCGAGTCCTGAGGAGGACCCACAGTGGCCAAGGCCAAGTTCGAGCGGACCAAGCCGCACGTCAACATCGGAACCATCGGTCACGTCGACCACGGCAAGACCACGCTCACGGCGGCGATCACCAAGGTTCTGCACGACCAGTACCCGGACCTCAACGAGGCCCGTGACTTCGCGCAGATCGACAACGCTCCCGAAGAGCGCCAGCGCGGCATCACGATCAACATCTCGCACGTCGAGTACCAGACCGACAAGCGCCACTACGCGCACGTCGACGCTCCTGGTCACGCCGACTACGTGAAGAACATGATCACCGGTGCGGCCCAGATGGACGGCGCGATCCTCGTGGTCGCCGCCACCGACGGTCCGATGCCCCAGACGCGTGAGCACGTCCTGCTCGCCCGTCAGGTCGGCGTCCCCTACATCGTCGTCGCCCTCAACAAGGCCGACATGGTGGACGACGAGGAGATCCTGGAGCTCGTCGAGCTCGAGGTCCGCGAGCTCCTCGGCTCGCAGGAGTTCGACGAGGACGCCCCCGTCGTGCAGGTCTCGGCGCTCAAGGCGCTCGAGGGCGACGAGAAGTGGGTCAAGTCCGTCCAGGACCTGATGTCCGCCGTCGACGAGAACGTCCCGGACCCGGTGCGCGCCACCGACCAGCCGTTCCTCATGCCGATCGAGGACGTCTTCACGATCACCGGTCGTGGAACCGTCGTCACCGGTCGTGTCGAGCGCGGTGAGCTCGACATCAACTCCGAGGTCGAGATCGTCGGCATCAAGGCGACCCAGAAGACCACGGTCACGGGCATCGAGATGTTCCGCAAGCTGCTGGACAAGGCAGTCGCCGGTGACAACACCGGTCTGCTCATCCGTGGCCTCAAGCGCGAGGACGTCGAGCGCGGCCAGGTCGTCGTGAAGCCGGGTTCGGTCACGCCGCACACCGAGTTCACCGCGAACGCGTACATCCTGAACAAGGAAGAGGGCGGTCGTCACAACCCGTTCTACGCGAACTACCGTCCGCAGTTCTACTTCCGCACCACGGACGTCACCGGCGTCATCACGCTGCCCGAGGGCACCGAGATGGTCATGCCCGGTGACACCGTCGCCATGACCGTCGAGCTGATCCAGCCGATCGCCATGGAGGAGGGTCTCCGCTTCGCCATCCGTGAGGGTGGTCGTACGGTCGGCGCCGGTACGGTCGAGAAGATCATCAAGTAACTCCGGTTGCTCCACGAGAGCGGGGTCGGGCCTTCGGGTCCGGCCCCGCTCTTCGTGGTTTCCGCACCGGGCGAGGCGGCAGAGGGCGCCCGCGGGGTACGTTCCTGCAGCGTCCGGCAGCGCCGATGGTGTTGCATCGGGTCGTGACACGTCTGCGCCGCTCCTCGACCAAGGGTCGCGGGTACCACCGCGTCCGCAGCGGCAAGGGCTTCTCCTACCGCGACCCGTACGGCACCACGGTCTCCGACCCGGAGGTGCGTCAGCGGCTCGAGGACCTCGTCATCCCGCCGGCGTGGGACGACGTCTGGATCTCGCCGTACGAGAACGGCCACATCCTGGCCACCGGCATCGACGGTGCAGGTCGCCGGCAGTACATGTACCACCCGTCGTGGCGTGACCGGATGGACAAGATCAAGTACGACCGGGCCCTCGCGCTGGCCGAGTCGCTCCCGGCCGCCCGGCGGATGGTGACCCAGGACCTGCGCCGACCGGACCCGGACCGCCGTCGGGCGCTGGCCGCAGCCTTCCGGATGCTCGACCAGGGCTCGCTCCGCGTCGGGTCCGAGCGGTACGCCACGGAGCACGGCAGCCACGGCCTGTCGACACTCCTCTGCTCGCACGCCCACATCTCCGGGGACGACATCGAGCTCGGCTTCCCCGGCAAGAGCCACCAGGCGTGGTCCTCGACGATCCACGACGCCGACCTCGCCCGTGTCCTGGTGGGGATGAAGCGGCGGGGGGCGAACGCCCGGCTGCTGTCCTTCCGCGAGCGGCGGGGGGACGAGTGGCAACCGGTGACCGCGGAGGACATCAACGCCTACGTGAAGGAGCGTGCCGGGGATGAGTTCACGGCGAAGGACTTCCGCACGTTGCACGGCACGGTCGCGGCCGCGGTCGACCTGGCCCAGACCGGTGTCCTGTCGAGTCAGGCGAAGCGCAAGAAGGCGATCTCGCACGCGGTGAAGGCCGCGAGCGAGGTCCTCGGCAACACGCCGACCGTCGCCCGCCAGAGCTACATCGACCCCCGGTTGCTCGATGCGTACGAGCACGGCGAGACCATCGACCCGTCCCGGTTGCACGCCGCCGAGTCCGAGGTCCGGGCCCTGCTCTACCGGCAGTGACGTGATCGGTCGCCCGCGGTTCCCGGATGACGTAGCGTTGGTCGTCGTGCCCGCCCACCCCACGAGGCACGGAAGGACCCATCAGTCGTGACCGACGAGTGCATCCACGGTTTCCCCATCGAGCTCTGCGACATCTGCTCCCCACGGCAGCGTGACCCGGAGACCATCACCAAGACCCCGACGCCACGACGCACGCGTGTGACGACGTCGCTGCGGTCCGCCCCGACGAACGCCAACGGGAAGGCCGTCGAGCCGACGTTGCCCGCCACCCGCGACTTCGCGGCGCTGCGCGCGCACCACGTCACGCACGTCGACAACCTCGCCTCGATCGTCGCCGAGGGCGCGATCCTCGCCGCCGACCGCGCGACGCCCTCCGTCGACGTCAGCTCCGCCGCCACCCGGGAGGCCCGTGGCGCGGCGCTCGCACCCGACGGTTCCAGCGTGGCCGGGCACGTGCCCTTCACGCTCTCGCCGGACGCCCGCCGGTGGGACGAACTCCGCTCCGGTGCGGAGGAGGACCGCTGGTCGGACGCGGCCAGGCGCACGCGTGCGACGGAGTTCGTCGTCCTCGTCGTCCCGACCACCGCGTTCGGTGCGTCGGTGATCCTGGCGGACACGGACGCCGAGGACCCGGACGTCCGCTTCGCCGTCGGCCCGGAGGCGGCCACGAACCTCCTCCGTCGCACCGACATCACGGACCCGTCCATGCACGGGGTCGAGCTGCTCGCCGGCCCGCAGGTGCCGCTGTCGTCGGTCGCGCTCGTGGGCGTGCCGAACGACCGCGTCCGGCAGCAGGTGAAGGCCGTCTTCGCCGAGCAGGGCGGACCGTCGCCCCGTGTCGCGGTGTTCCCGCCGTGGTTCGTGCCGCCGCTCCCCGAGGACTGACGCCGCTCGCGACGCTCATGCCACGCAGGACGCCCCGGTTCCCCGAGTGGGAGCCGGGGCGTCCTGCGTGCCGTGGGGTCAGGGACGTCGACGGGAGCGGGCGTAGAGCACGATGCCGGCGACGACGGAGACGTTGAGCGACTCCACCCGGCTGTCGATCGGCACCGACACCGTCTGCGTCGCGAGGTCCTGCAGGACGTCCGATGCCCCGGTCTTCTCGGCGCCGAGCAGCAGGGCGACGTCCTCGTCGAGGTCCCCGAGCGACTCGGGGGAGAGGGAGCCGTCCATGTCGACGTCGACCACGCGGAGCCCGGACTCGCCGAGCCACCGGGCGACGCGCTCGCGGGTCTCGAGCAGGACCGGCACCGAGAACACGTGGCCGCGACTGGCGCGCACGACACGACGGTCGGCGATCGTGGGGAGGTCGCTGTCGACGAGCACGACGCCCCGTGCGCCGAGGCCGACGGCCGTCCGCACGATGGCACCGATGTTGCCGACGATCTTCACGCCGTCCAGGACGAGCACGTCCCCGGTGCCCTCGGCGAGGGCGGAGAAGCGGGCCGGTGCCGGGACGTTCGCGACGCCGAAGACCTTCGGACGCTTCTCGGAGCGGAACACCTTGGTCAGGACGGCCGGGTCGACGAGCCGTACCGGCACCCCGTGCTCGGTGCAGAGGGCGGCGAGGTCGGCGGGGAACTCCCGGCTCGAGTCGCCGTACACCTCGACGAAGCGGACGCCGGCGCGGAGGGCCTGCACGAGGGGCTCGAGGTCCTCGACGATCGCGGTGCGGACGGCGCCGCGCGCCGGCTTCGCGAGGTCGGCGAGACGCTGCACCGCGGGGTCGGACTGGTCGGTGAGCACTTCGGGTTCCGGCATGCGCGAAGGCTAGCAGCGGCGCGGGACGCCGCCCCGGGAGCGGCCGCCGACCGAGCGTCCGGCGCGCGTCGACCCGACCGCTGCGGGCGGGCCTCCAGGCCGTGCGTCGGGACGCTGAGGAGCCCGGGACGACGGACCCGGGAGGCCCGGAGGGCCGTGTCCGACACGCCGCTGTGATCGCGACACGCCCGGGTTGCACCGACGCGGGGCCTATGGGAGACTTGTCCGGTTCCGAAATTCCGCGGGCGTTCGCGCCCGCAGGGTCACTGCTCTGGCAGTGCACAACCCCCTTGTGAAGCAGGGCTGGGTTGGGCCGCAGGCAGCAGAACACGATCGTCATCCTCGTGCACCACGGCGCAGTTGGGCCGGGTGTGGGTGACGACATGTCCGCGCGGGTGGCCCAGGCCCTCGCGCGGTTGACAGGAGAACAGCGGTCATCCCCTCCGGGCGGAGCCGGTGGTTCACGTAAACAGCCGGGCACGCGACAGCGGAGTCCCGGCGGCGTCAGGCGGCCTGCGGGTGCGCGGCGCAGAGAGGACAGGAAAACACATGGCGGGACAGAAGATCCGCATCCGGCTCAAGTCGTACGACCACGAGGTCATCGACACGTCGGCCCGGAAGATCGTCGACACGGTGACCCGTGCCGGTGCGACCGTGGTCGGCCCGGTGCCGCTCCCCACCGAGAAGAACGTGATCCCCGTGATCCGTTCTCCCCACAAGTACAAGGACTCGCGCGAGCACTTCGAGAAGCGCACGCACAAGCGGGTCATCGACATCGTCGACCCGACGCCGAAGGCCGTCGACTCGCTCATGCGACTCGACCTCCCGGCGGACGTCAACATCGAGATCAAGCTGTAAGGGGGCTGGAACTCATGGCGAACTCAACCAAGACCGTCAAGGGCCTCCTCGGCAAGAAGCTCGGGATGACCCAGGTGTGGGACGAGAACAACAAGTTCATCCCCGTCACCGTGATCGAGGTCGGCCCGAACGTGGTCACCCAGATCCGCAACGTCGAGCGCGACGGCTACGAGGCGATCCAGATCGCCGCGGGCCAGATCGACCCCCGCAAGGTGAACAAGCCGGCCGCTGGCCACTTCGAGGCCGCCGGGGTCACCCCGCGCCGCACGCTCACCGAGATCCGGACGAACGACTCCGCCGAGTACTCGCTCGGCCAGGAGCTCACGGTCGACCTGTTCGAAGCGGGCCAGAAGGTCGACGTCGTCGGCACCAGCAAGGGCAAGGGCTTCGCCGGTGTCATGAAGCGTCACAACTTCGCCGGTGTCTCCGCCTCGCACGGTTCGCACCGCAACCACCGCAAGCCCGGTTCGATCGGCGCCTCCTCGACCCCGTCGCGTGTCTTCAAGGGCATGCGCATGGCCGGTCGGATGGGTGGCGACCGCGTGACCGTCCTCAACCTCACGGTCCACGCCGTCGACGCCGAGAAGGGTCTGCTGCTCGTCAAGGGCGCCGTCCCCGGTGCTCGTGGCCGTTCCGTCTTCGTCCGCACCGCCGTGAAGGGTAAGTGATCATGGCCACCACGACCGCAACCACGATCGACGTCCTCGACGTCACGGGTGAGAAGTCCGGCACCGTCGAGCTCCCCGCAGCGATCTTCGACGTCGAGACCAACGTCCCGCTGATCCACCAGGTGGTCACCGCGCAGCTCGCCGCCGCGCGCCAGGGCACCCACAAGACCAAGAACCGTGGCGAAGTCCGCGGTGCCGGTCGCAAGCCGTTCAAGCAGAAGGGCACCGGCCGCTCCCGTCAGGGTTCGGTCCGCGCTCCGGAGCACACCGGTGGTGGCGTCGTCCACGGACCGACCCCCCGCGACTACTCGCAGCGCACCCCGAAGAAGATGATCGCCGCAGCCCTGCTCGGCTCGCTCTCGGACCGCGCCCGCGGTGGCCGCATCTCCGCTGTGGAGGGCTTCATCGCGGCCGAGACGCCGTCGACGAAGGTCGCCCGCACGCTGCTCGAGAAGGTCGCGCCCGTCAAGAACGTGCTCGTCGTGCTCGAGTCGGGCGACGAGCTCACGCTCAAGTCGATCCGCAACCTGCCGAACGTCCACGCGCTCTCGTACGGCCAGCTCAACGCCTACGACGTGCTCAAGGCCGACGCGCTCGTCTTCAGCAAGAGCGCACTCGACGCCTTCATCGCGTCGAAGACCGCGAAGGAGATCACCGCATGAGCGGCTTCAACAAGGACCCGCGCGACATCATCATCTCGCCGGTCGTGTCGGAGAAGAGCTACGGCCTCATCGACCAGGGCAAGTACACGTTCCTCGTGGACCCCCGTGCGAACAAGACCGAGATCAAGCTCGCGATCGAGAAGATCTTCGACGTCAAGGTCGCCGGCATCAACACGCTGAACCGTCCGGGCAAGACCCGCCGGACCAAGTTCGGGATCGGCAAGCGCAAGGACACCAAGCGCGCCATCGTGACGCTCAAGTCCGGTTCGATCGACATCTTCACGGCTGTCGGCTGAGGACCAGAGGGATAAATCATGGCTATTCGTAACTACAAGCCCACGACTCCCGGTCGTCGCGGCTCCTCGGTCGCCGACTTCGCCGAGATCACCCGTTCGACCCCGGAGAAGTCCCTGCTCCGTCCGCTGCCGAAGACCGGTGGCCGGAACAGCTCGGGTCGCATCACGACGCGTCACATCGGTGGTGGCCACAAGCGCCAGTACCGCGTGATCGACTTCCGTCGTGCCGACAAGGACGGCGTCGACGCGAAGGTCGCGCACATCGAGTACGACCCGAACCGCACGGCGCGCATCGCGCTCCTGCACTTCGTGGACGGCACCAAGCGCTACATCATCGCTCCGAACAAGCTCAAGCAGGGCGACGTCGTCGAGACGGGCCCCGGCGCTGACATCAAGCCGGGCAACAACCTGCCGCTGCGCAACATCCCCGTCGGTACCGTGATCCACGCGATCGAGCTCCGTCCCGGTGGCGGCGCGAAGATGGCCCGGTCCGCCGGTGCCTCGGTGCGTCTCGTCGCCAAGGACGGCCCCTACGCGCAGCTCCGCCTGCCGTCGGGTGAGGTCCGCAACGTCGACGCGCGCTGCCGCGCCACCATCGGCGAGGTCGGCAACGCCGAGCAGTCGAACATCAACTGGGGCAAGGCCGGCCGCATGCGCTGGAAGGGCGTCCGCCCGACCGTGCGTGGTGTCGCGATGAACCCGGTCGACCACCCGCACGGTGGTGGTGAGGGCAAGACGTCCGGTGGTCGTCACCCGGTCAGCCCCTGGGGCCAGGCCGAGGGTCGCACGCGCAAGCCCAACAAGCCGAGCGACAAGCTCATCGTCCGTCGCCGTAACGCCGGCAAGAAGCGCAAGTAGGAGTTCCGAAGATGCCACGCAGTCTGAAGAAGGGCCCCTTCGTCGACGAGCACCTGCTCCGCAAGGTCGTCACGCAGAACGAGGCCAACACCAAGAACGTGATCCGTACCTGGTCGCGTCGGTCGATGATCGTCCCGAACATGCTCGGTCACACCATCGCGGTGCACGACGGCCGCAAGCACATCCCGGTGTTCGTCACCGAGTCGATGGTCGGTCACAAGCTCGGCGAGTTCGCGCCGACCCGCACCTTCCGCGGCCACGTGAAGGACGACAAGAAGGGCCGTCGCCGCTGAGGCGGCGACGAAAGAGGAGGAACGAAATGGTGGAGTCGATCGCACGCGTGCGACACATCCGCGTCACGCCTCAGAAGGCCCGTCGCGTCATCCAGCTGATCCGCGGCAAGCAGGCCCACGAGGCGCTCGCCATCTTGAAGTTCGCCCCCCAGGGCGCTTCGGAGCCCGTGTACAAGCTGGTCGCCTCGGCGATCGCCAACGCACGTGTCAAGGCGGACTCGACGAACAGCTTCCTCGACGAGCGCGACCTCTACGTGAGCAGCGTCTACGTCGACGAGGGCACGACCCTGAAGCGGTTCCAGCCGCGCGCCCAGGGCCGCGCCTTCCGCATCAACAAGCGCACCAGCCACATCACGGTCGTCCTCGCGACGCCGGATGAGGCCGAGGCCGCCGCGACGAGCAAGAAGGCGAGCAAGTAATGGGCCAGAAGGTCAACCCGTACGGCTTCCGTCTCGGGATCACGACGGACCACATCTCCCACTGGTTCGCCGACAGCACGAAGAAGGGTCAGCGCTACGCCGACTTCGTGGCCGAGGACGTCAAGATCCGTCAGTTCCTGACGAAGACCCTCGACCGCGCGGGCGTCGCCCGCATCGAGCTGGAGCGCACCCGTGACCGCGTCCGCGTGGACATCCACACGGCGCGCCCGGGCATCGTCATCGGTCGCCGCGGCGCCGAGGCGGAGCGCATCCGGAGCGAGCTCGAGAAGCTCACCAAGAAGCAGATCCAGCTCAACATCCTCGAGGTCAAGAACCCCGAGACCGAGGCCCAGCTCGTCGCGCAGGGCATCGCCGAGCAGCTCTCCGCTCGTGTCGCGTTCCGTCGCGCCATGCGCAAGGGCCTGCAGGGTGCACAGCGCGCCGGCGCCAAGGGTGTCCGCATCCAGGTGTCGGGCCGCCTCGGCGGCGCGGAGATGTCGCGTTCGGAGTTCTACCGCGAAGGCCGTGTGCCCCTGCACACCCTCCGCGCGAACATCGACTACGGCTTCTACGAGGCCCGGACCACGTTCGGCCGCATCGGCGTGAAGGTCTGGATCTACAAGGGCGACATCACGAACAAGGAGCTCGCTCGCGAGCAGGCGAACCAGCGTTCGTCCCGCCCCGAGCGTCGTGGCGGCGACCGTCGTGGCGGCGGCCCCCGTGGCGACCGCAACGAGCGCGGTGGCGACCGTCGCGAGCAGCAGGCCCCGCAGGACGCGCCGGCCGGCGCAGGAGTTGAGGCGTAACCATGCTTATCCCCCGTCGAGTCAAGCACCGCAAGCAGCACCACCCGAAGCGTTCGGGCCAGGCGACCGGTGGCACCAAGGTCTCCTTCGGTGACTACGGTATCCAGGCGCTCACCCCGGCCTACGTGACCAACCGTCAGATCGAGTCCGCTCGTATCGCGATGACGCGTCACATCAAGCGTGGCGGCAAGGTGTGGATCAACATCTACCCGGACCGTCCGCTCACCAAGAAGCCGGCTGAGACCCGAATGGGTTCCGGTAAGGGTTCCCCCGAGTGGTGGATCGCGAACGTCAAGCCGGGTCGTGTGCTCTTCGAGCTCTCCGGCGTGAGCGACGAGATCGCCCGCGAGGCACTGACCCGTGCAATCCACAAGCTGCCCCTCAAGGCACGCATCATCAAGCGCGAGGAGGGCGACGCATAATGGCGATCGGTTCCAAGGAGCTCCGTCCCACTGAGCTCGACACCTTCGAGAACGAGCGTCTCGCTGACGAGCTGAAGAAGGCCAAGGAGGAGCTGTTCAACCTCCGCTTCCAGTCGGCCACCGGCCAGCTGGAGAGCCACGGCCGTCTCCGTGCCGTCAAGCGCGACATCGCGCGCATCTACACCGTGCTCCGCGAGCGCGAGCTCGGCATCCGTGCCACGCCCGCCCCCGTCGAGACCGCCCCGAAGGCCAAGAAGTCGTCGAAGAAGGCCGAGAAGCCGGCTGAGTCGACCGAGGCCGAGACCGCCGAGGAGAACTGATGGCGACCGAAGAGAAGGACTCCGCAGCCCTCACCCGCGGCTACCGGAAGACCCGTCGCGGCTACGTGACGAGCGACAAGATGGACAAGACGATCGTCGTCGAGGTCGAGGACCGCGTGAAGCACCCCCTCTACGGCAAGGTCATCCGTCGCACGTCGAAGGTCAAGGCCCACGACGAGCTCGGGACCGCCGGCATCGGCGACCTGGTCGTCATCAGCGAGACCCGTCCCCTCAGCGCCACCAAGCGCTGGCGCCTGGTCGAGATCCTCGAGAAGGCCAAGTAGGCCTCGGCCCGCTTCGGAATAGGAGACAGCAGTGATTCAGCAGGAATCCCGCCTGAAGGTCGCCGACAACACGGGTGCCAAGGAGATCTTGACCATCCGCGTGCTCGGTGGCTCGGGTCGTCGCTACGCCGGCCTCGGTGACGTCATCGTCGCCACGGTGAAGGACGCCATCCCCGGCGGCAACGTGAAGAAGGGTGACGTCGTCAAGGCGGTCATCGTTCGCACCAAGAAGGAGACCCGTCGTCCCGACGGCTCCTACATCAAGTTCGACGAGAACGCGGCAGTGATCCTCAAGGCTGACGGCGACCCGCGCGGTACCCGCATCTTCGGGCCGATCGGTCGCGAGCTCCGTGACAAGAAGTTCATGAAGATCATCTCGCTCGCGCCGGAGGTGCTGTAAGCCATGGCGAACATCAAGAAGGGTGACCTGGTCCAGGTCATCACGGGCGCCACGCAGGAGCGTGGCGGCGACCGCGGCAAGCAGGGCAAGGTCATCGAGGTCCGCGGCGACCGTCTGGTCGTCGAGGGCATCAACTTCGTGACCAAGCACGTCCGCGTCGGTCAGACCCAGCGCGGTTCGAAGACCGGTGGCATCGAGCAGCACGAAGCCCCGATCCACGTGTCGAACGTCGCGATCGTCGACCCGAAGACCAAGAAGCCGACCCGCGTCGGTTTCCGCAACGAACAGGTGGAGAAGGACGGCGTCACCAAGACCGTCCGCGTCCGCTACGCCAAGAAGTCTGGTGAGAAGCTCTGATGACCGACACGACTGCCGCGACTGCTGAGAAAGTTCAGCCGCGCCTCAAGCAGAAGTACCGCAACGAGATCAAGGCGGCGCTGACCGAGCAGTTCGGTTACGCGAACGTCAACCAGGTCCCCGGCCTGGTCAAGGTCGTCGTCAACACCGGCGTCGGCGAGGCCGCGCGCGACTCGAAGATCATCGAGGGGGCCATCAAGGACCTCACGGCGATCACGGGTCAGAAGCCGCAGGTCACGCTTGCCCGCAAGTCCATCGCGCAGTTCAAGCTGCGTGAGGGCCAGGCCATCGGCGCGCACGTCACCCTCCGCGGTGACCGCGCGTGGGAGTTCCTGGACCGCCTGCTGTCGCTGGCGCTCCCGCGCATCCGCGACTTCCGCGGCCTGAGCGACCGCCAGTTCGACGGCAACGGCAACTACACCTTCGGTCTCTCGGAGCAGAGCGTGTTCCACGAGATCGACCAGGACCGCATCGACCGCGTGCGTGGGTTCGACATCACCGTCGTGACCACCGCGAAGACGGACGACGAAGGCCGCGCGCTGCTCCGCCAGCTCGGCTTCCCGTTCCGTTCTGCCGAGCAGACGGTCTAAGCTACTCCGGGCGGTGCGGGCCGGAGGAGTTTCTCCTCCGGCCCGCTCGCACGAAGTCACACCGATCCCGGGGAACCGCCCTGGGATCACATCGATCGTCGAGGTCGGCACTCGTGGAACGGGTGTCGAAACCGGACGAAGGACGGAAACGCATCATGACGATGACCGATCCGGTCGCAGACATGCTGACCAGATTGCGGAACGCGAACTCGGCGCACCACGACGCCGTCTCGCTTCCGAGCTCCAAGCTCAAGCAGACCATCGCTGACATCCTCAAGCGCGAGGGTTACATCAGCGAGTGGAAGGTCGAGGACGCCCGCGTGGGGCAGACCCTGACCATCGACCTCAAGTACGGCCCCGATCGCGAGCGTTCGATCGCCGGCATCAAGCGCGTCTCGAAGCCGGGCCTCCGCGTCTACGCGAAGTCGACCGAGATCCCCCGGGTCCTCGGTGGCCTCGGCGTGGCGATCCTGTCGACCTCCTCGGGGCTCCTGACCGACCGCGAAGCCGAGCAGAAGGGCGTGGGTGGGGAAGTCCTCGCCTACGTTTGGTGATCGATCATGTCTCGTATCGGACGTCTCCCCATCGACATCCCGGCCGGAGCGACCGTCTCGGTCGACGGCCAGAACGTCGCCGTCAAGGGCCCGAAGGGCGAGCTCTCGCTCGTCATCGCTGAGCCCATCCAGGCGAAGGTCGAGGACAACCAGGTCCTCGTCAGCCGCCCGGACGACGAGCGTTCCTCCCGCGCGCTGCACGGCCTGACCCGCTCGCTCATCGCGAACCAGATCATCGGCGTCACCCAGGGCTACTCCAAGGGCCTCGAGGTCGTCGGGACCGGTTACCGCGTGGCCGCCAAGGGCAGCGACCTCGAGTTCGCGCTCGGGTACTCCCACCCCATCACGGTCAACCCGCCGGCCGGCATCAGCTTCGCCGTCGAGGGCAACAACAAGGTCACCGTGAACGGCATCGACAAGCAGCTCGTCGGTGAGGTCGCGGCCAACATCCGCAAGCTGCGCAAGCCCGAGCCCTACAAGGGCAAGGGTGTCCGCTACGCCGGCGAGATCGTGCGCCGCAAGGCCGGAAAGTCAGGTAAGTGATCATGGCCATCGGAACTCGTACTCGAGGCAAGAGCAAGGCGGCTGCCAAGGCGCGTCGCCACAACCGTCTCCGGAAGAAGATCACCGGGACCGAGACCCGTCCCCGTCTCGCCGTCACCCGTTCGTCACGTCACGTGTTCGTCCAGGTCATCGACGACGCCAAGGGTCACACCCTCGCCAGCGCATCGACGATGGAGGCCGACCTCCGCTCGTTCGACGGCGACAAGACCGCCAAGGCCCGTCGCGTCGGCGAGCTCGTCGCCGAGCGCGCGAAGTCGGCTGGCGTCGAGGCCGTGGTCTTCGACCGCGGCGGTAGCAAGTACGCCGGTCGCGTCGCCGCGATCGCCGATGGTGCCCGTGAAGGAGGGCTGAACCTGTGAGCGACATCGCGAACACCAACGACGACGCCGAGGCCACGACCGAGGTCGAGACGACCGACGCCGAGACCACCGCGACCGAGGCGAAGGCCCCCGCGGCCAAGGAGCCCGACGTCCCGGTCGTCGAGCGTCCCGTCGAGACCGCTGCGGGTTCGGCATCGAACAACCGCGACTCCGTCGACAACCGTGGCCGTCGTGGTGGCGGCAGCGGTGGCGGGCGTGACCGTCAGCAGGGTGGCCGTGGCGGCAACGACCGCAACGGTCGCGGCGGCGACAGCCAGTTCCTCGAGCGCGTCGTCACCATCAACCGCGTCTCCAAGGTCGTCAAGGGTGGTCGTCGCTTCAGCTTCACCGCGCTCGTCGTCGTCGGTGACGGCAACGGTCTGGTGGGCGTCGGCTACGGCAAGGCCCGCGAGGTCCCGACCGCCATCTCGAAGGGCGTCGAGGAGGCGAAGAAGAACTTCTTCCGCGTCCCCCGCGTCGGCAACACGATCCCGCACCCGGTGCAGGGTGAGGCCGCCGCTGGCGTCGTCCTCCTGCGTCCGGCCGCTGCCGGTACCGGTGTCATCGCCGGTGGTCCGGTCCGCGCCGTGCTCGAGTGCGCCGGCATCCACGACGTCCTGAGCAAGTCGCTCGGTTCGTCGAACACCATCAACATCGTGCACGCGACCGTGACGGCGCTCAAGCAGCTCGAAGAGCCGCGTGCCGTCGCCAGCCGTCGTGGTCTGCCCGTCGACCACGTCGTCCCGGCCCGTCTGCTGCACGCCGAGGCGGCCGCTCGTACGGCTGCGAACGAGAAGGCAGGTGCGTGATGGCGATGCTGAAGATCACGCAGACGAAGTCCGTCATCAGCGAGAAGCAGTACCAGCGCGACACGCTCCGCAGCCTGGGTCTCAAGCGCATCGGCCGTACGGTCCTGCGTGAGGACAACTCCCAGAACCGCGGGTACATCGCGACGGTTGCGCACCTCGTGAAGGTCGAGGAGGTCGACGCATGAGCGACGAGAAGAACGAGCGCGTCCAGATCCTGAAGGTCCACCACCTTCGTCCGGCAGCGGGGTCCAAGAAGGACCGCACCCGCGTCGGCCGTGGTGAGGGCTCGAAGGGCAAGACCGCCGGCCGTGGCACCAAGGGCCAGAAGGCCCGGTACCAGGTCAAGGTCGGCTTCGAGGGTGGGCAGATGCCGCTGCACATGCGCACCCCGAAGCTCCGCGGGTTCAAGAACCCGTTCCGCGTCGAGTACCAGCCCGTGAACCTGGACAAGATAGCGGAGCTCTACCCGAACGGTGGCGACGTCACCGTCGCGGACCTGGTCGCCAAGGGCGCCGTCCGCAAGAACGAGAAGGTCAAGGTTCTCGGTCAGGGTGACATCAGCGTGGCGATCACCGTCACGGTCGACAAGGTCTCGGCATCCGCCGAGGAGAAGATCGTGGCGGCGGGCGGCACCGTCACCAAGTAGTCCCCGTCGGCGGCGGCCCGCGCATTGCGCGCGGGCCGCCGTTACGGTTTCCTTGATGGCAGGTCCGGAACACGGCGTCGTTCGACGTGCGTGCCGGACCACGGGGTCGGCGCTTCCGGCCACGGGCGACCTCGCCCGGCTCGACCGGTCAACCGGTCACAGAAGTTCGGAGTAACTCGTGTTCAGAGCGGTCGCGCGCATCATGCGCACCCCAGATCTTCGGAAGAAGATCGGTTTCACCCTCGCGATCATCGCGCTGTTCCGCCTCGGCTCGTACATCCCGGCACCGTTCGTGGACTACGCCAGCGTGCAGGCCTGCCTGGCGTCCGCGTCGTCCTCCGGCGGCCTGTACGACCTGATCAACCTGTTCTCCGGCGGCGCGCTCCTGAAGCTCTCGGTCTTCGCGCTCGGGATCATGCCGTACATCACGTCGTCGATCATCGTGCAGCTCCTGCGCGTGGTGATCCCGCACTTCGACTCCCTCTACAAGGAGGGTCAGTCCGGTCAGGCGAAGCTGACGCAGTACACGCGCTACCTCACCATCGCGCTGGGCGTGCTGCAGTCCACCACCCTGATCACCGTCGCCCGCTCGGGTGCCCTCTTCGGCACGAGCGCCTCGGCCTCCTGCACGTCGATCATCTCGAACGACAGCTGGTACGCGATCCTCCTGATGGTCATCACCCTGACCGCGGGCACCGGCCTGATCATGTGGATGGGCGAGCTCGTCACCGAGCGCGGCATCGGCAACGGCATGTCGCTGCTCATCTTCACCTCGATCGCCGCGCAGTTCCCGTCGGCGCTCTGGGCCATCGAGCAGTCGCAGTCGTTCGAGCTCTTCCTCTTCGTCATCCTGGTCGGCCTGGTCATCATGATGGCCGTCGTGTTCGTCGAGCAGTCGCAGCGGCGCATCCCGGTCCAGTACGCCAAGCGCATGGTCGGGCGTCGCACCTACGGCGGCAACAACACGTACATCCCGATCAAGGTGAACATGGCCGGCGTCGTGCCCGTCATCTTCGCGTCCTCGCTGCTGTACCTGCCGGCGCTGATCGCACAGTTCAACCAGCCCTCGGACGGCTCCGCGCCGGCCCCGTGGGTGACCTGGATCCAGAGCAACCTGACCTCGGGTGACAACTGGTTCTACATGGTCCTGTACTTCCTGCTCATCGTCGGGTTCACGTACTTCTACGTCGCGATCACCTTCAACCCCGAAGAGGTCGCCGACAACATGAAGAAGTACGGCGGGTTCATCCCGGGCATCCGAGCCGGACGTCCGACCGCCGAGTACCTCGACTACGTCCTCACCCGGGTGACGCTGCCCGGTGCGCTCTACCTCGGTCTCATCGCGCTCATCCCGCTCGCAGCACTGGCGCTGTTCGGGGCGAACCAGAACTTCCCGTTCGGCGGTGCCAGCATCCTGATCATCGTGGGTGTCGGCCTCGAGACCGTGAAGCAGATCGACTCGCAGCTGCAGCAACGTCACTACGAAGGGCTCCTCCGTTGAGCGCACGCCTCATCATCGTCGGACCTCCCGGAGCGGGCAAGGGCACCCAGGCCGGCCGCATCGCGTCGGCGCTCGGGATCCCCGCGATCTCCACGGGCGACATCTTCCGCAAGAACGTCGCCGACGGCACGCCCCTGGGGCAGCGCGCGAAGGCGCTCATGGACGCCGGTGAGTACGTGCCGGACGACCTGACCAACGCGCTGGTTCGGGACCGTCTCGCCGAGCCGGACGCCGAGCAGGGGTTCCTGCTCGACGGGTATCCGCGCACCACCGCACAGGTCGAGTACCTCGACGCGCTCCTCGCGGAGCAGGGTGCGGCGATCGACCTCGTCGTGCAGCTCGTCGCCGACCAGGACGCCCTCGTGGCGCGCCTGCTCAAGCGTGCGGGGGAGCAGGGTCGCGCTGACGACACCGAGGAGACGATCCGTCGTCGCCAGCAGGTGTACCAGGAGCAGACCGCGCCGATCGTCGCCGTCTACCAGGAGCGCGGACTCGTCGCCGACGTCGACGGTCTCGGCACCGTGGACGAGGTCGGGGACCGCATCGCGGAGGCCCTGACGACCCGCGGTCTCACGGCCGCCGTCTGACCGGGGTCGGTCCGGTGCGTCGGCGGAAGCCCTCCATCTACAAGTCGCCCGAGGAGCTGCGCGCCATGGTGCGCCCGGGTCTCCTCACCGCGCAGGCGTTGGACGCCGTCCGAGCAGCGATCCGTCCCGGGACGACCACGGCGGAGCTCGACGCGATCGCCGAGCGGACGATCCGCGACGGCGGGGGCATCCCGAACTTCCAGCTCGTGCCGGGCTACCGCCACACGCTCTGCGTCTCGGTGAACGACGAGATCGTGCACGGGATCCCCGGTGCACGGGTGCTGCAGGCCGGCGACATCGTGTCGGTCGACGCCGGGGCCGAGGTCGACGGCTGGAACGGTGACAGCGCCTTCACCGTGGTCGTGCCCGGCGGCGACCCCACCGTGGCGGCCGCCCGGCAGAAGCTGTCCGACACCACCGAGCGCGCGCTGTGGCACGGCATCGCAGCGCTCGCGCACGCACGGAACCTGCACGAGGTCGGCTCGGCCGTCGAGGACGCCATCGACGAGACCGGGGCGTGGGGCATCGTCGAGGACTTCACCGGCCACGGGATCGGCCGGTCGATGCACGAGGAGCCTCCGGTCTTCAACCACCGTGTCCGCGGTGTCGGCCCTGCCGTGCAGCCGGGCCTCGCGGTCGCCATCGAACCGATGGTCACCGCCGGCACGATCGACAGTTCGACCGACGACGACGAGTGGACCGTCCGGACACTCGACGGGTCCGACGCCGCCCACTGGGAGCACAGCGTCGCGGTGCACGCCGACGGCATCTGGGTGTTGACCGCCGCAGACGGTGGGGCCGCCGGGCTGGCACCCCTCGGCGTCACGCCGGTCCCGGTCCCGTAGCGCGCCTCCCGACCGCGCCTCCGGACCGCGTCTCCAGCTCCGGGCACGGAGGCCGTCCGGCCCGGCACCCGGTGCTGCCGTCCACGCTGCAGGACCCGGGTCGCGGGCCGACCCTGGTGACGCGGGACGGGCCTCCAGGCAGGACGTGGCCGGTGCGGTGCGGTGCGGCTGTGCCGCGCATCTCCCACCCGCCGCCGTCACGCGACGGGCTCCGTCGGCGTGCGGAGGCGACCCTGCCGACGGCGCCGACGGGTCGGGGCCGGACGGGAGGCCCGGCGTCCCCGACCCCGGACCGTCCGTCGCGCGGTCCCTCAGTTCCCGACGGAGCAGGTCTCCTCGGCAGCGCTCTGTCCGCTGATCGAGGAGGGCAGCGGCGTCGAGGAGGGGCTGCTCGTCGTGGTCGTCTGTCCGTCCGGCGTGGCCGACGCGCTCGGAGCGGCGGTCGCGGCGTCCGACGGCGCGGCATCGGACGGGCTCGCGGACGGAGCCGGGGTCTCTGTGTCGGACGACTCCTGCGACGCGCGACCGGTCGACGAGTCGCTGAGCGAGGTCCGCTCGTCCGTCTGCAGGGCGACGTTGAGCGTGTGGGCGGCGGCCTCGTCGACGACGACGCGCGCCGCGTCGGCGGGGTCGTCGACGACCGGGTACTGCACGAAGAGCATGCTCGAGGTGCTCATGCCGCGCAGGGTCGATGCGAGGCCGACGAGGGTCCGGGTCTGCGCGAGGCCGTCGGACAGCGTCATGTTGGACAGCGCTGCGCCGGCGAGCTTGTAGAGGGTGATCGGGTTCGACAGGGTGCCGTCCGCCGTCACCTGGCGGAGCAGTGCGGACAGGAAGACCTGCTGGGAGCTGATGCGGGCCAGGTCGCTGCCGTCGCCGACGCCGTGGCGCGAGCGGAGGAAGGCGAGCGCGTCCGAACCCTGCAGGGAGTGCGCGCCGGCGGTCAGGTGCAGCCCGGTGAAGGTGTCGTCGATGGGGGTCGCGACGCAGACGTCGACCCCGCCGAGGGCGTTCGACATCTCGATCACGCCGTCGAAGGTGATGAGCCCGGCGTAGGGCACGGTGAGGCCGGTGAGGTTCTCCACCGTGTCGACGACACAGGAGACACCGCCGTTGCCGAGCGCGGTGTTGAACTGCGCGGACTCCGCTGCGGGGTAGGTCGTCCCGGTCTCGGGGTTGGTGCAGGCCGGGATCGGCACCATCAGGTCCCGGGGGAAGCTGACCGCGGTGAGCTGCTGGTGGTCCTCGGACACGTGCACGAGCATCGTGACGTCGTTGCGGGCGCCCTCGACGTCCTCGTCGGAGTCGAACTGCCCGACGCGGGTGTCGCTCCCGATGAGCAGGATGTTCGCGCCACCCTCGATGGCGGTGACGTCGGCGGTCTCCGCGGTGCTCTGGTCGTCGGTGCTGAGCTGCACCGTCTGCGGCGCCGCGGCGAGCTGGGCGCCGGCGATCGCGGCGACGCTGGTGCCGCTGACGAGCAGGACCGCGGCCGCGGATGCGACGACGGACAGGAGGGTCGTCCAGGCGCGGCGGCGGGGGAGTCGGCCGTGGCGGGCGACGGGGCGCGCGCGGCCGGGGGCGTCGGGCACGGGGGTCCTCCTTCGGTGACTGCTCTCGTCACCGTACGGGGCTGGGCCCTGTTCCGGCATCGCTCCGGCTGTGGAGAACCTGTCGAACAGCGGATCTGCGGGCCGATCCGGGCGGCTCGTCCCCTGCACTGGGGTGCCCGCGCCGCTCCGACATGCAGGCGCACTTGGCAATCGGCGGTCTACCACATAAGATCGATCTTTGGTGTGCCATGCCCTCTGGCGTGGCGCCCGACCCGCAGACCGGCTCGGGGATCACACCGGTAATCCAACCAAGCGACAGTGAGGCTATGGCCAAGAAAGACGGCGTCATCGAGATCGAGGGCTCGGTGCTCGAAGCTCTGCCCAACGCGATGTTCCGCGTTGAGCTGACCAACGGACACAAGGTCCTCGCGCACATCTCCGGGAAGATGCGCCAGCACTACATCCGCATCCTCCCCGAGGACCGCGTGATCGTGGAGCTGAGCCCGTACGACCTGACCCGCGGCCGGATCGTCTACCGCTACAAGTGATCCGCGAGCTGGAAAGGAACGGCCCGGCGAACCCGCCGAGCACGAAGCCAGCGAGCACGAGGAACGAACAATGAAGGTCAACCCCAGCGTCAAGCCCATCTGCGAGCACTGCCGAGTGATCCGCCGGAAGGGCCGCGTCATGGTGATCTGCAAGAGCAACCCGCGTCACAAGCAGCGCCAGGGCTAGTCCCTGTGGGGCTCCTCCGGGAGCCTGCCGCGTGAGCGGGGTCGCCGGTCGTCAGACCGCCTGCGGCTCGAGCACGAACCACAACTGAAGATCGACAACGCAGTACCAGAACCCATCCGCCTCGGCGGGTGGGGGACACCTCGGGACGGAGGCCCGGGCACCGGTACTGCGCCACACCTCCATCGACAACAGGAGCAGCCAGCACAATGGCACGTCTAGCAGGCGTCGACATCCCGCGCGAGAAGCGCGTGGAGATCGCACTCACCTACATCTACGGGGTCGGCCGTACCCGCGCCGTCCAGACGCTCGCGGAGACCGGCATCTCCGGCGACATCCGCGTCAAGGACCTCACCGACGACCAGCTCGTCGCCCTCCGCGACTACATCGAGGGCACGTTCAAGGTGGAGGGTGACCTCCGCCGTGAGGTCGCCGCCGACATCCGCCGCAAGGTCGAGATCGGTAGCTACGAGGGTCTCCGCCACCGTCGTGGTCTCCCGGTGCGCGGTCAGCGCACCAAGACCAACGCTCGTACCCGCAAGGGCCCGAAGCGCACCGTGGCAGGCAAGAAGAAGGCTCGATAGGAGATCACGATGGCTACCCCCAAGACCGCCGCGCGCAAGCCGCGCCGCAAGGAGAAGAAGAACGTCGCCGTGGGCCAGGCCCACATCAAGAGCACGTTCAACAACACCATCGTCAGCATCACCGACCCGTCGGGTGCCGTCCTGAGCTGGGCGTCCTCGGGCGCCGTCGGCTTCAAGGGCTCGCGCAAGTCGACGCCGTTCGCGGCGCAGCTCGCCGCCGAATCGGCCGCCCGTCAGGCCGCCGAGCACGGCGTCAAGAAGGTCGACGTCTTCGTCAAGGGCCCGGGCTCGGGTCGCGAGACGGCGATCCGTTCCCTCCAGGCCGCTGGCCTCGAGGTCGGCTCGATCAACGACGTCACGCCGCAGGCGCACAACGGGTGCCGCCCGCCGAAGCGCCGCCGCGTCTGACGCGAGGAGCAACCGGCCGTTCCCCGCTCGTTCCCTGACCGGGACGAGCGGGGTCGGCCATTCCTGGTCGTTCGATCGCGCACTCCAGTGCGCGTGATCACAACTGAAACAGACCCGTCGGGGCCCGGCCGGCCCCGTCGTACCGCCAAGTGTCATATAGCGGACACTTCGCCGAAAGGAATTCCACAGTGCTCATTGCACAGCGCCCCACCCTGAACGAGGAGTCGATCTCCGAGTTCCGCTCGCGCTTCGTCATCGAACCGCTCGAGCCGGGCTTCGGCTACACCCTCGGCAACTCGCTGCGCCGCACGCTCCTCTCGTCCATCCCCGGTGCTGCCGTCACGAGCATCCGCATCGACGGTGTCCTCCACGAGTTCAGCACCGTTCCCGGTGTCAAGGAGGACGTCACCGAGATCATCCTGAACATCAAGAGCCTGGTCGTCTCCAGCGAGCACGACGAGCCGATCACCGCCTACCTGCGCAAGCAGGGTGCGGGCCAGGTCACCGCGGCGGACATCTCCGCCCCGGCCGGTGTCGAGATCCACAACCCGGACCTCGTCATCGCGACCCTGAACGACTCCGCGCGCTTCGAGCTGGAGCTGACGATCGAGCGTGGCCGCGGCTACGTCTCGGCGACCCAGAACCGCTCGGAGTTCAGCGAGGCCGGTCAGATCCCGATCGACTCGATCTACTCGCCCGTGCTCAAGGTCACCTACCGCGTCGAGGCGACGCGTGCCGGTGAGCGCACGGACTTCGACCGCCTGGTCGTCGACGTCGAGTCGAAGCCCGCGATCACGCCGCGCGACGCCATCGCGTCGGCCGGTCGCACGCTGGTCGAGCTGTTCGGTCTCGCCCGCGAGCTGAACACGGCGGCCGAGGGCATCGAGATCGGCCCCGCGCCGGTCGACGCCGTGCTCTCGAACGAGCTGCAGACCCCGATCGAGGACCTCGACCTGTCGGTGCGCAGCTACAACTGCCTCAAGCGGGAGGGCATCAACACGGTGTCCGAGCTCGTCGCCCTGTCGGAGACGCAGCTCATGAACATCCGCAACTTCGGTCAGAAGTCGGTGGACGAGGTCAAGGACAAGCTCACCGAGCTCGGCCTGTCCCTCAAGGACACCGTCCCCGGATTCGACGGTGCCCACTTCTACAGCGGGTACGACGAGGACGAGTCCAGCAACTGACCTCGCGCTGACGCGCACGCGCTCCTGACACGGGGCGCACCACCATCACCACTGGAGAACTGACATGCCGAAGCCCACCAAGGGCCCCCGCCTCGGTGGCGGTCCCGCCCACGAGCGCCTGCTCCTGAGCAACCTCGCCAACGCCCTCTTCACGCACGGTCGCATCACGACGACCGAGACGAAGGCCAAGCGCCTCCGTCCGGTCGCCGAGCGGCTCATCACGTTCGCGAAGCGCGGCGACCTGCACGCGCGTCGTCGCGTGATCGCGGCCCTGCGCGACAAGACCGTCGTGCACACGCTGTTCACGGAGATCGCGCCGCAGGTGGCCGACCGCCAGGGCGGCTACACCCGCATCACGAAGCTCGGCTTCCGCAAGGGCGACAACGCGCCGCTCGCCTCGATCGAGCTCGTCCTCGAGCCCGTCTCGAGCTCGCCGGCTCCCGTCACGCGCAACGCTGCCCCGGCCGCCGCTGCGCCGGTCGCCGAGGACACCACGTCCGAGGAGACCACGGCGGCCCCGGTCGAGGAGACCGAGACCACCGAGGAGTCGACCCCGGTCGCCGACGAGACCACGACCGACGCTGCTGCCGAGGTCGAGGCCGACGCCGCTGCGAAGTCGGACGACGCCGCGGGCGCGTCCAAGTAGTCGCACCGCACCACAGGAAGGCCCCTGCAGCGTCTGCTGCAGGGGCCTTCCTGTTCCACCGTGCAGGCTCCTGACCACGCGGTTCGGACCACCCGGCGGGCCCGGCAGACCCGGGAGGCCCGGGAGGCCCGGGAGGCCCGACCAGCGTCCGCCCCCACATCGTGCCGACCGAGAGACGAGGTACCCGATGCAGTTCCAGCACGTCGCCGGCGTCGGCACCCGACTGTGGCGGTGGAGCCGGGACTCCGGCACGCAGCCCCGGCTGCTGCACGCCGCGAAGGCGGCTGCGGCGGCCACCATCGCCTGGCTGGTCGCGCAGAACGTGCCCGGTGTGGCAGCGGAGTACCCCTACTACGCCCCGCTCGGTGCGGTCGTGGCGATGCAGACGACGGTGTTCGCCGGACTCCGGAGCGGGCTGCAGACCCTGGTCGGGATCGCGCTCGGCATCGCGGTCGCCGCCTTCACGATGTGGCTCGGCGACCCCGGGGTCCTGGCCGTGGCGATCACGGTCGGCGTCGGCGTCCTCGTCGGCGGGTTCCGGGTCCTCGGCGAGGGGAGCTCCTGGGTGTCGACGGCGGCGCTCTTCGTCCTGCTCGTCGGCGGTGCACACGCCGAGGGGTACTCGCTCGGGTACCTGGTGCAGATGGCCGTCGGCGTGGTGGTCGGGCTCCTCGTGAACTTCCTGGTGTTCCCGCCCCTGCACTTCTGGGACGCCGAGCGTCGCATCGACCAGGTGAACACCGTCCTCGCCACGCACCTGGACGGCCTGGCGGACGTGCTCGAACAGGGCGAGCGTGACGAGCGCGCGTGGGACCAGGCGCAGGACCGCCTCGACCGTGCCATCGCCGACGTCCGGGCTCGGGTGTCGATCGCCCAGGAGAGCCGCCGCATCAACCCCCGCGGTGCGCTCCGCGGCTCACGTGCCCGCCTGCAGCGCGACGGCGCCCGCTTCCGCGCGCTCGAGCGCGTCGCCTGGTACACGACCGACCTGACGGAGCTGGTGGCCCGTTCCGGTCCGGTGTCGGCGAACCTCGGACGTCCGGACGAGGCGTTCACGACGCCGCTCGTGTACGCCATCCGGCAGGTCGCGTCGATGGTCCGTGGCGACCACCCGCCGGACGAGGGCGACCGGGCGATCGCGGAGCTCGAGCAGGCGCTCGACGCCTCGCACGAGTTCCCGTCGGACGTCGCCGTGACCGCCACGGCGCTGGTGGCGCTCCGCGGCATCGTCGAGTCGGAGCGCCGGGCGACCCGGGACGCCGACACCGAGACCGGCCCTGCCGAGCCGACGAGCATCCGCGACCGGCTCGTGCGCCGACGCGGGCACGGCGGTCAGCGGGGCTGACGCCGACGCGTCACGAGCCGAACGACGACGCCGCCCACCGCTCGACCGCGGCGGCGGTGTCCGATGCCGCCTCGGTCGTCAGGAGGTACTGCGTCCAGGTGCGGTCGTGCACCACGTCGACCGTGCAGGCGAGCTCGTCACACGTGCGCCATGCGGCGTCGCGTGCGCCGAGCCCCGGCAGGTCGATCCGTCCGTCGCGGTCGACGGTGCCCGCCGCGAGCCGCTGCTCGACGACCCACCCGCTGTCCGGGACCGAGGCGTACACCGCGCCCGTGGCGTACTCCGGGCCGACGAAGCGGCACGTGCTGCCGCCGACCCGGCTCTGGGCGAACTCGTCGATGGTCGGCGGGGTGTCGGTCAGCGTCACCGAGTCGCGGAGGGTGGTGTCGGCGACGGCCGCGACCCCGTCCGTCGTGCAGTCGGTGAACGACCAGTCGTCCGAGTCGTCGCCGTCCACCGATGCAGCCGGGGACGCGGCGACGGTCTCCCGAACGTGCTCGAGGAGCGCTTCGTACTCGGGCTGCATCGCCTCGGGGGTGGCGTCCGAGGCGGTCTGCAGACGCACGACCGCGACGTCGACCCAGGCCGTCCCGGCGAGCACACCACCGTTGCAGTACACCCGTGCGGCATCACTCGCGGCGCAGCGCACCGTGGTCGCGCTCTCCGCCGGAGCGGTCGCGTCGGTGCCGGCGGTCCGGAACGCGGCAGCGGCGTCCGGGAGCACGGCGACTCGGACGCCCTCGTAGGCGGGCTCGTCGGCCGTGCGCGCGGCGCGGTCGTCCAGCGGGGAGCTGCCGTTGGACGCCCAGCATCCCGTCCCGCCGGTGAGCCTGGTGGCGTTCCACGTGGCGGCCGGGTGGGCCAGTTCGGTGATGGCGTCGACGGGCTCGGCATCGGGGACGAGCGCGCGGACGAGGTCGTCCGGCAGGAGGGCGTCGCACGCGGGCGCGTCGCCGGCGGAGGGCTCGGTGCCGAAGTCGGTCGTGGCGGGCGTGTGCTCCGGGGTCGGTGACGAGGAGGGGCTGGCGTCGGTCGGGGTGGGCCTCGGGTCGGCGCTCGTCGTGGGTGTGCAGGCGGTCATGCCGGTGCTCAGCGCAGCCAGGAGTGCGACGGCCACGACCCCCCTTGTGACGGTCTTCTTGTGCATGTGTTCAGTATGGAGACGCGCGACCGAGTCGGACGCGAGCGCACATCACGGTCCGGTACCGACCCGTGTCCGTCGCGCCGACCTAGACTCCTCCCGTGTCCGCGCCCCGCATCGCCGTCCTGGGCCCGGTCCTGGCGGAGACCCCGTCCGGTGCACTCGTCCCGGTCGCCGGTGCCCTCGCCCGGACGTTCCTGGTCGCCCTGGTCCTCGCACACGGACGGGCCGTCACCACGGAATCGCTCATCGACGACCTGTGGGGCGACGATCCTCCCCGCGGCGCGCGCGCCGCGCTCCAGACGCTCGTCTCGCGACTCCGTCGGGCCACCGTCGACGGCCTGGTCGTCTCGACGTCCGCCGGGTACGCACTCGGGATCGACCCGGACGCGACCGACCTCGGCGCCGCCGAGCGCGTCCTCCGTGGGGAGCCGGACGCCGTGGCCCTCCAGACGGCGTTGGACCGCTGGCGCGGCGAGCCCGGGGGCGACCTCGAGGGCGGCACGGCCGACACGCTCGCCGGTCGCGCAGCCGGCGTGCGCCGGGACCTCCGCCGACGGCTGGCCGTCGTCCTGCAGCGCTCGGGCGACCTCGATGCCGCCGCAGCCCTCTGGCGGGAGGAGACCGCCGCCGACCCGTTCGACGAGACCGCCGTCCTCGGACTCGTCCGGGCGCTCGCCGACGGTGGACACGCCCCGGAAGCACTCGCCGCGTTCGCCTCCCACCGCGACCGGCTGTCCGACGAGCTCGGCGCCGACCCGTCCGCGGCGCTGGTGCGCCTGAACGCCGAGGTGCTCCGCAGCGCCGGGTCCGTCTCCGGGACCGCCCGACGCGTCGGGCTCCGGGCCGCGCCGAACGCCCTCGTCGGCCGGGAGGCGGACCTCGCCACCGTCACGCGGCTCCTGGCCACCGAGCGGTTGGTCACGATCCTCGGTGCCGGTGGGCTCGGGAAGACCCGTCTCGCACAGGCCGCCGCGGCGACGGTCCCGCCGGCGTGCGGTGTCGTGGTCGTCGAACTCGCGCCGCTCACCACCGGCGAGGACGTCCTGCCCGCCCTCGGCTCCCTGCTCGGGATCGCCGAGGTCCGCGGGGCTCGCAGCCTCCGGGACGCGGTCACGGCCGACCTCCGTACCCGGGTGTCCCGCGCACTCGGCGAGGAACCGACCCTGCTCGTGCTCGACAACTGCGAGCACCTGCTCGAGCCGGTGGCCGCCCTCACCGCGGACCTGCTCGCCGAGCACCCGGACCTCCGCGTGCTCACGACGTCGCGGGCCCCGCTGGCTGTCGCCGGCGAGGTCGTCGCACCCCTGGCCCCGCTGCCCGTCGAGGCGGACGGTGCCGCGGTCCGGCTCTTCACCGACCGGGCACGGGCGGCCCGACCGGGCGCGGTGCTGCCGGTCGACGCAGTCCGACGGATCTGCACGCGGCTCGACGGTTCTCCGCTGGCGATCGAGCTCGCGGCGGCGCGCATCCGCGGCATGAGCGTCGACGACATCGAGCGCCGACTCGACGACCGCTTCGCCCTGCTCCGTGGCGGCGACCGTTCGGCTCCCGAGCGGCACCGCACCCTCCTCGCCGTGATCGAGTGGAGCTGGCGGCTGCTCGACGACGGTGCGCGCGACCTCCTCACCCGGCTGGCGCTCTTCCCGGACGGGCTGTCCGTGGGTGCGGTCGAAGCGGTCGCCGCGCCGGACCGCGCCGACGACGCCCTCGACGACCTGGCGGAGCTCGTGGAGCAGTCACTCGTCCAGCTCCTGGAGCGCGAGGGCGAACCGGTCCGCTACCGCCTGCTCGAGACCGTCCGCGAGTTCGGGGCCGCACGCCTCGACGCGTCGGGCGCGACCGCGGCCGTCCGGAGCGCGATGGTCCGATGGGGCAGCAGGCTCGCCGCCGTGAACGACCTGTTCACGGTCCGCACCGACGACCAGCTGCAGCGCTTCCGCGTCATCGAGCGTGAGGCCGACAACCTCGTCACCCTGCTCCGCTGGAGCCTGCGCGACGAGGACCCGGTCGCCGTCGCGCCGCTCTTCTCGGCGCTGGCCGGGTACTGGTCGTTCCGCGGCGCGCACGGCGAGGTCGCGACGCTCGCCGCGGACGTCGTCCCCGTGCTCCGCGCCGCACCGCCGGAGCCCGCGGTCCGGACGCCGGCGGTCCTCGGGCTCGTCATCGCCTGCGCCACCGCCGCGTTCACCGACCGCCGCACCTCGGCGCGCGCGCGGGCCGGCCTCCGCCGACTCGTCCGCGACGGACCGACCGGGGTCGGCATCGTCGACGCGCAGGCCGAGCTGCTCCTCACCCTCGGACGACGGGCGGTCGGCGACGCGCAGCTCGCCCGCTTCCGCGAGGACCCGGACGCCGGGGTCGCCTGCCTCGCGAACCTGCTCAGCGCACCGCTCGCCGAGAACGACGGCGAACTCGAGCGTGCCCTCGCGCACGCTACCCGCGCGCGCACCCTCGCCGAGCGCGTCGGCGACCTGTGGACGACCGGCTCCGCCGCCGTCTCCGTCGCACAGCTCTCCGCGCAGACCGGGCGGTACGCGCAGGCCCTCGCCGCGGCCGAGGTCGCGCGGGACCGGCTGGAGCAGTTCGGCGCCGAGGACGACCTGGTCGAGGTCGGGTGGAGCGTCGGCCTCAGCGCGGCGGCGACCGGTGACGCCGCGCGCGCCCGCCGGGTGGCATCCGAGCTCACGAGCCGTCCGAGCGACCCCCGCGGCGGTGGCAGCGCGGTCGGCGGACCCGGGGCGGTCGGTGACCGCGCCCAGATGACGGTCCTCGCGCACGCCATCTCCGCGGAGGTGGCGCGGAGCGCGGGAGACCCCGCCCTCGCCGCGGTAGAGTACCGCCGGGCGCTGGACGCGGTCGTGCCGCACCAGCGTGACGCCGGGCAGTGGACGATGGTGGTCGGTGCCGCCCTGCTCGCCGTGCAGGACGAGGCGGCGCAGCGCGACCCGACGCCGGAGCCGGACCGCCCCGCCGGGGCCGGACCGGGCCTCCAGGACGACGGCCGGGAGGCGCGTGCCGACGTCGCCCGACGGGTCCGGGTGAGCGCCTTGGTCGCGCTCCGCATGCCGTCGATGTGGAACGACCTGCCGGTGGCCGGCACCGCCCTGCTCGGGGCCGCCCTCGAGGCGGTCGGGCGGGACGTCGATCCCGAACTCGTCGCCGCGGCGTGGGGGAGTGCGGTGCGCCTCGGCGCTCGGCAGGACTTCGCGGTCCTCGGGCACGGTCGCACCCGGGCGGTCCTCGCGGCGACCGTCGGCGAGCAGCGCCTGGCGGACGCGGCGACGGCCTCGACCGGACAGAGCCGGGCCGAGGCCGTCGCCGCCGCGCGAGCGGTGCTGGAGGCGATCAGGCCTTCCGCATGTACGCACGCACCGTGAGCGGGGCGAACACCGCGACGACCACCGCTGCGCCGAGCAGGCTCAGCCACAGGTCACCGCCGACCGAGCCGGAGTTCACGAGGTCCCGGACGGCCGTGATGAGGTGCGAGATCGGGTTGACGTCGGAGAACCAGTGCAGCCAGTCCGGCAACGTGTCCGCGGGGACGAACGCGTTCGAGAGGAACGTCAGCGGGAAGAGCACGAGGTTCGAGATGCCCGAGACGCTCGACGCGGTGCGGGCGACGACACCGAAGTAGGCGAAGACCCAGCTGATCGCCCACGCGACCACCACGACGAGCAGTCCGGCGAGCACGACCGCACCGAAGCCGCCCGCCGGCCGCAGCCCCATGGCGAACCCGACCGTGAACGTGATGGTCGTCGCGATCGCGTACCGCACGGTGTCGGCGAGCAGTGCTCCGGCGAGCGGGGCGATGCGGGCGATGGGCAGCGAGCGGAACCGGTCGAACACGCCCTTGTCCATGTCCTCGCGGAGTTGGACGCCGGTGACGATCGACGACGTGATGTTCGTCTGCACGAGGATGCCGGGGATGATGATCGGCAGGTAGCTGCTGACGTCGCCGGCGATCGCGCCGCCGAAGATGTAGGTGAACATCACGGTGAACACGATCGGCATGAGTGTCACGTCGAACAGCTGCTCGGGCGTCCGGCGGACCTTCACGAGCCCGCGGTACGCCATGGTCAGTGACTGCCGTGCGGTCGCGGCGAGCCCGGAGCCGCCGATCCCCGGCCGGGGTGTGATCCGCGGTGCGGTGGTGCCCAGGTCGGGCGCGGTGGTCGTGGTCATGCGATGCTCCCTTCGAGCGCGCGGTCGGCCTCGGCCGCCGGGGTGGTCGGTGTGCCGGTGATCTGCAGGAAGACCTCGTCGAGCGTCGGCTTCTGCACGCTCATCTCGGCCAGGGAGAGCTCGGCGTCGCGGAACGCGACGAGCAGGTCGGTGACGCGGTCCGGGTCCGCCATCGGTGCGGTGAGGCGGGAGCCCTCGGGGCTCGCGAGCGCAGGGGTGCCGAGCACGCGGTGCACCAGCTCGGACGCCTCGGACATCCGTGCAGGCGTGGCATCGGCGATGCGGAGCTGCAGGGACGCCGTGCCGACCGATGCCTTCAGTTCGTCGCTCGTGCCCTCTGCGACCACCCTGCCGTGGTCGATCACGGCGATGCGGTCCGCGAGCTGGTCGGCCTCGTCCAGGTACTGCGTCGTGAGCAGCACCGTGGACCCCGTCGCGACGAGGTCTCGGACGGTGTCCCACATCTGCGCCCGGGTGCGCGGGTCGAGGCCCGTCGTCGGCTCGTCGAGGAAGATGAGCGGCGGCTGCGCGATGAGGCTCGCCGCGAGGTCGAGCCGTCGGCGCATGCCGCCGGAGAACCCGCGGAGCGGACGCCGAGCGGCCTCGCTGAGGCCGAACCGCTCGAGCAGTTCGGTGGTCTTGCGCTTCGCCTCCGCCCGGGACAGCCCGAGCAGCCGACCGAAGACGACGAGGTTCTCGGTCGCGCTCAGGGTCTCGTCGACGCTCGCGTACTGGCCGGTCACACCGATGAGCTGCCGGACGACGTGGGGCTCCCGGTGGACGTCGTGCCCGAACACCCGCGCCTCACCCCCGTCCAGGCGGAGCAGGGTCGCGAGCATGCTGATCGTGGTCGTCTTGCCGGCGCCGTTCGGACCGAGCACCCCGTAGACCGTGCCGGCCTCCACGCGGAGGTCGACACCGTCCACAGCCCGGTTGCTGCCGAACGTCTTCACGAGGCCAGTGGCCTCCACCGCGAGCGGTGTCGTGGTCATCGTCGTGTCCTTCCGTCGACGTCGTGTTCGGAGACGACCCTGCCGACCGGCACTCACACGGCACTGACGTCGCGCTGACGTCGGTACCGTGGAGGTGTGAGCGAGACCGGCCGGACCGAGGGCAAGGCCGGCGTGCGGCTGCGGCTCGACATCGCCTACGACGGAGCTGCGTTCTCCGGGTGGGCCCGACAGCCCGGACTCCGGACCGTGCAGGGCGCACTCGAGTCCGCCCTCGCCACCGTCTTCACCCGCTGGGGCACACCGCCGCAGCTCACGGTCGCCGGCCGCACCGACGCCGGTGTGCACGCCACCGGGCAGGTCGCGCACCTCGACCTCAGCGACGAGCAGTGGGCCGCGCTCTCCCGTCCCCGCCGTCCCGCCGCCGACGGCACCACGCGGGACCCCTTCGCCGGGCTGGTCCGCCGCCTGAACGGGCTCGCCGGGCCGGACGGGGACGTCGTCGTCACCCGGGCGTCGGTCGCCCCGCCGGGGTTCGACGCGCGGTTCTCACCGATCTGGCGGCGGTACCGGTACCGGGTCGCCGACCTCGATGCCGCCCGTGACCCGCTCCGTCGCGGACACACGACCTGGTACCCGGGGCGCCTGGACCGGGCGGTGATGGAGCGCGGTGCGCTCCGCCTGCTCGGGCTGCACGACTTCGCGGCGTTCTGCAAGCCGCGTGAGGGCGCGACCACCATCCGGACCCTGCAGGAGTTCCGCTGGGACCGCGAGCCGGACGGCGTGCTCGTGGCGAGCCTCCAGGCCGACGCCTTCTGCCACTCCATGGTGCGCGCCATGGTGGGCGGCTGCCTCGCCGTCGGCGAGGGCCGCCTGACGCCGGACCGGCTCGACGCGCTGCGGATCGCCGCCGAGCGCACGAGCGCCTTCACGGTCGCCCCGGCCCGTGGGCTCACCCTGACGGAGGTCGGGTACCCCGACGACGACGCCCTGGAGGCCCGTGCCGTGCAGACACGCGCCCGTCGCGACGCGGAGGGACACCGGCCCGGCGACTGAGCGGCAGGCACCCGCGTCGCGTCCCGGCGCAGGGCGCTACCGTCGGGGCATGGCTCCTCGTGCTCCGCGCTCCGTCGTCTCCGTCGCACCCGGCGTGGTGTTCGTCGAGGGGCCGGTGTCCAACTGGGTCGTCCTCGCCGAGGAGGACGGCGTCGCCCTCATCGACGCGGGGTACCCGGCCGACACCGACCTCGTCCTGGACAGCGTGCTGCTCGCCGGCCACGACCTCGACGAGCTCCGCCGCGTGTACGTCACCCACGGCCACGTGGACCACGTCGGCGGCCTGCCCGGGATCCTCGAGCGTCACCCGCACGTCGAGGTCCTCGCGCACGCCGACGAACTCGCCAACGTCCGTGGACCGGGGCGCCAGCAGGTCACCCCGGCCGAGATCGGCGGACGGCTCGCCGCTCCCCGGGTGCTGCGGTGGCTCGGGCGTGCGATCGCCTCGGACGCGCTCCGGCCGACCACCGTCCCGTCCGCGCGGGCGTTCACCGCGCGGGACTTCGACGGTCGCGCGATGACCCCGCTGCCCGCGCCCGGCCACACCGCCGGGTCCACCGCGTACCTGCTGCCGGCCGCCGATGCGATCGTCACGGGCGACGCCGTCGTCACCCACCACGACACCCAGCCGGCCTCGTGGGCACCACGGCCGCGCATGATCACGCCGTTCTTCACGGCCGACCAGGCGCTCGCCGTGGAGTCCGCGGGCGTGCTGCCGTACCCGGCGATCGTGTTGCCCGGACACGGTCCGGCGGTGCACCGGGTCGGGTCGGAGTGGGTGCCGATCGAGGCGTGACGACCGAGCGCACCGTCGCAGAACGGACGGTCGACCCTCGTCCGGGGGGAAGGTTCACCTGCTCGTAACCTGTGCGCCCGCGCAGGACCGTACCGTCGTCGGGATCCCTCTCGACCACGAACCAAAGGTCCTCATGCCCCGAACCGTCGGACGCACCCTGCTGTGCGCCACGGCTGCCGCGACCCTGCTCGCCGCACCGCTCGTCACCGTCACCGCCGCGACCGCGAACCCCGCGGGTACCGGACTCGTCATCGCCGAGGCGTACCTCAAGGGCGGCAGCGCGAACGCGTTCTTCAACCAGAAGTTCGTCGAGATCGCCAACCCGACGGCCAGCCCCGTCACCCTCGGCGGGTGGTCGCTCCAGTACCGGGCGGCGGCCAGCACCGGCGCGTTCAGCACGAGCGCCCTCGAGGGCACCGTCCCCGCGAACGGCACCTTCCTCGTGTCGATGGCGGGCAACGGGGACACGCCCGCCGGGGCCGACCTGCCCGCCGCCGACGACACGGCATCGTTCAACCCGTCCGGGACGACCGGCACGCTCGTCCTCGCCGACCGCACGGCAGCACTGACGCTGCCGGCGGGCCCGGTCACCACGGGCACCGCGGGCGTGGTCGACCTGCTCGGCTACGGGGCGTCGAACACGTTCGAGGGCACGGTCCGCACCGTGACGGGGGCGAACGCGGTGCCGAACGGCCTCGTCCGGGCGGGTACGGCCGACACCGACGTCAACGGCACGGACTTCACCGTCACGACGACGCTGACGCCGCGCAACGCGGCCGGACAGACCGCCGGCGGCGGGGCGACCCCCGCCCCGGGTGACGGCGGCACCACACCACCGGCCACCCCTGCGGTCGCCGCGACCATCCCCGAGATCCAGGGCACGACCGACACCTCGCCGTTCGTCGGCAGGACCGTCGTCACGAGCGGCGTGGTCACGGGCGTGTACGCGACCGGCGGCCTCAACGGCTACACGATCCAGACGCCCGGGACGGGAGGCCCGACCGACCCCGCCACGCGGACCGCGTCCGACGGGCTCTTCGTCTACTCCGCGGCCACCGTCGGTCAGGTCGCGATCGGGGACCACGTCGAGCTCACCGGCACGGTGTCCGAGTTCTCCGGGCTGACCGAGCTCACCGTCGCGAGCGCCGCCGGACTCCGGATGCTCAGCACGCCCGCCGTCGCGCCGCAGCCGGCCGCCGTGGTCTTCCCCCGCACGGACGCCGCGCGGGAGTCCCTCGAGAGCATGCTCGTCGCCCCGCAGGGCTCCTACACGGTCGCCGACAACTACACGACGAACCAGTACGGCGAGATCGCGCTCGCCACGGGGACGGGGCGACTCCTGCAGCCGACCGAGGTCGCCCGTCCGGGCAGCGTCGAGGCCGCCGCGGTCGCCGCCGACAACGCGGCGCGCAAGGTGACGCTCGACGACGGCGCGAGCACGAACTTCCTGCCGCGGGACGGCCAGGACCAGGCCGCCCGCGAGGTCCCGGTGCCGTGGTTGACGAACGCGGGACCGGTCACGGTCGGTGCGACCACGACGTTCACCGCCCCCGTGGTCCTCGACTACCGGAACAACGCCTGGAAGTTCCAGCCGACCACGCCGATCACGGGTGCGACCCCCGCGGCTGACCTGCCCGCCACGTTCTCGGACGTCCGGACCGCGACGCCCGAGGGCGTCGGCGGCGACCTGACGCTCGCTGGGTTCAACGTCCTGAACTACTTCCCGACGACCGGCGACGAGGTGGCCGGCTGCACGTACTACCGGGACCGCGCGGGTGACCCGATCACGGTGGACTCGGGCTGCGACGCCCGTGGTGCTGCCGAGCAGGAGGACCTCGACCGCCAGCAGGTGAAGATCGTGAAGGCGATCAACGCCCTCGACGCGGACGTGGTCTCGCTCGAGGAGATCGAGAACTCGGCCCGCTTCGGCCTGGACCGCGACGCGGCCGTGGCGACCCTCGTCGCCGCCCTCAACGCGGCGACCGGCACCGACACGTGGGCCTACGCGGAGTCGCCCTCCGTCGTGCCGGCCAGCGAGGACGTGATCCGCCTGGCGCTCATCTACAAGAAGGACCGCGTCGCCCCCACCGGCGAGTCGACGATCCTGCTCGACCCCGCCTTCACGAACGCCCGCCAGCCGGTCGCCGACGCCTTCCGTCCGGTCGGCGGCACCGCGGAGGACGACTTCCTCGTCATCGCGAACCACTTCAAGTCGAAGGGCTCCGGCACCGGCGAGAACGCCGACCAGGGCGACGGGCAGGGGGCGTCCAACGCCGACCGCGTGCGACAGGCGCGGGCGCTGGCGACCTTCTCGACCGCCATGCAGGAGCAGTACGGCACCGACAAGACGTTCCTGATCGGTGACTTCAACGCCTACAGCGAGGAGGACCCGATGGTGGTGCTCCGCGACGCCGGGTACACCGACCTCGCCCCGGCGCAGGACGCGTCGGAGTACTCCTACGTGTTCAGCGGCCTGAGCGGGTCCCTCGACCACGTGCTGGCCTCGCCCGCGGCGCTCGCGAGCGTGACCGGCGTGGACATCTGGAACATCAACTCGACCGAGTCGGTGGCCCTGGAGTACAGCCGGTACAACGTGAACGTGTCGGACCTGTACCGCGACGACGTGTACCGCGCCAGCGACCACGACCCGATCCTGGTCGGCTTCGACGTGACCGAGGCCGAGGTGCCGGGTGACCCGACACCGGAGCCCACCCCGACGCCGGAGCCCACCCCGACGCCGGACCCGGGCACAGACCCGACGCCGACCCCGACCCCGACGCCGACGCCGACGCCGGTCCCGGGCGCGGCCGACCCGACCCCGACCCCGGGTGCTGGTGACCCGACCGCGGGCCCCGTCGCCGGTGACGGGGGGACGACCCCGGGCGCGGGCGGGCTGACCGGGACGCCGAGCGCGGGTGACGGCCTGGCCTTCACCGGCGCGGAGATCGGGGGCGGCCTCGCGGCTGCGCTCGCCCTCCTGGCCGCCGGTGGCGGGCTCCTCGCCCTCCGTCGCCGCCGGACGACGGGTGGCGGCGCCGAGTGACGCCGCGCTGACCGCGACCACCGACGGGAGGCGCGAGCCGGGTCCCACCCGGGTCGCGCCTCCCGTCCGTCGTGTGCGGCGAGGCGGGCGCGGTTGACCGAGCGCTCCGACGTCCGCTAGACTCTCACCTTGGTCTGCGCGCTCTGTTGCGCCAGACAGTCAGATGGGCCCTCCACCGGGTCGTTCGCCGGGCGTCTGCCCGCGAGAACGCCCACCGGAGTGGGATTCACGGACTCCTCACCTCGACACGAAAGCAGCACTCCTGTGACTCGTACGTTCTCCCCGAAGCCGGCAGACGTCCAGCACGACTGGATCGTCATCGACGCGACCGACGTCGTGCTCGGCCGCCTCGCTTCGCACGTCGCCGCCCTCCTCCGCGGCAAGCACAAGGCCACCTTCGCCCAGCACATGGACATGGGTGACTACGTCATCATCGTGAACGCCGACAAGGTCGCCCTGACCGGGTCGAAGCTCGCCAAGAAGGTCTACTACCGCCACTCCGGTTACCCGGGCGGCCTCACGGCCACCACCTACCCGGAGATGCTCGAGAAGCACCCGACGCGCGCCGTCGAGAAGGCGATCCGCGGCATGCTGCCGAAGAACACCCTCGGTCGCGAGCAGCTCAAGAAGCTCAAGGTCTACGCAGGCGCTGAGCACCCCCACGCGGCGCAGCAGCCCAAGCCGTACACCTTCGACCAGGTCTCGCAGTAACAGCGGCCACGACGACTTCCAGGAACGAGAAAACACTCATGGCTCAGATCGCTGACTCCATCGACCAGACCCCGGAGACCTTCACCACCGAGAGCGCGCCCGTCGCGTCGGAGGCGGCTCCCCGTCAGATCCTCAACGTCTCGGGCGGTGCCGTCGGTCGCCGCAAGGAGGCCATCGCGCGCGTCCGCCTGGTCCCCGGCTCCGGCACCTTCTCGGTGAACGGCCGCACGCTCGAGGACTACTTCCCGAACAAGCTGCACCAGCAGCTCATCAACGACCCGTTCAAGGTGCTCGAGCTCCTCGGCGCCTACGACGTCACCGCCCGCATCACGGGTGGCGGCCCCTCGGGTCAGGCAGGCGCGCTCCGTCTCGCCATCGCCCGCACCCTGAACGAGATCGACCGCGAGAACAACCGCGCGACCCTCAAGAAGGCCGGCTTCCTCACCCGTGACGCCCGCGTCATCGAGCGCAAGAAGGCCGGTCTCAAGAAGGCCCGCAAGGCGTCGCAGTTCTCGAAGCGCTGATCGCCTGACGGCGGGAGATCGCATGCCGCGTCTGTTCGGTACCGACGGCGTTCGTGGCCTCGCCAACGGCGAGTTGACGGCCGCGCTCGCACTGGGTCTTGCCCAGGCGAGCGCGGCCGTGCTCACGCACGGACACCACGCGGACGCTCGTCGAGCGTCCGGTCGCACGCGCCCCCGGGCCGTGCTCGCGCGTGACCCGCGCGTCTCCGGCGAGTTCCTGGGTGCCGCCGTGGCAGCCGGGCTCGCCTCCGCCGGCGTCGACGTCCTCGACGCCGGGGTCATCCCCACCCCCGCAGCGGCGTACCTGGTCGCGGACGTCGACGCCGACTTCGGCGTGATGATCTCCGCCTCGCACAACCCCGCCCCGGACAACGGGATCAAGTTCTTCGCCGCTGGTGGTCGCAAGCTGCCGGACGAGGTCGAGGACCGCATCGAAGCGGCCATGCACGACCAGTCCGCACCGACCCCCACCGGTGCCGAGGTCGGGCGCATCACGCGCTTCGCCGACGCCGAGGACCGCTACGTGGTCCACCTGCTCGGCACGCTGCCGCACCGACTCGACGGGATCCACGTCGTGCTCGACTGCGCCAACGGTGCCGCCTCCGGGGTCTCGCCCGAGGTGTTCGTCAACGCGGGTGCGAAGGTCACGCTCATCGGTGCCGACCCGAACGGCATCAACATCAACGACGGCGTCGGCTCGACCCACATCGACAACCTCGCGCGCGCGGTCCTCGAGGCCGGCGCCGACGTGGGCATCGCGCACGACGGTGACGCCGACCGCTGCCTCGCCGTGGACGCCGACGGCAACGCGGTGGACGGCGACCAGATCATGGCGATCCTCGCGCTGTCCCTCAAGGAGCGCGGACGCCTGGTCGACGACACCCTCGTCGCCACGGTGATGTCGAACCTCGGGCTCAAGCGGGCCATGGCGGACGCGGGCATCACGGTCCTCGAGACCGGTGTCGGGGACCGGTACGTCCTCGAGAAGATGACCGAGGGCGGGTTCTCGCTCGGTGGCGAGCAGTCCGGCCACATCATCTTCAGCGACTACGCGACGACCGGCGACGGGGTCCTGACGGGCCTCCACCTCGTGGCGGAGATGGCGCGCACCGGCAAGACGCTCGGTGAGCTCGCCGCGTGCATGACGGTGTTCCCGCAGGTGCTCCTCAACGTGAAGGGCGTCGACCGCCACGGGCTCGACGACCAGGGCGTCCAGGACGCTATCACCGCCGCCACCGACGCACTCGGTGACTCCGGTCGCGTGCTGCTGCGTCCCTCCGGCACGGAGCCGGTCGTCCGCGTGATGGTCGAGGCGGCCTCGCAGGAGGACGCCCAGCGCGTCGCCGAGGAGCTCGCCGACGTCGTGCGTGCGCGCCTGACGCTCGACGCCGCGTAGCCGCGCGGGCTCGGGCCTGCGTCGGCCGCGCCGGCCGCGCCGGCCGCGCGCGCCCCGCTGGCGTGGATCGCATCCGCACAACAGAAGCCCGTCCGAACTGCGCACTCGCGTGGTTCGGACGGGCTTCTGTTGTGCGGGGACGGCAGACACCGCGGGACGGCAGGCACCGCGGGGACGGCAGGCACCGCGGGACGGCAGGCACCGCGGGACGCGGTCAGATCTTGCGGAGCAGGACGCTCGTCACCTTGTGGTCGGCGGCCTTCTTGAGCACGAGGGTCGCCCGGGAGCGGGTCGGCAGGACGTTCTCGAGCAGGTTCGGCTCGTTGATCGCCCGCCACACCTCGGTCGCGGTGCGGACGGCGTCCTCGCGGGACAGCTCGGCGAAGCGGTGGAAGAACGAGTCCGGGCTCGAGAACGCCTGCTCCTGCAACGCCAGGAACCGGTCGACGTACCAGGACTCGATGTCCTTCGTCTTCGCGTCGACGTAGATCGTGAAGTCGAACAGGTCGGACAGGGCCAGGCGTCCGTGCACCGGTGGCGCGAGCACGTTCAGCCCCTCGACGATGAGGATGTCCGGCTGCCGCACGACGATCTCCGCGTCGGGCACGATGTCGTAGACCAGGTGCGAGTAGTACGGCGCCCGGACCTCGGCGGCACCGCTCTTCACGTTGCTGACGAACCGGAGGAGCGAACGACGGTCGTACGACTCCGGGAAGCCCTTGCGGTCCATGATCCCGCGGCGCTCGAGTTCCGCGTTCGGGTACAGGAAGCCGTCGGTCGTCACGAGCTCGACGCGGGGGGTGTCCGGCCACCGCTTCGTCAGCTCGCGGAGGAGGCGCGCGACGGTGCTCTTGCCGACCGCGACCGACCCGGCGACGCCGATCACGAACGGGGTCCGGCTCGCACGCTCGCCGAGGAACCGGCTCGTCTCGGCGTGCAGGTCGCGTGCGCCGGCGGCGTACAGCGTCAGGAGCCGGGAGAGCGGCAGGTAGACGTCCTGCACCTCGGTGATGTCGAGGCGGTCGCCCAGGCCGCGCAGCTGCACGATCTCGGTCTCGGTGAGGGAGAGGTGCTCCTTCGGCGCGAGCTGCGACCACTCGTCCCGGGGGATCTCCACGAAGGGAGTGGGGTGCGCGACGGTCGTCTCCGGGATCGGCATGGGGTCGAGCGTACCCAGCCGGGAGGCCCGACAACCGCCCGCGACGACGGTCCGGTGGAGCGAGCCTCCCGTCCGGCACCCGCCCGTCAGGCGGGGAGTGCCGCTTCGATGGCGGCGACGACCTCGGGAGCGTCCGGCTTCGTCGTCGGCCGGAAGCGCGTGACCGTGCCGTCCGGCGCCACGAGGAACTTCTCGAAGTTCCACGCGACGCGACCGGCCTTGCCCGCAGCGTCCGGCGTCTGCTTCAGCTCCTTGTAGAGCGGGTGCGCGCTGCCGCCGTTCACCTTGACCTTCTCGGACATCGGGAAGGTCACGCCCCAGGTGGCGGAGCAGTACTCCTCGATGGCCTCCGACGAACCGAGTTCCTGGAGGAACTGGTTGCTCGGGAAGCCGAGGACGGTGAAGCCCCGCGGCCCGTAGGTCCGCTGGAGTTGCTCGAGCTGTTCGTACTGCGGGGCGAGGCCGCAGCGTGACGCGACGTTCACCACGAGCACGGCTTTGTCGGCATACGAGCCGAAGGTGGTCTGCTCGCCCTGCAGGGTGGTGATGGCGATGTCGTCGAAGCGTCCCATGGTCGGAAGCTACCCCCGCCTCCGGGGCGGCTCGCAGGGTGCTCCCGGCACTGCCCGTAGGATCGGTCCCATGTGTGGAATCGTCGGCTACGTCGGCAGCAACAGCAGCACGGACGTCCTCCTCGGGGGCCTCCGCCGTCTCGAGTACCGCGGCTACGACTCGGCGGGCATCGCCGTGATCGACCCCGCCGGTGACATGACCTCGGCGAAGAAGGCCGGCAAGCTCCAGATGCTCGTCGACGAGCTCGAGGCGAACCCCGTCCCCGACGGCGGCACCGGCATCGGCCACACCCGCTGGGCGACCCACGGCGGCCCGACCGACGGCAACGCGCACCCGCACCTGGCCGACGGCGGCAAGCTCGCCCTCATCCACAACGGCATCATCGAGAACTTCGCCCCGCTCAAGGACGAGCTGCTCGCCGAGGGTGTCACCTTCGAGAGCGAGACCGACTCCGAGGTCGCCGCGCACCTCGTCGCGCGCGAGTTCCGCGAGACGCACGACCTGACCGAGGCGATGCGACGCACGGTGGCCCGCCTCGAGGGCGCGTTCACCCTGCTCGTCGTGCACGCCGACCAGCCGGGCGTCGTCGTCGGCGCCCGTCGCAACTCGCCCCTCGTGGTGGGTCTCGGCGACGGCGAGAACTTCATGGGTTCGGACGTCGCCGCGTTCGTCGCGTACACGCAGCGGGCCCTGTCGATCGGTCAGGACGAGATCGCCACGATCCGTCCGGACGGCGTCGACGTCATCCACTTCGACGGCACCCCTGCCGAGCCGAGCGAGTTCGAGGTGAACTGGGACGCCTCCGCCGCCGACAAGGGCGGATGGTCCTCGTTCATGGCGAAGGAGATCAGCGAGGAGCCCGAGGCCGTGCGCAACACGATCCTCGGCCGCGTGCACGAGGGCGCGATCACGCTGACCGACCTCGACCCGATCGCCGAGCGGCTGCAGCAGGTGGACCGCGTCATCGTCATCGCCTGCGGGACCGCGGCCTACGCCGGCATGCTCGGCAAGTACGCGATCGAGCAGTGGGCACGCGTCCCCGTCGAGGTCGAGCTCGCGCACGAGTTCCGCTACCGCGACCCGGTGCTCGACGACCGCACCCTGGTCGTCTCCATCAGCCAGTCCGGCGAGACGATGGACACGCTCATGGCCGTCAAGTACGCCCGCGAACAGGGCGCGCAGGTCCTCTCGATCTGCAACACCCAGGGCGCCACGATCCCGCGCGAGTCCGACGCGGTGATCTACACGCACGCCGGACCGGAGGTCGCGGTCGCGTCGACGAAGGCGTTCCTGGCGCAGGGCGTCGCGCTGTACCTGCTCGGCCTGCACCTCGCCACGCTCCGCGGCACGCTGACCGCCGAGCAGATCGCCACCCAGGTCGCCGAACTGGAGGGACTGCCGGAGAAGCTCCAGCAGACCATCGAGGACGCCTCCGGTGTCGCCGAGCTGGCCAAGTGGATGGCGGACACCCGGAGCGTGCTGTTCCTCGGCCGCCACGTCGGGTACCCGATCGCCCTCGAGGGCGCCCTCAAGCTCAAGGAGCTCGCGTACATCCACGCCGAGGGCTTCGCCGCCGGTGAGCTCAAGCACGGTCCGATCGCGCTCATCGAGCCCGGCCAGATCGTCTTCGTCATCGTGCCGTCCCCGCGCGACGCCCGCTCGCTGCACCCGAAGGTCGTGTCGAACATCCAGGAGATCCGCGCCCGCGGCGCCCGGGTGATCGCCATCGCGGAGGAGGGCGACGCCGCCGTGCTGCCCTTCGCCGACGAGGTCCTCCGGATCCCGCTCGCGACGCCCCTGTTCGAGCCGCTGCTCGCCGTGGCACCGCTGCACATGTTCGGCATGGAGCTCGCCGCGGCCAAGGGCCTGGACGTCGACCAGCCGCGCAACCTCGCGAAGTCGGTCACCGTCGAGTAGTCGGACGTGATCATCGGCATCGGGGTCGACGTGGTCGACCTGGAACGGTTCGAGCGGGTGCTCGCACGGACGCCCGCGATGCGGACGCGGCTGTTCACCGACGCCGAGCAGCTGCGCGACGGTAAACCCCGTCCGATCGCGTCGCTCGCCGCCCGGTTCGCCGCGAAGGAGGCGCTCGTGAAGGCCTTCGGGTCGAGCGCCGGGCTGAGCTGGCGTGAGCTCGAGGTCGTCGCGGACGACCAGCGCAACCCGTCGCTCACGCTGCACGCCGGCGCCCAGCGGGTCGCGGACGACCGGGGCGTCTCGCACGTGCACCTCTCGCTGTCCCACGACGGCGGGATCGCGACGGCGTTCGTCGTCATCGAGGGCCGGGACCGGCCCGCAACGGAAGGAGCGGCCGCGTGAGCGCGTTCACGGGGGTGACCGTCGACCGGGAGGCTGTCATCGCCAACTACGCGACGGTCGCGGAACAGGTCGCTCCGGCGGGCGTCATCGGCGTGGTGAAGGCGGACGGGTACGGCCACGGTGCCGTCGAGGTCGCCCGCGCACTGGTCGACGCCGGCGCGGACTGGCTCGGCGTCGCCGACCTCGACGAGGCGGTGGCGCTCCGGCAGGCCGGGATCGACGAGGGCGTCCGCATCCTCGCGTGGCTGCACGCCCCCGACGAGGACTTCCGCCGCGCGGCCCGGTACGGGATCACCCCGGCGGTGTCGAGCGTCGAGCAGCTCTCGACCGCGGCCGACGCCGACGTCCCGGCCGTGCACCTCGTCCTGGACACCGGCCTGAGCCGCAACGGCGCCGTCGAGTCGGAGTGGCCCGAACTCTTCGCGACCGCGGCGGCACTGGCCCGCGGTGGGGACCGCACCCGGATCGAGGGGGTCATGTCCCACCTGTCGAACGCGTCGCGCGTGGACGACCTCGACCAGGACGCCGCACTGCAGCGGGCACTGGACGGTCTGGCGGCGGTCGGGATCCGGCCGGAGGTCGTGCACCTCGCCGCGAGCGCCGGCAGCCTGGCGCTCCCGGAGACCCGGCGCGACCTGGTCCGGGTCGGACTCGCGCTGTACGGGCTCAGCCCGTTCCCGGACCGCACCTCGGCCGACCTCGGACTCCGTCCCGCCATGCGGGTGACCGCCGCGGTCCTCCGGATCGTCCCCGTGCCCGCGGGTGACGGTGTCTCGTACGGGTACACGTGGCGTGCCGAGCACGACACCCGGCTCGCCGTGATCGGTCTCGGGTACGCGGACGGGTTCGACCGCGGTGCCGGAGGCGCCGTGTCCGTCCGCATCGGTGACCGTCGGTTCCCGGTCGTCGGCCGGATCGCGATGAACGCGATGCACATCGACATCGGGGACGCCGACGTCTCCGTCGGGGACGAGGCCGTGGTCTGGGGCGACCCCGCGAACGGCGACCCGGCGGTGGAGGAGTGGGCCGACGCGATCGGCACGATCAACTACGAGATGGTCGCCAGGGTCGGCCGCAGCGTGGAACGGAGGACGACGTGAGCGCACCACTCCGCCGCGCGGTCATCGACCTGGACGCCTACCGCGCCAACCTGGACCTCGTCCGCTCGTGGATGGACCCCGTCGAGCTGATGGCGGTCATGAAGGCCGACGCGTACGGCCACGGGCTCGAGGCCATCGCCCTGACCGCGGTCGACGCCGGCATCCGGTGGATCGGGGTCTTGACGGTCCCGGCTGCCCTGCGCCTCCGGTCGATCGGCGTCGGCGAGGACGTCCGGCTGTTCACGTGGCAGCACGACCCCGGCCTGGACTTCCGGGACGCGGTCGACTCCGGCGTCGACCTCGGCGTCTCGGACGTCGCCGAGTTGCAGCGCATCGTGGCCGCGGTCGACCACCGACCGGCCCGGGTGCACCTCGGCGTCGACAGCGGCCTGCACCGGGACGGCGCGACCGCCGACGCCTGGCCGGCGCTGGTGGAGGCCGCCCGGGACGCGCAGCGCGACGGGCGCATCGAGGTCGTCGCGGCGTACACGCACCTGGCCGAGTCGTCCGACGAGGACGACGCAGCTGCCGTGGCGCACTTCGACGCGATGGTGGAGCAGGCCGAGGACCTCGGGCTCGACATCCGCTGGGAGCACGTCGCCGCCTCGCTCGCCGGGCTCGAGCGCAAGGAGTTCCGGAAGGACATGGTCCGGATGGGGGCGAACCTGTTCGGCATCCCGGGCGCCGACGGGGTCACCGCCGCCGATCTCGGTCTGACACCGGTCATGACGGTCACGAGCTCCGTCGCGAAGACGAAGCGCGTCCCCGCCGGCACGGGCGTCTCCTACGACTACACGTACCGCACCGACGCCGAGACCACCCTGGCGCTCGTCCCGGTCGGCTACGCGGACGGCGTGGCGCGGGCGGCGCAGGGGCGCGTCGAGGTGGCGGTCAACGGCACGCGGTACCCGATCGCCGGCCGGGTCGCCATGGACCAGTTCCTGGTCGACGTCGGTGACGACGACGTCCGCGTCGGCGACCCGGTGACCCTGTTCGGCACCGGCGAGGACGGCGAGATGACCGTCCTGGAATGGGCGAGCGCGATCGACACGATCGGCGAGGAGGTCGTCTGCCGGATCGGGAGCCGGGTCCAGCGCGTCCACGAGGGGCACTCGGCCGAGGGACGTGTCGGCGCCTACCTGCGTGGGGAGCGGGCGTGACCGTCCTGCTCGACACCACGGTGGACACGACGGAGCAGATGGGCGCGCTCGGCGCACGGCTCGCGGCGGTCCTGCGCGCCGGTGACCTCGTCGTGCTGACCGGGCCGCTCGGCGCCGGCAAGACCACGATGACCCGCGGCCTCGGCGCAGCACTCGGGGCGCGGGGGCAGGTGTCGAGTCCGACGTTCGTGCTCGCGCGCACCCACCCGACGACGGCCGGACCGGACCTGGTGCACGTCGACGCGTACCGCCTGTCCGACCCGGTGGAACTCGACGACCTGGACCTCGACTGGGACGGCTCGATCGTCGTCGTCGAGTGGGGCCGGGGCATGGTCGACGGGGTCAGCGACAGCGTCCTCGACGTCGAGATCGTCCGCGCGACCGGCGGTGCCGCCGGGGCCGGGGACGACGTCGACCCCGACGACGTCCCGGACGAGCCGCGCCGCGTCGTCGTCACCGGCAGCGGCCCGCGTTGGCAGGGCATCACCCTCTGACCCGCGTCCCGTCCCCGGGACGGGTGTCCGCGGCGGGTCCCCGGCGTCCGCCGGACGGGAGGCCCGTGAACCGCACCGACGTCCGTGACGCCGGGCGGGCCTCCCGTCCGGGGCACGCGGAGATCGGCCAACTCGCTCGAAACGCTTGGGTATCGAGCGCAGACGGCGTAGCGTCGCCCGCGCTACACCGCGGACCCTGGCCGCGGATGCCCGATCCCTGTTCCCGGGCTGACCTCGTCGTGACCACGCGTCGTACCCGACGGCGTCGTAGCGCGAGGGCGCTCGTCGCGGAGACCCGAACCTGCCGCGAGCGCCCTCGACCCTCGCCCGACGGGTCCGACGGGTCCGACGGGTCCGACGTCCGGGTCGTGGGGGCGCAGGGCGCGTCAGCGGCGCTGGCGGCCGAGCAGCACGATGCCGAGCAGCACCAGTGCCGACACGACGAGGACCACGGTGACGAACAGCCCTGTCACGTCGGTCGCGCCACCGTCGTCGCACGGCACGGCATCGGACACACAGGACGCCGCGGCGTGCAGTACGGCCGTCGTCACGCGGACGCTCCCCGGACCGCGTACCGGTGCAGGGTGACCCCGTTGTCGAACGCGCGCTGTTCGAGGAGGTCGAGCAGCAGGGGCGCCGGGACCGGCTCGTCGAAGAGCGGTCGACCGCTGCCGAGGACCGCGGGGTGCGTGTACAGCAGGAGCTCGTCGACGAGCCCCGCGGCGAGCAGCTGCGTGGCGAGGGTCGCGCCGCCGACCGCGATGTCCCCCTCGGACTCCTGCCGCAGGGCCGCGAGCTGTGCGATCGCGTCGTCACCGCCGATGACCCGGGTGTGGTGGTCGGCCGTCGTCCTGGTCCGCGACACCAGGACCTTCGGGATGTCGGTCCAGATGTGCCCGAACTCGCGGAACCACTCCGGCAGCGAGTCGTCGTCGCGCGCGTCCGGCCAGAACGGGTCCATCATGTCGCGGACGACGCGGCCCTCGACGAACATCGTCATCGCGCGGGCACGGTCGTTGAACTCGCGGTGCAGGGGGCCGTCGATGTGGAGCCAGTCGGGCCCCTCGAGGCCGCTGTGGTCGCCGCGGTCCCGTTCGATGAGCAGGTCGAGCGAGACGTTCATCCAGTACACGAAGCGCGCGGGCATCGGGACTCCTCCGTCGATGGCGGAACGGTACCGCCGAGCACTGCGCTCGGCAAGAGACCGATCGGTCAGGGCCGACCGGGTCGGCTCCGCAGCCCGCAGCTGCGCCGCTCGAGGTCCGCGAGGGCCGCGATCGTCGCCGGGTCCCGCTCCCGCCACCGGTCGACGACACCGGGGCCGAGCGCGGTCACGGCATCGCGCCCGACGAGTGCCCGGAGTGCCAGGACCTCGGTCCCGTCCGGTCCACGGTCGACCTCGCGGGTGGCGGTCGCGGCACGGACGAACCGCCCACGGGTGCGCGTCCAGACGAGGAGCAGGACCACGACGAACACGACGGTGAGGCCGCCGCCGACGAGGTGCGCCAGGTGGACGGCGGTGTCGTGCTGCTGCGCTCCCGCGGCCGCCACGGCGCCGGCGTGCTCGCTCGCCCTCCGCAGGGGCGCACTCACGGCGTCGCCGGCGAGGGGGATGTCCGCGAGGGCCCGTGCGGTCGCCGACAGCTGCCGCTGGAACGCCGAGCCCTCGTCCTGCACCCGGGTGCCGATGGACGCGAGCCGTTCGATCGAGCCGGCGACCTCCCTGCCGACCACCACGGTGAGGACCAGACCGACGAGGACGAGGAGGTCGGCGACGACCTGGCGGACACGTCGGACCGGTCGGCTGTCGTACACGACCATCACGGGCCTCCTGTCCGGGTCGACCGGTGCCGGACGTGGCTGGTCGGTCGACGTCCCAGTCTGCTGGTGCCGCCTGTGCTCCCGGTCCGCCACGTCGTCGTACTAGGCTCGCTCTCCGGCCTCGACCCCGCCGGACGGCAGGACGCCGGACGACGACGATCGGAGGCCACGGATGCTCGTGACCATCACCACCCGGGGCGAGGCCGCGCCGGACCTCTCGCACCTGCTCCACAAGCACCCCGGGCGCGCGCAGTCGTTCGACCTCAGCGTGGGGACGGCGCACGTCTTCTACCCCGCGGACACGGCGACCACGTGCACCGCGGCCCTGCTCCTCGAGGTCGACGCGATCGCCCTCGCCCGGAGCAAGCGGTACGGCGCCGATGCGCAGGCCCTCTCGCGGTACGTGAACGACCGGCCCTACGCGTCGACGTCGATGCTCGCGCTCGCGATCGGGCAGGTGTTCCGGAGCGCCATGGGCGGTCGGAGCGCCTCCCGGCCGGAGCGCGCCGCGGCGCCGATGGACCTCGAACTCGCCCTCACCAGCGTGCCGAGCGAGGTCGACGAGCACGGGACGGGGCTCGCGACGCGGTTGTTCACGCCGCTCGGGTGGACCGTCGAGGAGGCCCGGCGTCCGCTCGACGAGACCAGGCCCGAGTGGGGCGACGCCGCCACGGTCGGGCTCCGCCTCCGCGGACAGGTCCGGCTCGCCGACGCGCTGCGGCAGCTGACCGTGCTGCTGCCGGTCCTCGACGACGCGAAGCACTACTGGGTCGGCGACGACGAGGTCGGCATGCTCCTCCGCCGCGGCGAGGGCTGGCTCGCGGCCCACCCGCTCCGCGAGCTCATCACAACCCGCTCGCTGGCGCACCAGCGCGGGCTCGTCGACGACGCGACCACGCGCCTCCTCGGCGTCGACGCGGACCTCGACGCCGGGGTCGCGGACGGCGGGAGGGGCGACGGTCCGGGAGGCACGGCAGCCGTCGACCCGGCACCTCCAGTCGACGACGTGGCCGCCGAGACGCCGTTGTACCGGCGTCGTGCGGACGCGGTGCTCACGGCACTCGCCGACGTCCGGGCCCGCACGGTCGCCGACGTCGGCTGCGGTGAGGGCGCCCTGCTCCGGCGCCTCTTCGCCGACCGGTCCTTCACGACGCTCATCGGCACCGACGTGGCGCCGCGGGAGCTCGCCCGCGCCGAGCGTCGGCTGCGGCTGGACGACGTCAGCGACGAGCAGCGCGCCCGCGTCCGGTTGCTGCAGTCCTCGGTGACGTACTCCGACGACCGGATCGCCGGGCTCGACGCGGTCGTCCTCATGGAGGTCGTCGAACACGTCGACCCCGAGCGGCTGCCGGCCCTCGAGGCCTCGGTGTTCCAGGCCGCACGGCCCGGTGCGGTCGTCGTCACGACACCGAACGCGGAGCACAACGTCCGCTACGAGCACCTGGCGGCCGGGCACTTCCGGCACCCCGACCACCGGTTCGAGTGGACCCGCGCCGAGTTCCGGGCCTGGGGGCAGGCCGTCGGCGACCGGCACGGGTACACCGTCGAGTTCCGACCCGTCGGCGACGACGACCCCGAGGTGGGCCCGCCCACGCAACTCGCCCTGTTCCGCCGTACGACGACGACCAGCACCAGCACCGCGACCGGAGGCACCGCATGACCGCCCTGCCGATCCCCACCATGTCCCTCGTGCTGCTCGTGGGGACGAGTGGCTCCGGCAAGTCCACGTTCGCCGCGCAGCACTTCGGCCGGTTCGAGACGCTGTCGAGTGACTTCTTCCGCGGGCTCGTGTCGAACGACGAGAACGACCAGGCCGCGACCCCCGCCGCGTTCGACGCGCTGAAGCACGTCGCTGCGCAGCGACTCCGCGCGGGGCTGCTGACCGTGGTCGACGCCACGAACGTGCAGCCGGAGTCCCGCCGCGACCTCGTCCGGCTCGCCCGTGAGCACGACGTCCTGCCCGTCGCGATCGTGCTCGACGTCCCGGAGGCCCTGTGCGTCGCCCGCAACGCGGCCCGCACCGACCGGGAGTTCGGCGCCGACGTGGTCCGCCGCCAGCAGGGGCAGCTCCGCCGCGGACTGAAGGGGCTCGGCAAGGAGGGCTTCCGCCGCGTGCACGTCCTGCACGGGGAGGACGAGATCGCCGCCGCGACGATCGTCCGCGAGCCGCTGCTCAACGACCGGACGGAGGAGCACGGTCCCTTCGACGTCATCGGCGACGTGCACGGCTGCCGGTCCGAGCTCGAGTCGCTGCTCGGACGCCTCGGCTGGTCGCTCGTGCGTGACGACGCCGGGCGGCCCGTCGACGCCGTCCACCCCGACGGCCGCCGAGCGGTGTTCCTCGGCGACCTCGTCGACCGCGGTCCGGACACCCCGGGCGTCCTCCGCCTCGTGATGGGCATGGTGCGGAACGGCCACGCCCTCGCCGTGCCGGGCAACCACGAGGACAAGCTCGTCCGCGCGCTCGACGGCCGCAAGGTGCAGACCGGTCACGGCCTCGCCGAGACGCTCGCGCAGCTCGCCGAGGAGCCGGAGGACTTCCGCACCGAGGTCCGCGAGTTCTGTCGAGCCCTCGTGGGGCACCTCGTGCTCGACGACGGCCAGCTGGTCGTGGCACACGCCGGCCTGAAGGAGCAGTACCAGGGCCGGGCCTCCGGGCGGGTCCGCTCCTTCGCGCTGTACGGCGACACAACCGGTGAGAGCGACGAGTACGGGCTGCCGGTGCGGCTGCCGTGGGCCGACGACTACCGCGGCCGGGCCATGGTCCTCTACGGTCACACGCCGACAGTCGACGCCGAGTGGATCAACGGCACGATGTGCCTCGACACCGGGTGTGTGTTCGGCGGGAAGCTCTCCGCGCTCCGCTACCCGGAGCGCGAGGTCGTCCAGGTGGACGCCGAGCGCGTGCACCACGAACCCGCCAAGCCGCTCGAGCCGTTGCGCACGTCGGCGACGGGGGCCGACGGGACGGACGGTGGACGTGCCTCCAGTCCGGCCGGGAGGCCCACCGTCGCCTCCGCCTCGCCCCGTCGCGTCCGCGGGCTGCTCCCGATCGAGGACGTCACCGGCAAGCAGGTCGTCGAGACCCGGCACCTCGGACGGGTCGGCATCCGCGCCGAGAACGCCGCCGGCGCGCTCGAGGTGATGAGCCGCTTCGCGGTCGACCCGCGGTGGCTGCCGTACCTGCCGCCGACGATGAGTCCGGTGGCGACGTCCGCACGCCCCGACCACCTCGAGCACCCGGACGAGGCGTACGCGTACTACCGGGGCCAGGGCGTCGACACGGTCCGGATGGAGGAGAAGCACATGGGCTCCCGGGCCACCGTGCTCCTCACCAGGGACCCGGCGCGCTTCGACGCCCCGGCGGGCTGGCGCGGAGTCGTGACCACGCGCACCGGCCGGGCGTTCTTCGACGAGACCGGCACCGAGACGTTCCTGTCCCGGGTCGACGCCGCGGTCGATGCGGCCGGGCTGTGGGCGGAGCTCGACTCCGACTGGGTGCTCCTCGACGGCGAGGTGCTGCCGTGGGCGGTCAAGGCCGAGGGCATGATCCGCGACTGGTACGCCGAGGTGGGTGCAGCAGCGGCCGGGGCGTTCCCCGCGACACTGACGGCGCTCGCCGCGGCCCGTGACGCCGGCGTGGACGTGACGGACCTGCTGGCCCGGACGGAGCAGCGAGCGGTCGACGCCGCCGCGTACACCGAGTCCTACCGGCGCTACGCGGCGCCCGCGACCGGGATCGACGACGTGCGGTTCGCGCCCTTCCAGGTCCTCGCGGCCGAGGGGCGGACGTTCGCGGACCGGCCGCACGGCTGGCACATGGAGGTGGCGGGACGCCTCGCCGCCGCCGCTCCCGGTGTCGTCCGTGCCACGCGGTCGCTGCTCGTGGACGTACACGACGACGTGTCCCGCGCCGCCGGGGTCGACTGGTGGCAGGAACTGACCGGTGCCGGGGGTGAGGGCGCCGTCGTGAAGCCGGAGTCGAACCTCACGCCCGGGCCGAAGGGGCTCGTGCAGCCGGGCGTGAAGGTCCGCGGCCGCGAGTACCTGCGGATCATCTACGGGCCGGAGTACACGGAACCGGCGAACCTGGCGCGCCTGAAGGACCGGGACCTCGGCCACAAGCGGTCGATGGCGCTGCGGGAGTACGCCCTCGGGCTCGAGTCACTCGCGCGCTTCGTCGATCGGGAGCCGCTGTGGCGGGTGCACCAGCCCGTGTTCGGGGTGCTGGCGATGGAGTCGGAGGCGGTGGACCCGCGGTTGTGACCGGGCCGGTCGGGCACGGTCCTCGCTGAGCGACAGTGTTCGCGGCCGCTGCCCCGCGGACCGTCGCTCAGCACGAACGACCCGTCACGGCACCGCGCCTACGATGGACGAGTGCTGCTCGCGATCGACACCTCCGCCGGGACCTCCGTCGCCGTCGTCGACCCGACGACCGGGCAGGTCCTCGCCGAGCGCGCGACCGACGACACCCGTCGGCACGCCGAGGTGATCGGCCCGTTCCTCGACGAGGTCCTGCGCGCCGCCGAGGTCACCCCGTCGGCCGTCACGGGCGTCGTCGCCGGCATGGGTCCCGGCCCCTTCACCGGCCTCCGCGTCGGGATCGCCGCCGCCCGCACCTTCGCAGCCGCACGCGCCGTCCCGTTCCTCCCGCTCGTCAGTCACGACGCGGTCGCGACGGGGGAGCCCGGGCCGCTCGTCGTCCTCACCGACGCCCGCCGCCGCGAGGTCGCCTGGAGCGCCTACGACGCCGACGGCACGCGCGTCGCAGGTCCGGGACTCGCGAAGCCGGCAGACCTGGACGACGTGCTGCGGGCCTCCCGTCCGGAGGCCGTCGACTGGCGGCGCGTGACGGCCGCGACCATCCCGGCCGGGAGGCTCGGGGTGCTGGCCGCGGACCGGCTCGCCTCCGGCGCACCCCTGGCCGCCGACACCCCGGTCTACCTGCGCGAACCCGACGTGACGATGCCGGGAGCGCCGAAGCGGGTGGCCCGGTGACCGCCGTGCTGCCCGACGGACTGCGGCTCCGTCGCGCGCACCCGCAGGACCTCGACGACGTCATGTGGCTCGAGCAGGTCTCGTTCCCGACCGATGCCTGGTCGGCCTCGCAGATGTCCGGTGAGTTGCACTCCCCGCACGGGTACTACGTCGTCATCGAGACCATCGAGGAGGGCACCGCACCGACGGTCGTCGGGTACGCCGGGCTGTCCTCGCTGCCTGGCAACCCGGTCGCGGACGTGCAGACCATCGCGGTCGCGGCCGAGCACCGCGGCAAGGGCCTCGGCCGGGTGCTGTTCACGGAACTCCTCGACGAGGCACGTCGCCGCGGGGTGCACGAGGTGTTCCTCGAGGTCCGCGCGGACAACCCCGTGGCGCAGGCGATGTACACGGCGGCCGGGTTCGAGCAGATCGCCGTCCGGCCGCGGTACTACCAGCCCGACGGCGTCGACGCGTGGGTGATGCGCGCCGAATCCGTGCCGGACGCCACCGGACCGGGACCGATCGGACAGGAGGCGCTCGATGACCGCGGCTGAACCACTGGTGCTCGGCATCGAGACCTCGTGCGACGAGACCGGCGTCGGCATCGTGCGCGGGACCACCCTGCTCGCGAACGTCATCGCGTCGAGCATGGACGAGCACGCCCGCTACGGCGGCGTCGTGCCCGAGGTCGCCGCACGGGCGCACCTCGAGGCGATGACGCCGACCCTGCACCAGGCGCTCGAGCAGGCCGGGGTCACCCTCGACGAGCTCGACGCCGTCGCCGTCACCGCCGGGCCGGGGCTCGCGGGCGCGCTCATGGTCGGTGTCGGCGCGGCGAAGGCGCTCGCCGTGGCGACCGGCAAGCCGCTGTACGGCGTGAACCACCTCGTCGGGCACGTCGGCGCGGACGTCCTGCGCACGGACGGCTCCGAGATCGAACTCCCGACCGTGGCGTTGCTCGTCTCGGGCGGCCACACCTCGCTCCTGCTCGTCCGGGACCTGGTCGGCGACGTGGAACTGCTCGGCGAGACGATCGACGACGCCGCGGGTGAGGCGTTCGACAAGGTCGCCCGGCTCCTCGGCCTGCCGTACCCCGGCGGACCCCAGATCGACCGCGCGGCAGCCGAGGGCGACCCGACGGCCATCCGGTTCCCCCGGGGTCTGACGCTGCCGAAGGACATGGCGGCACACCGCTACGACTTCTCGTTCTCCGGACTGAAGACCGCCGTCGCCCGGTGGGTCGAGCGCTGCCGAGACGAGGGTCGCGAGGTCCCCGTCGCCGACGTCGCCGCGAGCTTCCGCGAGGCCGTCGTCGACGTCCTGCTGACCAAGGCGCTCGCCGCCTGCCGGGACACCGGTGTCGAGCGGCTGCTGCTCGGCGGCGGGGTCGTCGCGAACGCGCGGCTGCGGCAGGTGGCGGAGGAGCGCTGCGCTGCAGCCGGGGTCGCACTGCGGATCCCGCCGTTCGACCTCTGCACCGACAACGGCGCGATGATCGCCGCCGTCGGTGCGCGGCTCGTGACCGAGGGGCACGCCCCGAGCGACCTCGGCATCGCGGCGGACTCGACCCTGCCGGTCACCACGGTCCAGGTCTGACGGGCGCCGGCCCGGGCCGCTCCAGCTCCTGAACGACGCAGGGAGCCGTGTGGGAGGATCGGTGCCGGTGGTCGACCGGCCACCGGGAGGGGTGACACGTGTCCGATCAGAACGACCGATCGAAGCCGGACGAGACGCCGGACCGCGCGTCGGGTCAGGAGTCGAACCAGCCTGCGGCGTCCGCGTCGACCGAGCCGGAGCGCGGGCACGACCCGGCGGCGCGGGACCCGTTCGCGTCCTCCGGCCAGGGGTCGGCAGCGCAGGGGGTCACGGACCCGGCGGGCGACCCGAGCGGACGTGCGGCCTCCTCCGGGCAGCCGACCAGCGGGCAGCAGAGCCCGTACGCGACGCCCGGTCAGTCCGGGTCGCACGCGGCGTACGGCTCGCAGGCGGGCCAGTACGGCTCCCACCAGGCTGGCCGGTACGGCTCGCAGAACCAGTACGGCGCGCAGCAGGCAGGCTCGAACCAGTACGGCTCGCAGCAGGCCGGGCAGGGCCAGTACGGCTCGCAGAACCCGTACGGCGCGTCGAACCCCTACGGCGGGCAGAACCCCTCGGGGTCCCAGGGCCAGTACGGCGGACAGAAGGCCTCGAGCCAGTCGCCCTACGGCCAGCAGCCCCACGGCCAGCAGCAGTACGGCCAGCAGTCGTACGGCGCCCAGCAAGGAACCGCGGCCGGCTACAACCCGTACGCGGCCTCGAGCCCGTACGCCTACGGGCAGCAGCAGAAGACGAGCGTGCTCGCGATCCTGTCGATCGTCTTCGCCTTCGGCGGACTCCTGTTCGGGCCGCTCACCATCCTGACCAGCCCCGCCGGCGCGATCATGGGGCACGTGGCCCTCGGACGCATCAAGCAGACCGGTGAGCAGGGGCGCGGCCTCGCCCTCGCCGGCATCATCGGCGGCTGGATCATCACCGCGCTGGCCGTGATCGGCGTCGTGGGGTTCATCCTGTTCGCGGTCTTCGCCTCCCAGAACCCGAACTACGGGGGCTACGACGACTACAACGGCTACGACACCAGCAGCACGGCTGCCGTCATCGCCTGACCTGCTCGACGTGCGGCTCCGCAGGACGACCGCACCGGACGACGACGGGGCACCGCCACCACGGCGGTGCCCCGTCGTCGTGTGTCGCGCAGCGCAGCAGCACCCGGACCGGTCAGCCGGCCACGTCGGTGAGGCGCTCGCACAGGACTGCGGTGTGGCGGCCCTCCAGTCTGGTGAGCACGAGCGTGACGCGACCCCGCCCGCGCAGTCGCAGGCGCTTGCGGAACTCGGCCGGGTCCACGTCCACCCCGCGCTTCTTGATCTCGACGGTCCCGATGTCGTCCGCCGCCAGTCGTGCCGCCAGCCGCTTGACGTCGAGCGGCATCGTGTCGAGCACGCGGAACGCCTGCGCGAACGGTGTCCCGACCGCCCGGTCACTCGTCACGTAGGCGATGCCCTCGGAGAGCATCCGGCCGTCGATCGACCGCGCCAGGTCCCCGATGAGCCGGGCGCGGATGACGGCGCCGTCGGGTTCGTAGAGGTACGCACCGAGAGGCCCGACCTCGACGTCCTCGGCGTCGGCGGCTCCCGTGAGTTCGGCGATGCCGTGCGGACCGATGACGGTCGCTGCCCGTCGGACTCCGGGACGGGCGAGCGGACCGAACCACAGGGCGAGTTCGACGACCTCGCGGTCGACGGACGTCCACTGCGCCTCGGCGGTGTCGGGGATCAGGTCGCGGTCGATGCCCGGGCCGAGCTTCACGCCGGTCGGGGTCGTCGTCGCGGCGGCGAACACGGTGTCGAGCGAGGGCGACCAGTCGTCCGGGTCGGCGAGTCGTCGGGTGTCCGAGTGCCCGCTCGTCCGCCGGGCCGGGTCCATCCAGACCCCGTCCACGGAGCTGACGTCGAACGTGGCGGCGTCCCCGAGCTCGACGCGGGCGTTCGGCCACGGTGCGAGGTTGTGCGTCGCGACGGCCGCGGTCACCTCGTCCCGGTCGACGGCGGTGACGTCGAGGTCGAGCGCCGCCATCGCGAGCGCGTCCCCGCCGATCCCGCAGCCGAGGTCCGCGACCCGCTGCAGGCCGGCGGCGGCGAAGCGCCCGGCGTGCTGCGCGGCCACCTGCAGCCGCGTGGCCTGTTCGAGCCCGGCCTCGGTGAAGAGCATGCGCGCCGCGAAGTCACCGAACTTGCCGCGGGCCTTCTGCCGGAGCTTCGCCTGGGTGAGGACCGCCGCGACGAGTGCGGGGTCGTGCCCCTCGGCCCGGAGGCGGGACACCACCCGGACGATCTCGCCGCCGTCCGAGACCGAGGGCGTACGGTCGAGCAGGTCCATCCCCGCCGGGGTCAGCAGCTGGGTCAGTTCGGCGGCGTCCATGCCCCGATCCTCCCAGGCGCGGGCAGAGCGGGCGCGCTGGCACTCGGATTGACCGAGTGCCAGTGACGTCCTACAGTTGGGGTTGGCACTCTCCCCAGGGAAGTGCCAACCCGGTTTTCGTCAGTACCGAACACGTACCGAGAAAGAAGAGGTCACCGTGGCCGTCAGCATCAAGCCGCTCGAAGATCGCATCGTCATCCGCCAGGTGGAGGCGGAGCAGACCACCGCTTCCGGTCTGGTCATCCCGGACACCGCGAAGGAGAAGCCCCAGGAGGGCGAGGTCGTCGCCGTGGGTCCGGGTCGCATCGACGACAACGGCAACCGCGTGCCGCTCGACGTCGCCGTCGGCGACAAGGTCATCTACTCGAAGTACGGCGGCACCGAGGTCAAGTACTCGGGTGAGGACCTCCTCGTCCTCTCCGCCCGCGACGTCCTCGCGGTCATCGAGAACTGACATCTGCTCCACGAACGCCCCGTCGGCCTGGCCGGCGGGGCGTTCGTCGTCCTGCGGACGCGGTGACCGCCGGGAGGCCCGGTGCGCCCGCGTCCGTCGGTCCGCCTTCCTAGGATGGTTCCGTGAGTGAACCGAGTCCCACGCATCCGGCGCGCAGCGAGGCATCCGTCGGCGTGGTGCAGGCCCTCGTCGCGTACGGGCTCTGGGGACTCATGCCCCTGCTCTTCGCGGCCATGGCCCCGGCGGGCGCGTTCGAGATCGTGTCGTGGCGGATCGTCTTCGGCCTGGTGTTCTGCGCCGTGGCCATCCTCGCGACCCGCTCGTGGCCGCGCACCCGGTCCCTGCTCGTGCAGCCGCGGGTGATGGGCATCATGGGCATCGCCGCCGGGCTCATCCTGGTGAACTGGACCGTGTACGTGCTCGCGACCACCACGGGGCACACCGTCGAGGCGGCGCTCGGCTACTTCATCAACCCGCTCGTCACGATCGCGCTCGGCGTGGTGGTCCTCCGCGAACGCCTCCGACCCCTGCAGTGGACCGCCGTCGGCGTCAGCGTCCTGGCCGTCGTCGTCATCGCGGTCGGGTACGGACGGATGCCGTGGATCTCGCTGGCGCTGGCGTTCTCGTTCGGGACGTACGGTCTCGTGAAGAAGCGCGTGGGCGGCACGGTCGATGCACTCAGCGGGCTGACGATCGAGACCGTGTGGTTGCTCCCGCTCGCGGTGGGGGCGCTCGTCGTGCTCGGCGTCACCGGGCTCGGCGGCGGGGTCACGTTCACGAGCGAGGGCTGGGTGCACACCCTCGTCGCGGTGCTGACCGGGCCGGCGACCGCGGTGCCGCTCCTGCTCTTCGCGTCCTCGGCCCGTCGGGTGAGCCTGTCGACCCTCGGGCTGACGCAGTACCTCGCACCCGTGATGCAGCTGCTGGTGGGGGTGCTCGTGCAGCACGAGCCGATGTCGGTCTCGCGGTGGATCGGCTTCGGGATCGTCTGGTTGGCGCTCGTGCTGCTCACCGTCGACTCGTTCACCGCTGCGCGGCGGGGTGCGCGACCCGACGCCGTACCCGAGCCGGCCTGAGCCGGCGGGGGCGGGGCGGGCCTCCCGGCCGGCGAGCGAGTCGCGCCTGCGGGACGCGCCTGTCTGTCCCTGACGCCGCTTCGATGTCGAGACGCCGCGTTGTTCCGCGTCGTCTCGACCGTTCGGCGGCGTGACGTGCTGACGCCGGTGTCTCCGCGCTCCCGCCCGCAGCCGAGCCGCCCGCATGCCCCGCGCACGCGAACGGCCCCCGGGAGCAGCTGCTCCCGGGGGCCGTCGGTCGGGCGGGTGTTACTTCGAGACCGAGCCCTGGATGGCGCTCTGGTACACGGGCTTGTTGTCGCCGTCGAACTTGTAGATGCCGATGTAGGCGCTCGACGGGTCGTTCTTGGAGTCGAACGGACCGATGCCGGACGGACCGGTGTAGTGGATGTCCTCACCGTCGTCGAGGAGGTCCTTGCAGTCCTTGAACGTCGAGCACTCGGTGCCGCCGTCGGCCCCGGAGACCGCAGCCATGTTGGCCTGGATCGTGCCGGAGTCGGTGCCCTTGCCCTTCACCGCGGCGAGGGCGGCGAGGGTGGTGGCGTCGTAGGACTCGGCCGCGTACGAGAAGTCGGCGAGGTCCTTGTTCGAGGACTTCTTGTAGAAGTCGACGAGGCGCTTCTTCAGGTCGTCCTTCGGGCTGGCACCGGGGATGGTGCCCTGCGCGCCCTCGAGGGTGCCCTTGTCGAAGTCCTTCGAGTAGTCCGCCGTGTTGCCGTCGGACATGTAGATCTTCGCCTTGTTCCCCTGCGAGACGAGCTCGGGGATGATCGACTTCGTCTCGTCGAAGGCCAGCACGACGATCGCGTCGGGCTCGGTCGCGAGTGCTGCGGTCACCTCGGACGAGAACGTGGTCTGTCCGGGCGGGAACTCCTGGCCCTTGCCCTTGGCGCCGTAGACGACCTGGCCACCGGCGGACTCGACGGCCTCCTGGACCGAGTTGCGGAGGCCGGTGCCGTACGTGTCGTTGAAGACGAGGAACGCGACCTTGGCGTTGCCGTCACCCGTGACGAGCTGGCCCAGCGCGGAACCCTGGACGGAGTCCGGCGGAGCGGTGCGGTAGTAGTGCGACGAGTAGCCGGACAGGTCGGTCGCCGTGTTCGCCGGCGAGATCTGCACCATGCAGTTGCTCGTGAGCTGGTCGATCACGTTGAGCGTGACCGAGGACGACTCGGCACCGATGACGACCGGGACCTTCGCGTCCACGAGCTTCGTCGCGGCGGAGCTCGACACGGTCATGTCGTTGCTGTCGCCGGAGTCGGTGGCGGGGTCGATGGTGACGTCCTCGTCGAGCACACCACCCGCGGCGTTGATGTCCTCGACGGCGAGGCCGACGCCGGACTCGGCCGGCGGGTTGAGGTAGGCCAGCGACCCGGTCAGCGGCAGGATCGTACCGATCTTCAGCGGGTCGGTGCTGGGCGACGAGGGGGCCTCGCAGCTCGCGGCCGGGTCCTTCTTCGCGCCGCCGGCCTTGGCCGACTCGGACGCGCCGTCACCGGCGTTGCTCGAGGTGGAGCAGCCGACGAGGAGCACCGCTGCCGCTCCCGCCAGTGCCAGCGCCGTGGTGGCGCGGGTGGTTCTGATCATCCGTGGAACCCTTTCTCTGCGCGGAGGCCCTACCGCATCGGGTCGAGCGCGGCGTCTCCGCGTGGGATTGAGGAGAAAACTAGGGTCGATGTGTTTCGCCCGTGTGACGGAAGTACACACCTGGGTGTTTCGTTACATACCCGTGACACTTCTGAGCGGCCTCACCGGAACCCCTGATCAGGAGTCCGTCTGGACGGTCTCCGTGGTCCCGGACGGTCGTCCTGGAGGCCCGGCGTACGTTCCGCAGACATGAGCGACACATCTTCCACCACCGTCTTCCGGCCCACGCGGGCCATCGTCACCGGCTCGGAGTCGGGCATCGGCAAGGCCACGGCCGTCGCGCTGGCGGCCGCAGGCATGGACGTCGGGATCACCTACCTGTCGGAGCCCGACCGGGCCGAGGAGACCGCGGCCGAGGTCCGCGCCGCCGGGCGACAGGCGTACGTGGCGCAGCTCGACGTGACCGACCTCGAGCGGGCGGGCGCGGTCATCGACGGCCTCGTGTCCCAACTCGGCGGGGTCGACGTCATCGTCGCCGACGCGGGCACGGGCGACAACGCTCCGTTCCTCGACCTGACGCTCGACCAGTGGCGGCACACCGTCGCGACCGACCTCGACGGGGCCTTCGTCACGATCCAGGCAGCCGCTCGTCGCATGGTCGCGCAGGGCACCGGCGGCCGGATCATCGGCATCACGAGCGTGCACGAGCACCAGCCGCGGTACGGCTCCAGCGCGTACGACGCCGCGAAGCACGGGCTCGGCGGCCTGCTCAAGACGATCGCGATCGAGCTGGCGTCGCACGGCATCACCGCGAACGCCGTCGCACCGGGGGAGATCGCGACCCGGATGACCGGCGCCGAGGACGAGGACCCGCACACGATCTCCCGTCCCGGGGTGCCGCTCGGCCGTCCGGGCAACGCGTGGGAGATCGCGGCCGCCGTGGCGTTCCTGGCCTCGCCCGCGTCGTCGTACATCACCGGCGTGTCGCTGCCCGTCGACGGCGGCATGCTCCAGATGGGCCCGCACGGCGGCAGCCACATCACGTCGGACGACTGGCGGAGCGCGTAGTCAGTCGCGTCAGACGCCCCCGTCTCCCCGAGACGCCGCCACGTCACCGAGACGCCGCTGAATTCGGCGGCGTCTCGAGCGGTCGGCGGTGTCCCGTGGTGACGGGGGCGTCTCGCGAGCAGGGCAGGGCGGGACGGGTGGGACGCGGCGCGGCGGTTCACGGCGCACGGCGCGCCCAACCCCGACCGAGCGGCAGGCCCGCGGCGACCAGGACCGCGCCGAGGCGGGCCAGGTGCTCGGCCTCGGCCATGCCCCAGCGCGCGAACCCGCGGACGCGGTGGGTGCGCCGCAGCGCGTCCTCCCGTCGTTTCTCAGACCAGAGCACGTCACGGTCGTCGTACTTCACCCGGCCGTCGAACTCGCCGACGACGCCGGACCCCGGCCACCAGAAGTCGACCCGGAACGTCCCGCCGTCCGTGGTGAACTCCTGCTGCAGGACGGGCGACGGAGCCCCGAGCCGTCGGACGGTGACGCGGCTGATCGACTCGCCAGGTGACTCCGCTGCGGCATCGGCGAACGCCAGGGCCGACATCGCTCGCCGCGACCCGCGCTGCCCCCGGCGACCGGTGAACGCCGATGCCAGGTCATCCCGGTCGAGATGGCCGGCGTGGAGCACGTGGTCGAGGACGACCACCGCGTGCTCGAAGGTCGACGTGTGGGCCAGGTCGACGACGGTCCGCAGGAGTGAGGTCGTCCGGAGACCGTCGAGCACCACGACGTCGTCGTCGGTGACGCGTCCGACGTGACGGACGACTCCTCTGCCACTGTGCGTCTTGGACACGTGGGTGTCGATGAGGTGGAGCCGCCAGTCCGGTCGCCCGTGGTCAGGCAACCCCCACAGTGCGGCAGCGGAACGGTGCGACACGACCCCGTCTGCGTAGAGGCGGGCGGCCCGGGCGCGCACGACGAGCTGCCGACGCTCGAGTGGGCCGAGCGCTGACCAGTCCCGACGCTCGACAGCGGTGCCGTGGAACAGTCGGACCGGGTCCGTCAGGGTCGACGGCAGCCCGGTGAGGACCGTCGACGGGTGGATCTCCATGAACGTGACGATCCAGCAAGCCGCTCGCGACCCCGAACCAGTCTGCCGGAGTTGTGGAGAGCCTCCAGTCCGGCCGTCAGTGTGCAGGACGAAGTTCGACGCCCCCGTCAACGCGAGACGCCGCCAGAAGCAGGAGACGCCGCCGGAATCGGCGGCGTCTCACGCACCTGGCGGCGTCTCGCGAGCGGGACGGGTCAGCCGCGGTAGTTCGGCGCCTCGACGACCATCTGGACGTCGTGCGGGTGCGACTCCTTCAGCCCGGCCGCGGTGATGCGGACGAACTTGCCGCGGGCCTTCAGCTCGGGGATCGTCCGGCCGCCGACGTAGAACATCGACTGCCGCAGCCCGCCGACGAGCTGGTAGACGACGTTGCCGACCGAGCCGCGGTAGGGCACCTGGCCCTCGATGCCCTCGGGGATGAGCTTCTCGTCCGACGGGACGTCCGCCTGGAAGTAGCGGTCCTTCGAGTACGACGTCTTCTTGCCGCGGGTCTGCAGCGCCCCGAGGGAGCCCATCCCGCGGTACGCCTTGAACTGCTTGCCGCCGACGAACACCAGGTCGCCCGGGGACTCGTCGGTGCCGGCGAGGAGCGAGCCGAGCATGACGGTGTCCGCGCCCGCGACGAGGGCCTTCGCGATGTCGCCCGAGTACTGCAGGCCGCCGTCGGCGATGATCGGGACGCCGGCCTCGCGTGCGGCGAGGGAGGCCTCGTACACGGCGGTCACCTGCGGCACGCCGACACCGGCGACCACGCGGGTGGTGCAGATCGAGCCCGGGCCGACGCCGACCTTGACGGCGTCGACACCGGCGTCGATGAGCGCCTGCGCACCGGCACGGGTCGCGACGTTGCCGCCGATGACGTCGATGCCGTCGAACGACGAGTCGGCCTTGATGCGGCGGACCATGTCGAGCACGCCTTCGCTCTCGCCGTTCGCGGTGTCGACGACGAGCACGTCGACCCCGGCGTCGCGGAGGGCCTCGGCGCGCTGCCAGGCATCGCCGAAGAAGCCGATGGCGGCACCGACGCGCAGTCGGCCCTCCTCGTCCTTCGTGGCGTCCGGGTACTTCTCGCTCTTGTCGAAGTCCTTGACGGTGATGAGCCCACGGAGCTTGCCGTCGGCGTCCACCAGCGGCAGCTTCTCGATCTTGTGCTGCGCGAAGATGGCGATCGCCTCTTCGGGGTCGATGCCCTCGAGCGCCGTGATGAGCGGGGCCTTCGTCATGACGTCACGCACGAGCGTGCTCGACATCTCGAACGGTGCGACGAAGCGCATGTCACGGTTCGTGATGATGCCCACGAGCGTGCCGTCGGCCTCGACGACCGGCAGGCCGGAGACGCGGAACTGCCCGCAGAGCGCGTCAACGTCGGCGACGGTGGCGTCCGGGCTGGTGGTCACCGGGTTGGTGATCATGCCCGACTCGGAGCGCTTCACCTTGTCCACGTAGGCGGCCTGGTCCTCGATGGACATGTTGCGGTGCAGGATCCCGATGCCGCCCTGGCGTGCCATGGCGATGGCCATGCGCGACTCGGTGACGGTGTCCATGGCCGCGGAGAGCAGCGGCACGTTGACCGAGATCCGCTTGGTGAGCCGGGACGTCGTGGACGCCTCGCTCGGGATGACGTCGGTGTGCCCCGGCAGGAGCATGACGTCGTCGTACGTGAGTCCGATGAATCCGAACGGATCCGGCTGGTCCATGGGTCCCCTTCGTGGGCGAGGTGAACGGGTGTCAGTACCGGGAACGCACCGGTGGGCTCTCGATGGGACATGGTAACGCGCGCGACGCAGGCGCCATTCCTGGGGGCGGGATCGGTCGCTGTACCGGCCGGACGGGAGGCTTCTCCGCGGGAACGCAAACCGACTCGCCTGTGCAAGGTCACGGTTGCGGCACGATTTGTGCAGGGAACGTGCCGGAAACACGGGGGACACAAAAAATCCCTAGGGTCCTCGACTATCCGAACGAGAGGCTCATCCGTGGGTTCCATCACTCCGCCGGGGTCAGCGCTGGCGCGCCGACTCCGCCGCGGGGCATCAGGCCGTCGTCGCCTGGTCCTCGCCGCCGTGCTCTTCCTCGCCTTCCTGGCCACCTTCGCCGTCGACGTGGTGCTCTCGCCCGTCGCCGGCGCAGCGACCAGCAGCCCCTCCGCCAGCAGCGCACCGGCGAGCACCGGGCCCTGCGTGGTCAGCACGACGAACGGCTGCATCCAGGGCACAATCCTCGACTCGGAGCGGGAGCCCGCCGCGGGAGTCGACGTCGACGTCACCGGCCCCGGCTCGTTCACGGGGTCCTCGACGACGAACGCCGACGGCCGCTGGTCGGTCAGCATCTCGGAGGCCGGGTCCTACACGGTCAAGGTCGACCAGGACTCGCTGCCGAAGGGGCAGTACCTCACCGACGCGAAGGACGCCGAGCGCACCGTGCAGGGCAACCTGAACGCCAACGCCGGCACGATCTTCCAGCTCTCCGACCAGGAGGGCGCGACCACCGACACCGGCGCCACGAGCGTCACCGCGGCACGGTTCTGGCAGCAGTTCGCCTCCGGCATCCGGCTCGGACTCCTCATCGCCCTCGCCTCGATCGGCCTGTCGCTCATCTACGGCACGACCGGCCTGTCCAGCTTCTCCCACGGTGAGCAGGTGACCCTCGGTGGTCTCCTCGCCTACGTCTTCGCGAACCAGCTCGGATGGAACATCTGGCTCGCCGGGCTGGTGACCGTGCTGCTCTGTGCCGCGACCGGGTACCTGCAGGACGCGGGCATCTGGAAGCCCCTGCGGAAGCGCCGGATCAGCCTCACGCAGCTCATGATCGTGACGATCGGTCTCTCGATCGCCGCCCAGTACGCCTTCCAGTACTTCTTCGGGGCCTCGACCGTCCGCATCCAGCAGGGCAACCCCGAGACGGTGACGTTCGCCGGCATCACGCTGACGGTGCAGTCGTACGTCGCGATGGGGATCGCGCTCGTCGTGCTCGTCGGCACGGGGCTGTTCCTCGGGAAGACGCGCTTCGGACGTGCCACCCGCGCGGTGTCCGACAACCCGGCGCTCGCCGCGGCCTCGGGCATCGATGTCGACCGCGTGATCCGCTTCGTGTGGACGCTCGCCGCCGGTCTCGCCGGTCTGTCCGGTGTGATGCTCGGCCTCGTGCTGAACGGCGTGAACTGGCAGACCGGTCTCCAGCTGCTGCTGCTCATGTTCGCCTCGGTGACCCTCGGCGGTCTCGGCACGGCCTACGGCGCGCTCGTCGGCTCGATGATCATCGGCATCGTCGTGGAGCTCACGAACCTGGTGCTGCCCGGTGACTTCAAGTACGCCACCGCCCTCGTCATCCTCATCCTCATCCTGCTGTTCCGGCCGCAGGGCATCTTCGGCCGTGCCGAGCGGATCGGCTAAGGGAGCACCCGCATGGACTACATCCTCACCCTGCTCACCTCGCTGACGCAGGAGGCCCTCGCGCCGACGACCGCGGCGTTCGCGCTCGCGGCGATCGGCCTCAACGTGCACTTCGGGCTCACCGGCCTGGTCAACATGGGCCAGGCGGCGTTCCTGCTGCTCGGTGCCTACGGGTTCGCGATCTCGATCTCGAACGGCCTGCCCGTCGGCCTCGCGGTGCTCATCGCCCTGGCCATCGCGATCGTCTTCGCGGTCATCCTCGGCATCCCGACCCTGCGGTTGCGCGGGGACTACCTGGCGATCGTGACGATCTCCGGTGCCGAGATCATCCGAATGGTCGGCCGATCGAGTCTGCTCACCGACACCACCGGTGGCTCGAACGGCATCACCGGCTCGAGCTACCGCGAGCCGTTCAACGCGCTGAGCTTCCTGCCCGACGGCACCACGACGATCCTGTGGTTCACGTACTCGAACAACGGCGTCAACGGCTGGTGGATCCGCATCGTCGGCTGGGGCCTGGTCGCCCTGTTCACCCTCGTGCTGTTCCTGCTCATGCGCAGCCCGTGGGGCCGTGTCGTGAAGGCCATCCGCGAGGACGAGGACGCGGTCCGCTCCCTCGGCAAGAACGTCTACTCGTACAAGATGCAGGCGCTCGTCTTCGGTGGCGCGCTCGGTGCCCTGGCCGGGGTCATCTACGTCCTGCCGAGTTCGGTGCAGCCGGACGCGATGGGCCGCTCGATGACCTTCTTCATCTGGACGGCGCTCATCCTCGGAGGCGCGGCGACGGTGTTCGGACCGGTGCTCGGCGCGATCCTGTTCTTCGTCGTCCGTCTCTTCATCCGCACGCTCGCGGGTGACTTCATCCCGAACTCGATCATGAGCGCCCAGCAGGCCGAGCAGTTCTCCTACGTGCTGGTCGGTGTCGCGCTCATGCTCCTCATCGTCTTCCGCCCACAGGGACTCCTGGGGAACAAGAAGGAGCTGACGTTCAGTGTCTGAACCCACCGGAACCACGCCCGGCGTCCCCACCGCCCTCACCGCGGTGCAGCACGCCCCCGGTTCGCCGAAGCCGGACGCCATCCTCACGGTCGACAACATCAGCCGCCGCTTCGGTGGCATGACCGCGGTCGACGTGAACCACCTCGAGGTGCAGCGCGGTGCCATCACCGCCCTCATCGGGCCGAACGGCGCCGGCAAGACCACCTTCTTCAACCTGCTCACCGGCTTCGACAAGCCGACGAGCGGCAAGGAGGCCCGCTGGCAGTTCAACGGGAAGACGCTCGGCAACACCGGGGCCGCGAAGGTCGCCCGCGCCGGCATGGTCCGCACGTTCCAACTGACGAAGGCGCTGTCGCGCCTCACCGTGATGCAGAACATGCTGCTCGGCGCGAAGGACCAGCCGGGCGAGAACTTCTTCGCCGCGCTGGTCAGCCCGCTGTGGCGGAAGCGTGAGCAGGAGATCACGGCGAAGGCCGAGGACCTCCTCGCCCGCTTCAAGCTCCTCGAGAAGAAGGACGACTACGCCGGATCGCTCTCGGGCGGCCAGCGGAAGCTCCTCGAGATGGCCCGCGCGCTCATGTCCGACCCGACGATGATCATGCTCGACGAGCCGATGGCCGGCGTGAACCCGGCGCTGACGCAGTCGCTGCTCGGGCACATCCAGTCCCTCCGCGACGACGGCATGACGGTGCTCTTCGTCGAGCACGACATGCACATGGTCCGGCACATCTCGGACTGGGTCGTCGTGATGGCCGAGGGCAAGGTCGTCGCCGAGGGCCCGGCCGCCACCGTCATGGACGACCAGGCCGTGATCGACGCCTACCTCGGCGCCCACCACGACACCGACCTCGGTGACGACTCGCTCCTCACCGAGGAGACCTACGAGGAACTCGCCGACGAGGTCGCAGAAGAGGACGCGGCGGACGCCGCCGACGAAGGGAAGGCGACCCGATGACGGACGCGACGAACGGCACCGGCGCGGACCGGGCCTCCAGTGCGGAGCCGGCAGCGGTGGCCGTCACCCCGGGCAGCACGACCCCGCGTGCCGCGACCGGCGGCGCCACCGCGGTGCAGGACCGCGAGCCGGTCATGCGTGCCGACAACCTCGTCGCCGGTTACCTGCCGGGTGTCAACATCCTCAACGGGTGCGACCTGGTCTGCTACCCGGGCGAGCTCATCGGCATCATCGGCCCGAACGGCGCCGGCAAGTCGACGCTCCTCAAGGCGCTGTTCGGCCTCGTGAACATCCGCGAGGGCTCGGTCACGCTGCAGGGCGAGGACATCACGAACCTCAAGGCGAACAAGCTCGTGCAGGCCGGGGTCGGCTTCGTCCCGCAGACGAACAACGTCTTCCCCTCGCTCTCCATCGAGGAGAACCTGCAGATGGGGCTGTACCTGCGCCCGAAGAAGTTCGCCGAGCGGCTCGAGGTCATCTACGACCTGTTCCCCGTGCTCGGACAGCGCAAGGGCCAGCGCGCCGGGTCGCTCTCCGGTGGTGAGCGGCAGTCGGTCGCGATGGCGCGGGCGCTCATGATGGACCCGAAGGTGCTGCTGCTCGACGAGCCCTCCGCCGGCCTCTCGCCGGTGCGGCAGGACGAGACGTTCATCCGTACCCGCCGCATCAACAAGGCCGGCGTGTCCGTGATCATGGTCGAGCAGAACGCCCGCCGGTGCCTGCAGATCTGCGACCGCGGCTACGTCCTCGACCAGGGGCGGAACGCGTACTCGGGCACCGGGAAGGAGCTCGCCGACGACCCGAAGGTCATCGAGCTCTACCTCGGGACGCTCGCCAAGGACGTCGACGCCACGAAGTAGGGTCGTCGACACCGCGGGTGCCGCTGTGGGGGCAGCATCCGCGACGGACGGGGCCGTGCTGGCTGCGCTTGCGCGCCGCACGGCCCCGCTCTCGTGCCGCGGGGCGGACGCCGGTGTCGGAACGGGACACCCGGTGTCTCTCGGAGACGCCGGTGTCGCATCGAGACGCCGGTGTCGTCAAGACGCCGGTGTCTCACCCGAGGCACCGCCGGAGCGGTGAGACGCCACCGGTTCCGGCGGCGTCCCGCGCACTCGGCGGCGTCTCGCGCAGACGGGCGTATCTGCGGGATCGGGCCCGTGCCTCCTGCCCGGCCGGGAGGCCCCTCCCGCCTCCGGCGCGTCGGGTACCGTTCCAGCGTGGAACGCTTCTCGGCCCGGGCGATGGACGCCCTCGTGTGGGTGGTGTTCGTCGTGCTCTTCGTGGGCGCGGCCCTGCTCGTGAAGGTCGCCGCCGCACTCCTCGTCGTGTTGATCGTGCTGGCGCTGCTGCTCGGGCTCACGCTCCGGGTGCTCCGCCGACGTCGCACGCGCTGACCCGCCGACCGTCCGGCCGTGCCACCCGGACACCCCGCCCGGTAGGGTTACCGGGTGAGCGAAGTCGAGATCGGTGCAGGCAAGCGCGGACGTCGGGCGTACGCGTTCGACGACATCGCGGTGGTCCCCTCGCGGCGGACGCGTGACCCGCGGGACGTCAACGTCCAGTGGTCGATCGACGCGTTCACCTTCGAGTCGCCGATCCTGTCCGCGCCGATGGACTCCGTCGCCTCGCCCGCGACCGTCATCGAGATGGGGCGTCTCGGCGTCCTCGGGGTCCTCGACCTCGAGGGCCTGTGGACCCGCTACGAGGACCCGGAGCCGTACCTCGCCGAGATCCGCACGCTGACCGACGGCAACGTCACGAAGCGCATGCAGGAGATCTACGCCGAGCCGGTCAAGGCCGAGCTGATCACCCGCCGTCTGGCCGAGATCCGCGCCGCCGGCGTCCCGGTCGCCGGCTCGCTCAGCCCGCAGCGCACGCAGGAGTTCTCGCAGACGGTCGTGGACGCCGGTGTCGACCTGTTCGTCATCCGCGGCACGACGGTCAGCGCCGAGCACGTGTCGCAGAACACCGAGCCGCTCAACCTCAAGAAGTTCATCTACGAGCTCGACGTCCCGGTGATCGTCGGCGGTGCCTCCACCTACACGGCGGCCCTGCACCTCATGCGCACCGGCGCCGCGGGCGTGCTCGTCGGCTTCGGCGGGGGCGCGGCGTCGACCACGCGTGCCGCGCTCGGCATCCACGCACCCATGGCCACCGCGGTCGCCGACGTCGCCGGTGCTCGCCGCGACTACATGGACGAGTCCGGCGGACGGTACGTGCACGTCATCGCGGACGGCGGTCTCGACACCGCCGGGGACGTCGTCAAGGCGATCGCGATGGGGGCGGACGCCGTCATGCTCGGCACCGCACTGGCCCGCGCGTCAGAGGCGCCGGGCGGCGGCTTCCACTGGGGTGCCGAAGCGCACCACCCCGAGCTGCCCCGCGGCCGTCGCGTCGAGGTCGGCACCATCGGCTCGCTCGAGAGCATCCTGAACGGCCCGACCCCGTCGTGGGACGGCCGCGCCAACCTGGTCGGCGCCCTGCGTCGGTCGATGGCGACGACCGGGTACTCCGACGTCAAGGAGTTCCAGCGAGTAGAAGTGGTCGTGGCGCCCTACCACCGCTGACGCGGTGCGCCCGTGGACGATCCGCGGGCGCTGCTCCGGCGCCGGACGGCGATGGAGGCGATCATGACAACGACGGTCACGAACGGTGCGTCGAGCACCGCGGGGTTCGACCCCGCGACGAAGCTCGGCCCGGACGAGCGCGAGGCCGCGATCGAGACCCTGAAGACCCGGGAGCTCGACGTCCTGGTCGTCGGCGGCGGGATCGTCGGCGGTGGTGCCGCACTCGACGCCGTCACCCGGGGCCTGTCGGTCGGGATCGTGGAGGCCCGCGACTGGGGCTCGGGCACGTCCAGCCGGTCGTCGAAGCTCGTGCACGGTGGCATCCGGTACCTCGAGCAGCTCAACTTCACGCTCGTCCGCGAGGCCCTCATCGAACGCGGCCTGCTGCTCCAGCGCATCGCCCCGCACCTGGTCAAGCCGGTCCGGTTCCTGTACCCGCTCAACCACCGGGTCTGGGAGCGCTTCTACATCGGCATCGGCATGGCGATGTACGACGTCTTCAGCTGGTCCGGCGGACGTCCGCCCGGCGTGCCGCACCACCGCCACCTCACCCGCACGCAGGTGCTCCGCTCGATGCCGTCCCTCAAGAAGGACGCGTTCGTCGGCGGCATGACCTACTACGACGCGCAGGTCGACGACGCCCGCTACGTGGCCGCACTCGTCCGCACGGCGGCCTCGTACGGCGCACACGCTGCCTCGCGGGTCCGGATCGAGGGCTTCATCAAGGTCGGGGAGCGGGTCGTCGGGGCGCACGCGCACGACATCCAGACCGGTGAGCACTTCGACATCCGGGCGAAGCAGGTCGTCAACGCGACGGGTGTCTGGACCGACGACACCCAGGCGATGGTCGGCACCCGCGGGCAGTTCAAGGTGCGTGCATCGAAGGGCGTGCACCTCGTCGTCCCGCGCGACCGGTTCCAGTCGAACTCGGGCATGATCCTCCGCACCGAGAAGAGCGTCCTGTTCGTCATCCCGTGGGGTCGCCACTGGCTGATCGGCACGACCGACACCGACTGGTACCTCGACAAGGCGCACCCGGCGGCGACCGCGGCGGACATCGACTACATCCTCGAACACGTCAACAAGGTGCTCGCCGTGCCGCTCACCCGCGAGGACGTCGAGGGCGTCTACGCAGGTCTCCGACCGCTCCTGGCGGGGGAGTCCGAGGCCACGTCGAAGCTCAGCCGTGAGCACGTCGTCGCACACACGGCCCCGGGCCTCGTGGTCGTCGCCGGTGGCAAGTGGACGACCTACCGCGTGATGGGCAAGGACGCCATCGACGAGGCCGCCGCAGCGATGGACGGCAGGATCCCGGAGTCGACGACGCAGGACATCCCGCTGCTCGGCGCCGAGGGCTACCCGGCCGCGTGGAACAAGCGGGCCCGCACCGCGAAGACGTTCGGCGTGCACAAGGTCCGGATCGAGCACCTGCTCAACCGGTACGGCACCCTGGCGACCGAGGTGCTGCAGCTCGTGCAGGAGGACCCCTCGCTCGCCGAGCCGCTGCCCGGTGCCGACGACTACATCGGGGCCGAGGTCGTGTACGCGGCCTCGCACGAGGGTGCCCTGCACCTGGAGGACGTCCTCGCCCGCCGCACCCGCATTTCCATCGAGGCCTGGGACCGCGGCGAGTCCGCGGCGCCGGTTGCCGCGCGGCTCATGGCGGACGTGCTCGGCTGGGACCAGGAGACCACCGAGAACGAGGTGTCGAACTACCTCAAGCGGGTGGCCGCCGAGCGGGAGTCGCAGCTGCAGCCCGACGACGAGTCCGCCGACCGCGTGCGGCTCGAGGCGCCGGACATCGCGTTCGGGTTCGAGGAGGACGACGTCGTCGTCGGCGGCGGCCGGAGCGACGGCGCCGAGGGGGCGACGGCGTCCGACGAGCAGGTCGTGGGCGAGAAGACGACCGAGCCCAGCTGACGCGGGCCGGACGGGAGGCTCCCCACCCTGGGCCGAGGACGTGCCGCTGGTGCGTCGGTCCGGGACCGGCCAGCGCGGGTCCGGGGACCAGCTGGGGGCGGGCCTCCCGTCCGCCCCCACGCACGGTCGGCGGCCGCGTTCTGCGCCGACGGGCTGCGGCTGCGCGTCGACGCAGTCGTCGCGCCGCCGCGGGTGGCTACGCGGCGGCGCGGGCGCGGGTGGCTACGCGGCGGCGCGGGCGCGGCGGAGGGTCTGCACCATCGTCAGGAACAGGACCGCCGGGATCGCGACGAGGGCCGCGAGGCTCGTGCCGTAGAGCACAGCGGCGCCCATGCCGTGCGCGCCGCCGGACACCCCGAAGGAGTCCGCGACGTCCATGCCGAGGAAGAAGCCCGACTGGAACGTCGCGAGCGCCCCGAGTGCGACGAGGCCGAGGTGCATGACAGCGATCACGTGCGTGGAGTACCGGTCGGACAGGCCGATGAAGGCACTGGCCACCGCGAGGGCGAAGCCGATCCCGGCGGTGACCAGCACACCGACGACGTCCTGCGCCACGGAGTTGCCCATCGCCTCGACGGTGGCGTAGATCTCCGACAGCGACTTCCCCGGCACCGCGGCGAGCGGGTCGAGCACGAGGGCGTTCACCGCCAGCAGCGCGGCGTAGGCGGTGACGACGAGCGCGCCGGACACGGCGACGACGGTCTTGGAGGTCATCCGGCCATCCTCGCCAGGCGGGGTGGACCGCCGCGTCCACCGCCGGGATGACCTGTGGAGAACGGAATGGCCGAGCCCTCCCGGTGGTTAGCATGGGTGTCCTGGGAAAGGGAGCCATCATGGTCGACGTCCATCGCGTCAAACTCCCCGGCGTCGGCGTGCTGCACAGCTTCTACACCGACGACGGTGGCAAGTGCGGTGTCATCACGCACCGGTCGGGTCACTCCGACCTCATCTCGTTCGCGGACGTCGCCGACGGCGCGGACAAGTCCGAGAAGGTCTCGCTCCGCCTGAGCGAGGACGAGGCGCACACCCTCGCCGAGCTGCTCGGCGGCACCCGGATCACGGAGGGCCTCGACAAGCTCGACGAGATCCCCGGCCTGTCGATCGACTGGTTCAGCGTCGACTACGACGACGCCATCGCCGGCAAGCCCCTCGGCGACCTGCACGACTCCGGGTTCATCGGCCTGACGGTCGTCGCGGTGGTCCGCGGCGACAGCGCCAACCCGGCGCCCTCGTCCGACTTCGTCGTGTTCCCCGGGGACACGATCGTGGTCGCCGGCGCGCCCGAGAAGGTCGCGAAGGCGTTCTCCTTCTACCGCAGCGGTCAGTTGGCAGCAGCCGCTGCCGAGGCGCCGCCCGGGAGTTAGTCGATGCACCTGGGTGGTGAGCTGCTGACCATCGGCGGCCTGTTCCTCATCGCCTACGTCCTCGGACGTCTCGGCAAGACCATCGGCCTGCCGGCGATCCCGGTCTACATGGTGGTCGGACTCATCGCGAGCCCGCACACCCCGTGGATCGGACTGAGCGTCGAGTCCCACACGATCGAGCTCATCGCCACGTTCGGGCTCATCCTGCTGCTGTTCAACCTGGGGTTGGAGTTCGACCAAGAGGAGTTCTACGGCAACGCCGGCAAGCTCCTCGTGTCGGGCGGCACCTACGTCGCGATCAACATGGGCGTCGGGTTCGCGTTCGGGTTCTCACTCGGATGGGGCACGCGCGAAGCCCTGATCATCGCGGGGATGACGGCGACGTCGTCGAGCGCCATCGTGACGAAGCTCCTCATCGAGCTCCGGCGCCTGGCGAACGACGAGACACCGATGATCCTCGGAGTCACCGTCATCGAGGACGTCTTCATCGCCGTCTACCTGGCGATCGTGTCCGTGGTGCTCTCCGGCGACACGAACGTCTGGGCGGTGATCGGGAAGCTCGCGCTCGCGTTCGGGTTCCTCATCGTCATGTTCAGCCTGGCGCGCTGGGGCGGCAAGCAGGTCTCGCGGATCTTCGCGACCCGCGACGACGAGCTGTTCACCGTGCTGTTCTTCGGCCTCGCGGTGATGTTCGGTGGCATCGGGGACCTGCTCGGCGTGACCGACGCCATCGGTGCGTTCGTCATCGGGCTGCTCTGTGGTGCCACGCGCTACCGGGACCGCATCGAACAGCTGGCGCTCCCGATGCGCGACGTCTTCGCGGCGTTCTTCTTCGTCAACTTCGGCCTCGGCCTGGACGTCTCGACCTTCGGCGAGGTGCTCTGGCCGGTCGTCGCCGCCATCGGCATGACCGTCGTGCTCAACGCCGTCGCGGGGCAGCTCGTCGCCCGGATGAACGGCTTCAGCGTCCAGCAGGGCATCAACACGGCGGTCATCCTCGTCAACCGCGGCGAGTTCGCGCTCATCCTCGCGACGCTGTCCGCGGCGGCCGGACTCGAGGAGCGCATCACCGCGTTCGCCGGGCTCTACGTCCTCATCATGGCGGTGCTCGGTCCGCTGCTCGCGGTCAACTCCGACCGCATCGGTCGGCTCGTGCTCCGGCCGGGTCGGGTGCGGAAGCTCCGCGGGCGCGAGCTGGCGGCAGCGCAGGCCGCCGCCGAGCGCAAGGCCGAGCGCGACCGTCGGTTCGCCGAGGAGATCGCTCTCGTGGAGGCCGCGGGCAGGGAAGAGCGCGAGAATGGGGAACCGGAGACGACGCCGTCGCGCGCACAGCCGGTCACACCGGAACCCGTGCGCGTGAGCACGTCGTCGATCGAGATCCCAGCCGAGCGTCCCGAACGCCCGGTCCGACCACGCGATCCGGAGTACTGACACGCATGTGGGCCGTTGCACGACGTCCGAGGTGGATCGCACTGCTCGTGTTGGCCATCGTGCTGGCGGGCGTGTTCGCCGCGCTCGGCAAGTGGCAGCTCGAGCGCAGCATCGAGAACGGCAAGCCGCTGCCCGCCGGGACGGAGACGCGGCGCGCTCTCGATGACGTCACGACCCCCGAGAAGCCCGTCGGCTCGACGCTCGCGGGGCAGAAGATCACCGTCTCCGGGCGCTTCGTCGCCGGGGACACCACCGTCCTCACCGGCCGCAGCGGGGGTGGGACGTACCAGGCCGTCGGACACCTGGTCGACGACGCGACGGGGGCGAGCCTCCCGGTCGTGATCGGGTGGTCCGACCAGCGGGCGGCCGCCGTCGCCGGGGGTGACCGTCTGACCGACGGCGCGACCGTGACGGTCGAGGGCCGGTACTACCCGGCCGAGTCGCCCGACCAGGACGCTTTCGAGCAGGGCGAGTACTCCGCCGTCGCCCCGGCCCGGTTCGTCAACACCTGGAAGGCGTTCGACGACCGGATGTACGGCGGCTACGTCGTCGCCGGAGCCGCCGTCGCGGACGCCGCGGACCTCGGCACCATCGCCGATCGGGCCCCCACGCGCGAGGTCCAGTTCGACTGGCTCAACCTGTTCTACGCGGTCGAGTGGGTCGTCTTCGCCGGGTTCGCCGTCTTCCTCTGGTACCGCTTCGTGAAGGACGCCTGGGAGCGCGAGCAGGACGAGGAGCGCGAGGCCGCCGAAGCGGCCGCCGGTGGCGCCGCTGATGACGAGGCGCCCGCCGACGAGGCCGCTGTGGACGACGCCCGGGCCGAGCCGGGTCGCCGGTAGGATCGACGGCATGGCTCTGACCGTCCGGACCCGCGACATCCCGAAGATCCCGGGGGCCGTGCGGTTCTACCGCATCTCCGCGTACATCACCGGTGTGCTGCTGCTGGCCCTGATCGTCGAGGTCGTCATCAAGTACACGCCGATCCAGCGCGAGATGCAGCTCGGCGGGGGAGCGTTCTTCGTCCCGAACGGCACCGCCGGCGAGGCGCCCGGCACGTTCAACCTGTCCGTCGCGATCCTCATCGCCCACGGCTGGCTGTACGTCGTCTACCTCTTCGCGGACTTCCGCCTCTGGAGCATCATGCGCTGGCGGCCGTCGCGCTTCCTGCTCATCGCCCTCGGCGGGATCATCCCGTTCATGTCCTTCGTGGTCGAGCACCGCATGCAGAAGGCCGCCATGACCACCCACCACGAGCTGACCGCGCAGCAGTCGCGGGAGAAGGAGAGCGCACGGTGAGCGAGACCGAACAGCGTCCCGTCCTCGTCGTCGACTTCGGCGCGCAGTACGCGCAGCTGATCGCACGGCGCGTCCGCGAGGCCAACGTCTACAGCGAGATCGTCCCGCACTCCGTCACGGCGAACGAGATCCGCGCGAAGGACCCCGCCGCGATCGTCCTGTCGGGAGGCCCGTCCTCCGTCTACGAGGACGGCGCTCCGGCCCTGGACAGCGAGATCCTCGACCTCGGCGTCCCGGTGCTCGGCATCTGCTACGGCTTCCAGGCCATGGCGAAGTCGCTCGGCGGCGAGGTCGCACACACCGGCCTGCGCGAGTACGGCGCGACCGACGTCACCGTCAGCGGGACCGACAGCGTCCTGCTCGGCGGGCAGCCCGCGTCGCAGACCACCTGGATGTCGCACGGCGACTCGGTGGCGAAGGCCCCGGAGGGCTTCGCGGTCCTCGCCTCCAGCGACTCGACGCCCGTGGCCGCCTTCGCCTCCGACGAGCGCAAGCTCTACGGCGTGCAGTGGCACCCGGAGGTCAAGCACTCGGCGTTCGGCCAGGCCGTGCTCGAGAACTTCCTGCACCGGGCTGCCGGGCTGCCGGGGGACTGGAACTCCGCGAACGTGATCGAGGAGCAGGTCGAGCGCATCCGTGCGCAGGTCGGCTCGTCCCGCGTGATCGCCGGGCTGTCCGGTGGCGTCGACTCCGCCGTCGCCGCGGCGCTCGTGCACAAGGCCGTCGGTGACCAGCTGACGTGCGTGTTCGTCGACCACGGGCTCCTCCGCGCCGACGAGCGCAAGCAGGTGGAGGAGGACTACGTCGCCTCCACCGGTGTCCGACTCGTCACGGTCGACGCCCGCGAGCAGTTCCTCGACGCGCTCGCCGGCGTCAGCGACCCGGAGCAGAAGCGCAAGATCATCGGGCGCGAGTTCATCCGCACGTTCGAGGCCGCGGCCGAGGCACTCGTGCTCGAAGCACGCGCGTCCGACGGTGACGCCGAGGTCAGGTTCCTCGTGCAGGGCACGCTGTACCCGGACGTCGTCGAGTCCGGCGGCGGTTCGGGCACCGCGAACATCAAGTCGCACCACAACGTGGGCGGGCTGCCCGACGACATGACGTTCCAGCTCGTCGAACCCCTCCGCACCCTGTTCAAGGACGAGGTCCGTGCGGTCGGCCGCGAGCTCGGACTCCCCGAGGTCATCGTCGGGCGTCAGCCGTTCCCCGGCCCGGGTCTCGGCATCCGCATCGTCGGCGAGGTCACCGCCGAGCGCCTCGAGATCCTGCGGGCCGCGGACGCGATCGCCCGCGCCGAGCTCACCGCAGCGGGCCTGGACGACGAGATCTGGCAGTGCCCGGTCGTGCTCCTCGCCGACGTCCGTTCGGTCGGTGTCCAGGGCGACGGTCGTACCTACGGGCATCCGATCGTGCTCCGTCCGGTCTCCTCCGAGGACGCCATGACCGCTGACTGGACGCGCCTGCCGTACGACGTGCTCGCGAAGATCTCGAACCGCATCACGAACGAGGTGCGCGACGTCAACCGGGTCGTGCTCGACGTCACGTCGAAGCCGCCGGGGACGATCGAGTGGGAGTGAGGCTCCCCTGACGCCCGAGGGCCCGGTACGCAGTGCGTACCGGGCCCTCGCTCGTTCCTGGTTGGTGGTGCCGACCTCGGGGTCGCACGACATGCCGTTCGCTGGTCGCCGAGGTCGCACGTCCTGTTGCCGGACGGACGGCCGGGCGGCAGCTCGTGCGACCTCGGCACGCGCGCACGGCGGGGTCGCAGGACATGCCGTGTGCTGGTCGCCGAGGTCGCACGTCCGGTCGTCAGGCAGCCGGCCCGGCGGCAGTTCGTGCGATTTCGCCGGACCGCGGGCGGCGTTTCGTGCGATCTCGGCACGCGGGCGGCGGGCTCGAAGGCCGGCGCCCGCACACCAGCGCGCGGGAACGACGGAGGGCCCCGGCGACTGCCGGGGCCCTCCGTGTGCTGCGAGCTAGTTGCGCGAGCTGCTGGCGATGATCGCCAGGATGCGCAGGATCTCGAGGTACAGCCAGACGAGCGTGACGATGAGGCCGAACGCCGCCGTCCAGGCGTAGATGCGGGGAGCGCCGCGCTCGACACCGGTCTTGATCTGGTCGAAGTCGAGGACGAGCGAGTACGCCGCCATGAGCACCACGAGGATGCCGATCACGACACCGAGCGGGATGCCGAACACCGTGACGCCGAGGAGCCCGAACGCCGACTGCGTCACGCCCAGGAGCATCAGCACGATGTTGACGAGCGAGAACGCCATGTAGCCGACCATCGCGACGAGGAAGAACCGCGTGGCCTTCGGGGTCGCGCGGACCTTGCCGGACGTGAAGAGCAGGAGCGTGACCGCGAAGACACCGAGCGTGCCGAACACCGCCTGCGTGACGATGCCGTCCCACATGGTGTTGTACATGCCCGAGATGCCACCGACGAAGAGGCCCTCGAAGAAGGAGTACGCCAGCACCAGGGCGGGCGACGGCTTCTTCTTGAAGGTGTTCACCAGCGCGAGGACGAACCCGACCAGCGCGCCGACGATCCAGACCACCGGCGGGAGGTTCCAGCCGGCGACGGCACCGACGATGAGCACGCCGAACGCCAGGAGCGTCTTGACGATGGTGTCCTCGTACGACATCCGGTCCGTGTCGACCTTGTTCGCCGAGGGGCGGTCGTACATGTCACGCAGCTGGTCGGGCGAGAACCCGGGCTGCTGCGGCGCCTGTCCCCAGCCGGTCTGGCCGTACGGCGCCTGCGGGTAGCCGCCCTGCTGCGGGTAGCCCTGCTGGGGGTACCCCTGCTGCGTGTTCGAGCCGGCGCCCCATGCGTTCCGGCCCGCGTCGTTGAAGGCGGGGGACTGGTCGAAACCGGGCTTGAAGGCCATGGTGTCCTCTGATTTCCTCTGGTGTGGAGTCGTGGAGCCGGTACCCGGATGGCATCGGCTCGTGGGCTCGGGAAGGAGTGCGGCGGAGCCGTTCCTTCGTGTCCTCACAGCCTACGGGCCAGGTGTGCTCGATGGCTGTGGATTCGCGGGAAGCGGAACGTCCCCGGGCCCTCCTGGTGACGAGCCTATGGACCGCTGCTGTCGGTCCACCGAACGGTGTCCCCACGCTGGCTGAACGTCGGCGACGTCCTCGCGCAGTCCGTATCGTCGCGTGCATGCAGCCGCTCGTCATCGCCCACCGCGGTGCCTCCGGGTACCGGCCGGAGCACTCCCGCAGCGCCTACGAGCTCGCGGTCGAGCTCGGTGCGGACGCGATCGAGCCGGACCTCGTGCCGACGAAGGACGGCGTCCTGGTGCTCCGGCACGAGAACGAGATGTCCGGCACGACCGACGTCGCCGACCGCCCGGAGTTCCGGGACCGGCGGACGACGAAGACGATCGACGGGCACCGGGTCACGGGCTGGTTCACCGAGGACTTCACGTGGGAGGAACTGCGCACCCTGCGGACCCGTGAGCGCCTGCCGGAGCTGCGCCGGGCCTCCCGGCAGCACGACGGCGAGGACACGGTCCTGCGCCTGGAGGACCTGCTCGCGATCCTGGACGCCGCCCCGCGGCGGGTCGGGCTCGTCGCCGAGGTGAAGCACGCCAGCGCGTTCGCCGCCGCGGGGTTCCCGATGGCCTCGTTGCTGGACGGCGTCCTCGGCTCGGCCGGCTGGCGTGGCGACGACCGGCTGACGGTCGAGTCCTTCGAGAAGCGCGTGCTGCGCGAGGTGGCCGCGCTCGGCACCGGTGCGCGCTTGGTGTACCTCCAGGAGGCCCGGGGCGCGGCCGCGGACGAGGTCGCCACAGCCGGCGCCGCGGCCCCCACGTACGCCACCGAGCGGACCGACGCGGCACTGGCCCGGCTCGCGACGGAGTTCGACGGGATCAGCGTGGACCTGCCGACCCTGATGGCAGGTGTGGACACCCGCGCCGTCGACGACCCGGGACCGGTGCGGAGCGACGTCGTCGAGCGGGCGCACGCCGTCGGGCTCGCGGTGTACACGTGGACGCTCCGACCGGAGAACCGGTTCCTGCCCGCGGCGCTCCGGCGCGGGGGCGACCTGGCGGCGCACGGCGACTGGGAGCGGTGGTTCACCTCGGTCGTCCGGACGGGCGTGGACGGGGTGTTCGCGGACCACGCGGACCTCGCCGTCCGTGCCCGATCGCTCGTCGCGGACGGCGCTGCGCGGGCCTGATGGGTGTCGCAGGTCGCGCCTAGACTGTCCCGGACATGACGATCGTGCTCGACCCCTCCGACTCGACGCCCGGCCGTACGCACGGTCCCGGCGCGGGTGACCGTGCGTACGAGGACCCGTTCACCGCGGGCCTGAACCCCCAGCAGAAGGAAGCCGTCGAGTACCGCGGCGAGTCCCTGCTCATCGTGGCCGGTGCCGGTTCGGGCAAGACGAGCGTGCTCACCCGACGCATCGCGCTCCTGCTGGCCAACCGCGAGGCCTGGCCGTCCCAGATCCTCGCGATCACGTTCACGAACAAGGCCGCGGCCGAGATGCGCGAGCGGGTGCAGGCCCTGGTCGGGCAGGCCGCCGAGGGCATGTGGATCTCGACCTTCCACTCGGCATGCGTGCGGATCCTCCGGCGCGAGGCCGAGCGGTTCGGGTTCCCGCAGTCGTTCACCATCTACGACTCGGCCGACTCCCGGGCGCTGCTCAAGCGGATCATCAAGGACCTCGAAGCGGACACGCTCGGGCTGACCGTCGGGGCGGCGGCGTCGAAGATCTCGAAGCTCAAGAACGAGCTGCAGGACATCGACACCTACGCGCGCAACATCAACACGGACGACCCGCAAGAGGTCATGTTCACCGAGGTGTTCCGGCGGTACACGAGCGAGCTCCGCCGGGCGAACGCGTTCGACTTCGACGACCTCATCGGGCAGACCGTGTTCCTGTTCCGCGCGTTCCCCGAGATCGCCGCGCTCTACCAGCGCCGCTTCCGGTACGTCCTGGTCGACGAGTACCAGGACACGAACCACGCGCAGTACGCGCTCATCCGCGAACTCACCCGTCCCGTGCCCGTGGAGCAGGTCGACAAGCTCGAGGACGCCGGGCAGCACGTCGAGCGGATGCGGGAGACCGACGGGTCGATCGCGCCGGCGTCGCTCACGGTCGTGGGTGACTCCGACCAGTCGATCTACGCCTTCCGCGGCGCGGACATCCGCAACATCGTCGAGTTCGAGCGGGACTTCCCGAACTCGAAGGTGATCCTGCTCGAGCAGAACTACCGATCGACGCAGAACATCCTCGACGCCGCGAACGCGGTCATCGCGAACAACTTCGACCGGCAGGCGAAGAACCTGTTCACGGACGTGGGTGCCGGCGAGAAGATCGTCGGCTTCACCGGGTACACCGGGCACGACGAGGCGCAGTTCGTCGCGGACGAGATCCAGCGTCTGCACGAGGACGGCATGGACTACCGCGACATGGCGGTGTTCTACCGGACGAACTCGCAGACGCGTGCGCTCGAGGAGATCTTCATCCGCGCCGCGATCCCGTACCGGGTGCTCGGCGGCACGAAGTTCTACGAGCGCGCCGAGATCAAGGACGCGATGGCGTACCTGATCACGGTCGCCAACCCGGCGGACCCGCTGTCGCTCCGACGCATCCTCAACGTGCCGAAGCGCGGCATCGGCGCCGTCACCGAGACCGCCCTGCAGCGGTACGCCGACGAGCACGAGGTCTCGATGCGCGAGGCCCTGCGGCACGCGGACGAGCTCGGGTTCGGACCGAAGGTGCGCACCGCGATCACCTCGTTCGCCGGGCTCCTCGACGAGGTCGCCGCCAAGGCCGCGGACCAGCCGGTGGTCGACACCCTCACCCAGCTGCTCGACGGCTCGGGGCTGCTCGAACAGCTCCGGAAGTCGCCGGACGCGCAGGACGCCGCCCGTGCCGACAACATCGACGAACTCGTCGCCGTGACCCGGGAGTTCCAGAAGAACAACCCCGAGGGCACGCTCGCCGACTTCCTCACCGAGGTCTCCCTGGTGGCCGCGGCCGACGAACTCGACGACTCCTCCGGCACGGTGTCGCTCATGACGCTGCACACCGCGAAGGGCCTGGAATACGACGCCGTGTTCCTGACCGGTGTCGAGGAAGACCTGCTCCCGCACCGGATGTCGGCGAACGAGCCCGGTGGTCCGTCCGAGGAGCGACGCCTGTTCTACGTGGGCATCACCCGGGCGAAGAAGGTCCTGTTCCTGTCGCTCGCGATGACCCGGGCGCAGTTCGGCGACGTCAACGTGGCGATGCCCTCACGCTTCCTGCAGGAGATCCCCGAGGGGCTCGTCGAGTGGAAGCAGTCACCGGGCATGGCGAACAGTCGCGGCGGCACACAACCCCGCGCGCTCAACGCCAAGCGCGAAGGCGGCTTCGGCGGCGGCACCGGTGGCGGTGGCTACCGCGGCGGTGGCGGCTGGAGCGGTGGGTCCTACGACCGTGCGGCCGCCGCGGCGAAGACGAAGCCGAAGACGGAGTGGGCGAACCGGGTGTCCGGGCAGGTCCGGGACAACGGCGACATGGAGCTGGCTCCGGGGGACCGGATCTCGCACGTCGACTTCGGGCAGGGGACCGTCTCGGCGGTGACCGGTCAGGGCGCCAAGCGGATCGCGGAGATCGCGTTCGACAGCGCGGGGCGGAAGAAGCTGCTCATCAAGATCGCGCCGATCGAGAAGCTCTAGCCGACGGCTCAGCGCACCATCCGGGCGGCGAGGACCGCGTTGTCGCCCAGCCGTTCGGTCTTCGTCGTGCCGTCGCGTCGGAACCCGTTCCGCCGGTAGAAGGCCTGCGCCCGGGGGTTGTCGTCGGCGACCCACAGGAACGCCGGTGCGTTGCCGAGGACGGCGTCGAGGAGCAGCTGACCGGCGCCCGACCCGTGCGCCGATGCCAGGACGTAGATGCCGGTGAGCTCGACGTCCCGGATGGCGGGGTCGTTGCGAGCCGGACCCGCGGTGGCCCACCCGACGACGGCGCCGCCGTGCTCGGCGACCGCCACGCTCGTGCCGGCTGCGCTCGCGCCCGCGATCGTCCGCCGCCACCGTGTGGTGCGCGCGACGGGGTCGAGTGACGCGAGGAACGCCGCCGGCAGCAGGTGGGCGTACGCCTCGCGCCATGCCTGCACGTGCACGTCGGCGATGCCCGGCGCATCCGTGTCGACGGCTGCTCGGACGGTGAGCTGCTGGACGTGCCCCATGCCCCGACCGTACCGGGAGCCCCGGCCCGGACGCACTCGAGGGTCACTCGCGTCCGCCACGCCCGGTGCCCCGGACGGGTGACAGGGGGAGCAGGTGAGGTCAGCCTCACCTAACATGACCCCGCTCGACACGACTCCGCTCGACACGACTCCGCTCGACCTGATCAGTCCCGAGACGGCGCAGCGCTACCGGCAGGCCGTGGGCGCGACCGTCGACCGACTCGCCGACCGCATCGCCGTCGCCGAGGTCCCGACGACCGACACCCCCGCGGTGGACCTCCACCAGCGCGTCGCCACGGTCGACCTCGACGGAGCGGCACTCGGCACGGAGCGTGCGCTCGCCGAACTCGACGACCTGTTCGTCCGCGAGGCCGTCTGGTTCCACACGCCCGGGTACCTCGCGCACCTCAACTGCCCGGTCGCCCTGCCCGCGGTCGCCGCGGAGGCCGTGCTCGCCGCCGTCAACCCCTCGGTCGACACGTGGGACCAGTCGCGCATCGGGACCGACATCGAGCGGCACGTGGTCGACTGGCTGGCCCGACGGATCGGCTTCCCGGCGGGTGATGGGATCTTCACGTCGGGCGGGTCGCAGTCCAACCTGCAGGCCCTCCTCCTGGCGCGGGAGGCCGCGACGGCCGCGTCGGCGACGGTCGCCGCCCCCGCCGCGTCCGCGACGGCTGCCTCCGTGATGGCCGCCCCCGCCCCCGCGCTCGCCGACCTCGCCGTGTTCGCCACCGCGGAGACGCACTTCAGCGTGCGCAAGTCCGCCCGCCTGCTCGGCCTGCCCGACGCCGCGGTCGTCGACGTCGAGACCGACACGTCCGGCCGGATGCTCCCGTCCGCACTGGCCCTCGCGATCGCCGACGCCCGTGCCGACGGTCGCACCCCGATGGCCGTCGTCGCCACGGCCGGCACCACCGACCGCGGGGTCATCGACCCGCTCGCGCCGATCGCGGACGTGTGCGACCTCGAGGGCGTGTGGCTGCACGTCGACGCCGCCTACGGGTGCGGCCTGCTCGTGTCCCCGACGCGACGGCACCTGCTCGACGGCATCGAGCGTGCCCGCAGCGTCACGACCGACCTGCACAAGTCCTTCTTCCAGCCGGTGTCGTCGAGCGTGCTCGTGGTGCGCGACCCGGCGGACCTGCGCCGGGCCTCCTGGCACGCGGACTACCTCAACCCGGAGGACGCGACCGAACCGAACCAGGTCGACAAGTCACTGCAGACCACCCGCCGGTTCGACGCGCTGAAGCTCTGGGCGACGCTCCGCGCCTCCGGAGCGGAGGCGATCGGGCGGGCCTTCGACGCCGTCGTCGACCTGGCCGCCGACACGCACACGCTCGTGCAGGCCGACCCGGACCTCGTCCTCGTGGCGCCGACGCAGCTGAGCACGGTCCTGTTCCGCTGGCAGCCGGCGGGGGTCACCGACGAGGAGTCGGACGCGATGGTGGCACCGCTCCGCGCGGCGCTCCTGGCCGAGGGACGGGTGCTCATCGCGAAGACCGTGGTCGACGGGCGGCCGTGCAACAAGCTGACCCTGCTCAACCCGGCGACGACGACCGAGCAGATGCGGGCCTCCCTCGACCACGTGGTGGCCACGGCGGAGCGCCTGCGCGCGGCGTCGACCCGGCCGACCGTGACCGGCGGAGCCGCACGATGACCGCCGTCGACGCGACCGCCACCGCCACGACCCGGGTGCACGACGTCGTCGGCATCGGCATCGGCCCGTTCAACCTCGGGCTCGCCTGCCTGACCGACCCGATCGACGACCTCGACGCCGTGTTCCTCGACGCGCGTGACGGCTTCGCCTGGCACCACGGCATGATGCTCGACGACGCGACGATCCAGGTGCCGTTCCTCGCCGACCTCGTCACGATGGCCGACCCGACCTCGTCGTTCTCGTTCCTGGCCTGGCTCAAGGAGACCGGTCGGCTCTACCCCTTCTTCATCCGCGAGGACTTCCACCCCCTCCGCAGCGAGTACGACGCCTACTGCCGCTGGGCCGCCGACCGGCTCGACACCCTCCGCTGGGGACGCCGGGTGGTCGCGGTCGAGCACGACGCCGCGCAGGACCTGTTCACCGTGCACGCCGAGACGGCGGACGGTGCCGAGACGTACCGGGCCCGGCACGTCGTGGTCGGCGTCGGGACCGAGCCGTCGGTGCCCGCCGCGCTCCGCGACCTGGACGGCCCGGTGCTGCACTCGGCTGACTACCTGCCGAACCGGGACGCCCTCCGTGGCGCCGGGTCCGTCGCGGTGATCGGCAGCGGCCAGTCCGCCGCCGAGGTCTACCGCGACCTCCTCGAGGGCATCCGCGACGGCGGGTACCGCCTGGACTGGATCACCCGGTCGCCGCGGTTCTTCCCGATGGAGGACACGAAGCTCACCCTCGAGATGACGAGTCCGGAGTACACCGACCACTTCCACGCGCTGCCCGAGCACGTCCGGGACCGCCTCGGCCGCGAGCAACGCGGGCTGTACAAGGGCATCAGCGCGGACCTGGTCGGCGAGGTCTACGACGCGCTGTACCGGATCAGCGCCAGGGGTCCGGTCCCGACGACGCTGCGCACCGAGACGAGCGTCACCGCCGCCGACTGGGACGCCGACCGGGGCGTGTACCGGCTGACACTCCGGCACGAGCAGCTCGGCGAGACGTACGAGCACGAGGTCGAGCGCCTGGTCCTCGCCACCGGGTACGCGCCGCGGCCGCCGCGGTTCCTCGACCCGGTCGCGCACCTCGTGGCGCGCGACGCCCGGGGTCGGCTCGCCGTCGCCCGCGACCACCACGTGGACACCCTCGGCGGTCGGATCTGGGTGCAGAACGCCGAGGAGCACACGCACGGCCTGACCGCACCGGACCTCGGCATGGGGGCGTGGCGGAACGCGTCGATCATCCGGTCCGTCACGGGGCGCGAGGTCTACGGCCTGGAGGCCCGGATCGCCTTCCAGGAGTTCGGTCTGCCCGCCTCGGTCCGCGCCGAGCGCGCCGAGCGCGCGGAGGTGCGCGCATGAGCGCGGTCCAGCACGACCGGACCGGTCTGGCGGAGGTGCCGCCGGGCCTCCTGTCCGTGGTGCCGGTGGACCCGGAGCGGGACGCGATCCGCGTGCAGTCGTGGCTCGCGGCTCCGCCGTCGTCGTGGTGGGGCATGCAGCACGCCGACGTCGACGGCGTGCGGACGTACCTGACCGCGGTGCAGGCCGACCCGGCGCAGGACGGCTGGCTCGTGCTGCGCGACGGGGTGCCGTGCGCGTACGCCGAGACCTACGACCCGGCGACGGTCCTGCTCGTCGACGTCTGGGACGCACGTCCCGGAGACATCGGCATGCACCTGCTCGTCGCCCCGCCTCCCGTGGCAGGCCGGGTGCACGGACTCACCAGTGCCGTGATGCGCGCCGTGGTCGAGCACTGCCGGGACGCCCTCGGTGCCCGGCGCGTGGTCGTCGAGCCGGACGTGCGGAACACCGCGGTGCAGGCGAAGAACACCGAGGTCGGGTTCCGGGCGCTCCGCGAGGTCGACGTCGACGGCAAGCGCGCGCTGCTCTCGGTGCTCGACACCGCATCGATCGGCGTGCCCGACGACGACGGCCCGGCCGCGCACCTCCGGCCCGAGCACCTGGCGGTCGCGCAACGACACCTGGTGGCGAAGGCCGTGGCGGAGTTCACGCATGAGCGACTCGTCACACCGCGACCGGACGGCGACGGGTGGCTGCTCGACACCGGCGGCTCGCGCTACCGCTTCCGGGCACGGCAGCACCAGCTCGAGCACTGGTCCGTCGACGAGCGCACCCTGACGCGGGAGTCCGCCTCGGCCGACCCCGTGCCGCTGCCGCTCGACGCGCAGGACCTCGTGCTGGAACTGCGCGACGTGCTCGGGATCCCGGACGCCCTGCTCGGCACGTACCTGGAGGAGGTCGCCTCGACGCTCGCGAGCGCGGCCGCCAAGCACCGCCGCGGCGGACCGTCGGCCCGACAGCTCGCCCGCGGCCGACGGGACGGGGACGTCGTCGCTGGGTTCCAGGACGTCGAGGCGGCGATGACCGAGGGGCACCCGGCGTTCGTCGCCGCGAACGGGCGGATCGGGTTCGGCCTGGACGAGTACCGGGCGTACGCACCGGAGTCCGGCGGCCGCTTCCGCATCCGGTGGCTCGCCGCCCGTCGGGCGCACACCTCCCTGACGCTCGCCGAGGACCGGACCGAGGCGGAGCACTGGGCCGCGGAACTCGGGGCCGACACGGTCGCCGAGCACCGCCGGACGCTCACCCGCCGCGGCCTGGACCCCGACGACTTCGTCTGGCTGCCGGTGCACCCCTGGCAGTGGCAGCACCGCATCGCCGTGACGTTCGCGCCCGACCTCGGCCGGCAGGACCTCGTCGACCTCGGGGAGGGTCCGGACCTGTTCCAGCCGCAGCAGTCCATCCGCACCGCCTTCGACCGGAGCCACCCCGAGCGCTCGTACGTGAAGACGGCGCTCGCGGTGCAGAACATGGGGTTCCTGCGGGGCATGTCCCCGGCGTACATGCGCTCGACCCCAGCGGTGAACGACTGGGTCGCGTCGCTCGTGGCGGCCGACACCACCCTGCGGGACGCCGGGTTCCGGGTGCTGCGCGAACACGCGGCGATCGGGTACACCGGCGATGCGTACCACCGGGTGGACGTCGCCTCGCCGCAGCGGAAGATGCTCGCGGCGCTGTGGCGGGAGAGCCCGGTGCCCCGGACGGCTCCCGGGGAGCGGCTCATGACGATGGCGGCACTGCTGCACCGGGACGCCGACGGGCGTGCGGTCGCCGCCGAGCTCGTGCGTGCCTCCGGGCTGGACGCGGCGACGTGGGTGCGGCGCTTCCTCGACGCGTACCTGCGGCCGGTCGTGCACTGCCTGACCGTGCACGACCTGGCGTTCATGCCGCACGGCGAGAACCTGGTGCTCGTCCTGCGCGACGGGGCCGTGACCGGCGCGTTCATGAAGGACATCGGCGAGGAGGTCGTGGTCCTCGGGGAGCACGACGACCGTCCGGTGCCCGAGGACATCCGCCGCATCGTGCACCCGGTCGACGACGACGAGGCGGCGCTCGCCGTGTTCACCGACGTGTTCGACGGGGTGCTGCGCTTCCTGGCAGCGGTGCTCGACGACGACGGGGTCCTGCCCGGGGACGCCTTCTGGCGGCTCGTCGCCGAGTGCGTCGACCGGCACGCGGCGGAGCACCCGGACCGTCGGCGTCCGCTCGACCTGCGGGTGCCGACGTTCGAGCACTCCTGCCTGAACCGGCTGCAGCTGCGCAACACGCTCGCGATGGTCGACCTGGCGGACCAGTCGTCCTCGCTCATCCGGGCGGGGGCGATGCCGAACCCCATCGGGCGGGGCTGATCCGCCCCGTCGCCGCACGCTCGCGACCCATCGGCGGTGCCGGGGCGGGGCGCCTCTCGCGGGCGCGGCGCTACGGCTGGAGGCGGGTCGCCGACCAGGCGCCGTGGGCGTGCGCGTACTGCAGGCGGCGGTGCATCCGGTCGCGGCTGCCGTGCCAGAACTCGACGAGGTCCGGCTCGAGCCGCCACGCGACCCACCCCGCCGGGCGCGGCACGTCGTCGTCGGACTCGTCGAGGAGCACGTTCGCGTCGTCGATCAGGTCCTGCAGCGTCCGGGGCTCGAGCACCGCGGACTGGTCGGCGACGGCCGTGGCGGCGCGCGACTTCGGCGACCGGTCGGCGAAGAGCGCGTCGGACTCCGCGTCGGAGAGCTGCACGGCGCGGCCCTCGAAGCGGAGCTGCTGCATCGTCTCGCGCCAGTACACCTGCAGGGCGGCGTGCGGGTTCTCCGCGAGCTGCCGTCCCTTCGGGCTGAGCGTCGAGGTGCCGAACACCAGGCCGCGGTCGTCGATCCGCTTGACGTCGACCGTCCGGGCACCGACGCGGCCGTCCGCACCGGCGGTGGCCAGCGTCATCGAGAGCGGCTCGGACACCTCGTGCTCGCCGGCCTGGTCGAGCCAGGTGCGGGCGAGGTCGAGCGGGTCCGCGGGCGGCGCGTCGAACTCGGGCAGGAGCAGGGAGTCGTCACCGGACAGGGAGGAGGACATGGCCCCACTCAACCGTGGTCGGCGCGGGGACGTCCAGGCTCGCGGGGGACGGACACCCGATCGCTCAGTGGTGCGCGTGCCGGGCCGCGGTGCGGTGCATCCCGTGCAGCAGGAGGACCCGCGGCAGGCGCAGCAGGGGCCCGGGCACGACGGCGCGGACCGCCCGGATGCCGGCGAGGGTGCGTCGCCAGCGTCGTTCCTCGCGGGGTCCCCACGCGAAGCCGTAGTCGTCGCGCACGGCGTCCGGCAGCATGCCGACGGTGACGATCCGCACGAGGGGCATCGCGGAACGGACCCAGAGCGGTGCCGCCCGGGGGTGCAGGAGGTCCCGGACGACACTGCGGGCGTCGTCCGTCACCCGGAGGGTCCCGAGCGTCTCGGTCCAGTACGCCTCGAACGCGGCGACCGACGTCGGCCAGCGGTCCGCTGGCACCCGGAGCGCGGTGGCGATCGGCGCGTAGGCCCGGAGGACCGCCTCCGCCCGCTCGGCGTCGACCGGGGTGCCGAGCAACCGGTGCGTCCGGATCGCGGAGTCGTACAGCGTCGCGGCCACCCACAGCTGTCGGTCGACCTCGTTCGCTCCCGCGACCGGCCGGTGTGCGTGCTCGACGAACGACCGCGCCACGGCGGCGTCCCGCGCGGTGCCGGTGACCACCGCGTACACGTACATGAGGGTGTGGGCCAGCCGCTGCTGCGGTCGCTCCGCGAAGTCGGAGTGCCGACGGACGCCCGCGGCGACGACCGGGTCGGCGATCTGCAGCAGGATCGCGCGGCCGCCCGCGATGACCGGCGTGCTGTCGGCGATGAAGCGGCGGAGCGCGCGGTCCCGGTGGCCGGGCCGGTCGCGGTCGCGGTCGCGGTCGTGGCCAGGGGACGGACGGGAGCGGCCGCGCACGTCGTGCGCCGGGCCTCCCGTCCGTCGACCGGTCACGTCAGAGGGGCTTCGTGCCCAGGTCGCCGCCGAGGTCCGGACGGTCGTCGCCGTGCTCCCAGAGGTCCGGCGATCCCTCGCGCGGCGCCCCACCGGTCGGGCCGTCGTCGGTGCCGTCGCCGAGCTGCGGCTCGACGGTCTCGCCGGCGACCGCGTCGTTCGTCACGGTCTCGAGCGCATCCTCGGCGTCGTCGGTCTCGTACGCGCCGACGTACTCGCGGTCCACGTCGTCGGCGCGGCCCTCGTCGGCGGAGTCGCTGACGCCGTCGCTGAACTCGTCGCCTGGGGTGATGCCGGGGTCGGACATGTGTCGCTCCTGTCGATCGTGTTGCGTGCTCGTGCGGTGGCCGTCGTGCGCCGACGCGGCCCCACCGGTCCTTGCTACCCGGGTGCCGGTGGGAACGTCCGTGGTGCCCGGGGGACGGCCGGTCATGCCCAGGCGGACAGCGGCCGCCCGGGCCGGGTTCGCCTGCCGTTCACCTGCGGGCCACCACGAGGTCATCCCCGCGGTGTCTACTGCGTGTGCTCGGGGGAGTGGAGCGCGGTCGCCGACGGGTGGTCGAGCGACCGCGCCTTCCCCCGCCGCACCGTCCGCCGCACGTGCCTCAGACGCGCTCGAGCAGGTGCCGCTCGGTCACGTCGGCGAGGGCCAGCGTCCGGTACCCGGCGGACTCGAAGAACACCGTCAACCGGTCGTCCTCGGTGCTCATGACCGTGCCCCGGCCCCACTCGGCGTGCTCGACCGGTGCGTCCGGCGGCCACTCGGCGTCGTGCGAACCGTCCGCCCCGTGCGCGTCGGTGTCGATCGCGGTGCCCGCCGAGCACGTGTCGCAGTTGCCGCACGGCTCGGGGAGTTCGTCGCCGAAGTACCCGAGCAGGAACTGCCGACGGCAGCCGGTCGTCTCGGCGAAGCGGCGCATCATCTCGATGCGCGACTCCTCCACCCGCTCCCGCTCCTTCGCGTGCGCCTTGGCGAGCTCGACCGCGGCGTCCGCGTCGGCGGGGCCATCCGGGACACGGCGGAGTCCGTCGGCGGCGTCGGACAGCGCGCCGGCGTCCACCAGGGCGTTGGCGACGCGGGAGGCGGTGCGGGCGGCGAGTCCGGAACGCTCGACGACCTCCGACCGGGGCAGGACCCCGTCCTCGGGCACCGCGTCGAAGACCGCCCGGAGCGACGCGGGCCGGGGCGATCCGGAGGCGAAGAACCGGCGGAGCCCGAGGTCCTCGGAGCGGTAGTGCAGTGTCGCGAGGCCGACGTCGCCGTCCCGTCCGGCCCGGCCGACCTCCTGGTAGTAGGCGTCGACGGACTCGGGGACGTCGGCGTGCACGACGAAGCGCACGTCCGGCTTGTCGATGCCCATGCCGAAGGCGCTGGTCGCGACGACGACGTCGAGGGCGCCGTCGAGGAACTCGTGGTGCACGTGTTCGCGGTCCCGCACGCGCAGGCCCGCGTGGTACGCCTTGGCGCGGCGACCGCGCTCGACGAGTTCGTCGGCGTAGAGCATGGTCTCGGCACGGGTGGCGACGTACACGATCCCCGCGCCCTCGAGCCCGACCACCTGGGCGACGACCGCGTCACGCTTCTCGTCGGCGTCACTGTGCCGCTGGACCTCGAAGCGCAGGTTCGGGCGGTCGAAGCCCGTCGCGACGACGAGCGGGTCGCGCATCCCGAGCCGCTCGACGATCTCGTTGCGGACGGGAGTCGAACCGGTCGCCGTCATCGCGAGCACCGGAGGACGTCCGAGCCGCTCGATGACCTCGCCGAGCACCAGGTAGTCCGGGCGGAAGTCATGGCCCCAGCTCGAGACGCAGTGCGCCTCGTCCACCGTGACCAGCGCGACCCCGGCCTCCCGCAGCCGGTCGACGACCTCGTCCTTGGCGAGCTGCTCCGGGGCGAGGAAGACGTAGCGGGCCGCCCCGGACGCGACGGCGTCCCACGCGTCCTCGAGCTCGCGGTGCGCCCGGGTCGCGTTGATCGTCACCGCGCGGGGTGCGTCCGGGTGGTCCTCGATCCCCACGACCTGGTCCTCCTGCAGGGCCACGAGGGGCGAGACCACGACGACGGGGCCGTCCAGGGCGAGGGCGGCGACCTGGTAGATCGCGGACTTGCCGGAACCGGTCGGCATGAGGGCGAGGGCGTCACGGCCCTCGAGGACGGCGTCGACCACGGTCTCCTGCGCGTCGCGGAGTTCCCAACCGAAGACCTCGGCGGTACGGGTACGGAGTTCGTTCTGCACCCGATCGACGGTGCACGATCCGGCCTGGTCGGTCGCCCGGAGACGGCGTACCCCGGACGACAGGGGTCGGCGGCGGCGCGGGCAGCGCGTTCTCCACCGGGGCACCGCGCGTCCACCTGCCAGCGCTAGGCTCGGTCGCGGCCGTTGTCTCGACATCGAGCGACCCTCGATGTGGAGGCGCGACCGGACACCGATGCCGATCGCACGAACCGTGCGGGAAGAAGAACAGCGTGGATCTTTTCGAGTACCAGGCCAGGGACCTCTTCGAGTCCTACGGCGTCCCCGTCCTCCAGGGGATCATCGCCGACACCCCCGAGCAGGCGAAGGCGGCTGCCGAGCAGATCGGCGGCGTCGTGGTCGTCAAGGCGCAGGTGAAGGTCGGTGGCCGTGGCAAGGCCGGCGGCGTCAAGGTCGCGAAGACCCCGGACGAGGCGTTCGAGCACGCGCAGGCGATCCTCGGCCTCGACATCAAGGGCCACACCGTGCAGCGCGTCATGGTCGCGCAGGGTGCCGACATCGCCGAGGAGTTCTACTTCTCGGTGCTGCTCGACCGGGCGAACCGCTCCTACCTGTCGCTCACCAGCGTCGAGGGCGGCATGGAGATCGAGCAGCTCGCGGTGGAGAAGCCCGAGGCGCTCGCGCGCGTCGAGGTGAACCCGCTCACGGGCATCAACAAGGAGGCCGCGCTCGACATCGCGCGCCAGGCGAACTTCCCAACCGAGCTCCAGGACCAGGTCGCGGACGTCTTCGTGAAGCTCTACGACGTGTTCGCCGGCGAGGACGCCACCCTCGTCGAGGTGAACCCGCTCGTCCGCACCGGCGACGGGCAGATCCTCGCCCTCGACGGCAAGGTCTCCCTCGACGAGAACGCCGACTTCCGCCACGAGGGGCACGCGCAGCTCGAGGACACCGCGAGCGAGGACCCGCTCGAGGCCAAGGCGAAGCAGCACGGCCTCAACTACGTGAAGCTCGACGGCCAGGTCGGCGTCATCGGCAACGGCGCCGGGCTCGTCATGTCGACGCTCGACGTCGTCGCCTACGCCGGTGAGCGCCACGGTGGTGTGAAGCCCGCCAACTTCCTCGACATCGGCGGCGGCGCCTCGGCCGAGGTGATGGCCAACGGCCTCGACGTCATCCTCGGCGACCCGCAGGTGAAGAGCGTCTTCGTGAACGTCTTCGGCGGCATCACCGCCTGCGACGCCGTCGCGAACGGCATCGTCGCCGCGCTCGGCATCCTCGGCGACGCGGCCACCAAGCCGCTCGTCGTCCGCCTGGACGGCAACAACGTGGACGAGGGCCGACGGATCCTGGCGGAGGCAGCGCACCCGCTCGTCACCGTCGCCGCGACCATGGACGATGCGGCCGAGAAGGCCGCCGAGCTCGCCGCGGCCGCGGCGTAAGGAGCACCAGAGCAATGTCGATCTTCCTCAACAAGGACTCCAAGGTCATCGTCCAGGGCATCACGGGCGGTGAGGGCACGAAGCACACCGCCCTCATGCTCAAGGCCGGGACGCAGGTCGTCGGCGGTGTCAACGCCCGCAAGGCCGGCACGACCGTCACACACGGCGACGTCGAGCTCCCCGTCTTCGGCTCGGTGCGCGAAGCCATCGACACCACCGGTGCCGACGTCTCGATCGTCTTCGTCCCGCCGGCGTTCGCGAAGGACGCCGTGATGGAGGCCGTCGACGCCGAGATCCCCCTCGTCGTCGTCATCACCGAGGGCATCCCGGTGCAGGACGCCGCGGTGTTCTGGGCGCACGCGAAGGCGCTCGGTGGGAAGACCCGGATCATCGGGCCGAACTGCCCCGGCATCATCACCCCGGGGGAGTCGCTCGTCGGCATCACCCCGGCGACGATCACCGGCAAGGGCCCGATCGGCCTCGTCTCGAAGTCCGGCACCCTGACCTACCAGATGATGTACGAGCTGCGCGACCTGGGCTTCTCGACCGCCATCGGCATCGGCGGCGACCCGGTCATCGGGACGACGCACATCGACGCGCTCGCCGCGTTCGAGGCCGACCCGGAGACCGAGGCCATCGTGATGATCGGTGAGATCGGCGGCGACGCCGAGGAGCGCGCCGCTGACTACATCAAGGCCAACGTCACGAAGCCGGTCGTCGGGTACGTCGCGGGCTTCACGGCGCCGGAGGGCAAGACGATGGGCCACGCCGGCGCGATCGTGTCCGGTTCCGCCGGCACCGCCGAGGCGAAGAAGCAGGCGCTCGAGGCGGCCGGCGTCAAGGTCGGCAAGACGCCGTCCGAGACGGCCGCGCTGCTGCGCGAGGTCATCGCCGCGCGCTGACGCGCGCTCCTGTCGGACGGGAGGCTCGGTGCGGGACCCGCGCCGAGCCTCCCGTCCTGCGCGGGGTCGGGCACGTATCCTCGCTGCGATGAACCGCCTCGGAACCGCCCTCCTCGCCGTGATCGAAGCGATCGTGACGGTCGGCGTCGGCGTGGGCGTCGCCCTCGTGCCGCTCACCCTGCTGTGGGCGTTCGAGTACGGACTCCAGGTCGACTGGAGCGTCTTCTGGACCGCGGCGGGCAACGTCTGGCTCATCGGTCACGGCGTGGACGTCACGTTCACGCTCGGCTCCGCGGCGGCGGAGGCCACCGGTCTCCCCGGGGCGTCCGCACCGATCGTCGTCACCCTCGCGGCCCTCGGGTTCGCCGTCGTCACGGCGTGGCTCGGCGGCCGGGCTGGACGCCGGTTCGCCGAGACGGAGCACCGCGTCACCGGGGTCCTGGTCGGCACCGCGGCGGTCGCCGCCCTCGGCCTGCTGGTCGCCCTCACCGCGACCACGAGCGCCACCCACCCGGTGATCTGGCAGGCCGTCGTGCTGCCCGCGCTCTGGTTCGGCGTCCCGGCCGTCGTCACGGCCGAGGTCTGCCGGCGTCGGCGTGGCCAGGCGGCCGATCCGCTGACCCTCCGGGTGGTGGACCTGGTCGGCCGCATCCCGGCGCTCTGGCGCGGCGTCGTCGGCTTCGGTCTGCGCGCCGGCACCGTCGCGACCGCGTGCGTCGTGGCGGTCGCCGGCATCCTGGTCGGGTTCGCGCTCCTCGGCTCCTTCGCCGAGGTCATCACGCTCTACGAACGGTCGCACGCCGGTGTCGTCGGCGGCATCGCCATGACCGTCGGCCAGCTCGCGTTCGTCCCGGACCTGGTCGGGTGGGCCACGGCGTGGCTCGTCGGCCCGGGCTTCGCGATCGGCGCCGGATCGTCGGTGTCGCCCCTCGGGACGGTGCTCGGCCCGCTCCCGGCCGTGCCGCTGCTCGGGGCGCTGCCGACGTCGGGACACACGTTCGGCCTGGTCTGGATCCTGGTGCCCGTCGTGGCGGGCTTCGTCACCGGTGGACTGCTGCGTCCGCGGCTCGTCCGTGCGCTAGGGTCCGCCGACTCGGCCCTGTACCGGGCGCTCGGCGGAGTCGTGACCGGGCTGGTCGCCGGTGTCCTGACCGGTGTCGTCACCGGGCTCACCGCGGGGTCGGCGGGGCCGGGGCGCCTGGCCGTCGTCGGCCCGGACGCCCTGGTGGTCGGTGCCGTCGCCGCACTCGAGGTCGGTGTCCCCGCGATCATCGCGCTCGCGATCGGCAGTGACCTGGTGCGCCTGCCGGAGCGCTCCTGGATCGGTGAGCGCTGGCACGAGGTCGAGGACGACGTCGCCACCGCGGACGCGAGCGCCGACCACGGGTCGCTCATCGCCGCCCTCGACCACGCGGGCGCCGGCCGGACCACCGACGTGCACCGGTTCTCGGTGGACGAGGTGCACGACCCGGTGACGCACGCCAGCACGGACTCGCATGCCAGCACGGACTCGGGTGCAGCTCCCCGCGCGAGCGCCGACCTCGACCGTGGCGGCGAGACGCTGACGTCCGACCGTGTGGCGGGCGACGACCAGCCCGGACGCGGCGACGACCGGCCCGGACGCGGTGCGGACGGGGCGGAGCACGGCCGGGATGACACGGGCCTCCCGGCTGCGCCGGACGCGGCGCCGTCCCAGACCGAGGCCGCGCACGCCGAGGCCACCGACGTCGACCTGCCGGACTGGGCGCGGACGGACGCTGTCGCATCCGAGCGTCTGGACGACCACGCGGGCGCTGCCGCCGGGCCGCGCACGCGAGCCGGCGGCGCCGTCGACAGCGTCCGGGCACGCCTCCGTGCCGCTGCCACCGGTGCCCGCGACCGGGCCGGGGACCTGCGCGAGCGGGCCGGCGACCTGCGAGACCGCGCGGACGCCTTGCGGCACCGCCCCGGCGGTGCCGTCCCACCCACGACCGACGCCGCACCTGCACCGTCGGGCTCCGCGGGCCCCGTCCCGCCGCGGACCGACGAGCAGCCGGCCTTCCCCTGGAGCACGGAGGAGTTCGTGGCCGGGCGGGACGACGTGGACCCGGAGCCCCCCGCGCGTCCGGCGCCCCGTGCGGCGACCTGGGACACGACGGACCAGATCCCCGAGGACGAGCTGCCGTGGTGGCGGAGGCCGAAGGGCGACACCGACGCCTGAGCTACCGGCTCACCCTCTTCTGGGCACGCTGCGCAGGACCGAGGTCGACCGCTGCGACGACTGATCGAGGAGTGCGCCTCTGACCACCCGGTCCGGCGCGCAGCCCCGCTAGGGTTGTTCCCGTGCTCGAACTGGTCGTCCTGATCTCCGGTACCGGGTCGAACCTCCGGGCCCTGCTCGAGGCGACCCGCGATGCCGAGTACCCCGCCCGCGTCGTCGCGATCGGGGCGGACCGTGACGCCGAGGGCCTCCAGCTCGGCGAGGAGTACTCGATCCCGACCTTCACGGTGCCGTTCACGCGCTACGCGACCCGCGCCGAGTGGGGCGAGGCGCTCGCCGAGCAGATCCGCCCGTGGACGCCCGACCTGCTGGTGCTGTCCGGGCTCATGCGCCTGCTGCCGCCCGCGGTCGTGGCGGAGTTCGGACCGTCGGTCATCAACACGCACCCGGCGTACCTGCCCGAGTTCCCGGGCGCGCACGGCGTCCGTGACGCCCTGGCTGCCGGCGTGACCGAGACCGGCGCGAGCGTCATCGCCGTGGACGACGGCGTCGACAGCGGACCGATCCTGGCGCAGGAGCGCGTCCCGGTCCTGCCGCACGACACCGAGTCGACCCTGCACGACCGCATCAAGCCCGTCGAACGCCGGCTGCTCATCCAGACCGTCCTCGACATCGCCAACGGACACATCGACCTGAAGGGCACCACCCCCGCATGAGCGTGCACGCCGCCGACCCCAGCCTGTACCGCGACCGGGACGTCGTGCCCGTGCGTCGCGCCCTCATCTCGGTGAGCGACAAGTCCGGGCTGCTCGAGCTCGCCGGCGCTCTCGCCGACGCGGGTGTCGAGCTCGTGTCCACGGGCTCCACCGCGCAGACCATCCGCGACGCCGGGTACGCCGTCACCGACGTCGCGAGCGTCACGGGCTTCCCGGAGTCGCTCGACGGCCGCGTGAAGACCCTGCACCCAGCCGTGCACGCGGGGCTGCTCGCCGACCTCCGGCTCGAGTCGCACGAGCAGCAGCTCACCGACCTCGGGATCGCGCCGTTCGAGCTCGTCGTCGTGAACCTGTACCCGTTCGTCGAGACGGTCGCCTCGGGCGCCGACACGGCGACCGTGGTCGAGAACGTCGACATCGGCGGTCCGGCCATGGTCCGCGCGTCCGCGAAGAACCACCCGAACGTCGCGATCGTCGTCTCGCCCGCCTCCTACGCCGAGGTCGTCGAGGCCGTGCGTGCGGGCGGCACCGACCTCGCCCTCCGCAAGCGCCTCGCCGCGCAGGCCTTCGGCCACACCGCGGCGTACGACACCGCCGTCGCCGCGTACTTCGCGTCCGACGTCGTCGCCGAGCCGGTCGCGTCCGGCGCCGACGACCGGGAGGCCCCCAGCGCCTTCCCGGAGCAGCTCACGCTGACCGCGGACCGCACCGCGACGCTCCGCTACGGCGAGAACGCCCACCAGTCCGCGGCGCTGTACACGAGCGCCGACGGCACCGGGATCGCGCAGGCGACCCAGTTGCACGGCAAGGAGATGTCGTACAACAACTACGTCGACGCGGACGCAGCGGTCCGTGCCGCGTACGACTTCGCGGAGCCGGCCGTCGCGATCATCAAGCACGCCAACCCGTGCGGCATCGCGGTCGCCGCCCCCGACGCATCCGACCCGATCGCCTCCGCGCACGCCGCCGCGCACGCCTGCGACCCGCTGTCGGCGTTCGGCGGGGTCATCGCGGCGAACCGTCCGGTCACGCTGGGCATGGCCGAGACGATCGCCGACATCTTCACCGAGGTCGTCGTGGCTCCCGCGTTCGACCCCGAGGCACTCGAGGTCCTGTCCCGCAAGAAGAACATCCGCCTGCTCACGCTGCCGGGGGACTTCGCGCTCGCCGAGCGTGAGGTCAAGCAGATCTCGGGCGGCTTCCTCGTGCAGGACGCCGACCGCTTCACCGGGTTCGACCAGTCCGCGTGGACCCTGGTCTCCGGCGAGCCGGCCGACGAGCAGACCCTCGCCGACCTGGCCTTCGCGTGGAAGGCCAGCCGTGCGGTGAAGTCGAACGCGATCCTGCTCGCGAACCAGGGCGCGAGCGTCGGGGTCGGCATGGGGCAGGTGAACCGCGTCGACTCGTGCCACCTCGCCGTGAACCGCGCTGGGGACCGCGCTGCCGGTTCGGTCGCCGCGTCGGACGCGTTCTTCCCGTTCGCCGACGGCTTGCAGGTCCTGCTCGACGCCGGGGTGCGTGCGGTCGCCCAGCCGGGCGGCAGCGTCCGGGACGACGAGGTCATCGCGGCCGCGACGGCAGCCGGCGTCACGATGTACTTCACGGGCGAGCGGCACTTCTTCCACTGAGCGCCGATCCGTCGGCCACGGCGGCGACGGGGCGGAGGAACACGCGTTGCTGGTTGCGCGCTGGGAGTCGCTGCCGATAGTCTGCAGGGCTCTGCGGCCTCAGCCGACGACTGCTCCACGGGTCGGCGGCACCGCGGACACGACGGTGACGAAGACGACGACTGGAGTGACGATGGACACGACGACCGGCACCACGGCAACGGGGGCCCGGACGACACGGACGTCCATCAGCGGGACCGCTCCCGACGCACGACGCGCCCGTCGCGCCGTCGCGTCGTCCCCGTCCGCGGGGGCACCCGTCGTCCCGGCGACGCCGACCGCGTAGAGCCGCCTCCCGCACCCGCCGGGCCGGATCCGGCCCAGCCCGACCGAGCGCCAGGGACACGTGTCCCCGTCGCCTCCGACCGGATGCCGATCCGGCCCACCGACGGACGCCGTCCCGACGGCGACGACCGCGGCACCGTGACCGGGCAACCGGCCGACCAGACCACGCAACGCACCCCGGGCCTCCCGTCCGGACAGGGCCAGCCCCTGGCCGACGGGACCCGGCACGAAGCACGAGGACGCACACGCATGTCCCAGGGACCCGATCGGGAACCGGCGCCGACCCCGGCGCGACCGTCCACCGCCCGCGCGCTCGGACGGCTCTGGCCCTACGTCCAGCCCTACCGATGGCGTCTGCTCGGCGGGATGCTGGCGGCGCTCGGCGCCTCCGTCGTCGCGCTCGCCATCCCGTACGTCCTGCAGGCCCTCGTCGACGGGCCGCTCGCATCCGGGGACGGCGGACTCATCCTGCCCGCCGGAGCCGCGGTGCTCGCGCTCGGTGTCCTCGAGGCGTTCTTCATCGCCTCGCGCCGGAAGCTCGTCATGCGGCCGTCGACCCGCATCGAGGCGAGCATGCGGAACGCGCTCTACGCGAAGCTGCAGGACCTGCCCGTCGCGTTCCACGACCGGTGGGAGTCCGGGCAGCTGCTGTCCCGCTCGGTGTCCGACCTGTCGCTCATCCGGCGCTGGCTGGCGTTCGGCATCGTGCTCCTCGTCGTGAACGTCGTGACGATCGTCATCGGGTTCGCCGTGCTCTTCACGTTCGGCTGGCAGCTCGGCCTCATCTTCCTGGTGGCGTCGATCCCGGTGTGGGTGAACAGCGTCCTGTTCGAGCGGAAGTACTCGATCGTCGCCCGCCGCAGCCAGGACCAGGTCGGCGACCTCGCGACGAGCGTCGAGCAGTCGGTGCACGGCATCCGCGTGCTCAAGGCGTTCGGGCGGGGCCGGTACAAGCTCGACGAGTTCGCCGAGCAGGCCGAGCAGCTGCGCGGCACCGAGATCGAGAAGGCCAAGGCGATCGCGGCGATCTGGCTGTGGCTGCTGCTCGTGCCGGACGTGGCGTTCGCGCTCTGCCTGCTCGCCGGCATCTGGCTCGCCAGCCAGGGGGACCTCAGCGTCGGGCAGCTCTTCGCGTTCTTCGCGACCGCGACCGTGCTGCGCTTCCCGATCGAGTCGATCGGGTTCTTCCTGTCGATGACGTTCGACACCCGCACCGCAGTGGACCGGTACTTCGAGGTCATGGACTCCGAGAACACGATCACGGACCCCGCGGAGCCGAAGACCATCACCGAGCCGCACGGTGCGCTCTCGTTCAACGCGACGCACTTCCGCTACCAGGACTCCCCGCCGCAGTTCCCCGACCTGGTGGACGGCGTCGAGCTGCACCTGCAGCCCGGCGAGACGATGGCGCTCGTCGGACTCACCGGCTCCGGCAAGACCACCCTGCTGTCGCTCGTGCCCCGGTTGTACGACGTCACGGGTGGGTCCGTCACGATCGACGGCGTCGACGTGCGGGACCTCACCCGAGCCGAACTCCGACGGCACGTCGCGGTCGCCTTCGAGGACGCGACCCTGTTCTCGTCGAGCGTGCGCGACAACGTCCTGCTCGGCCGCCCCGACCTGACCGGGGCGGAGGCCGAGCGGATCATGCGCGAGGCCCTCGACATCGCGCAGGCGTCCTTCGTGGACGACCTGCCCGAGGGCGTCGACACCCGGGTCGGAGAAGAAGGGCTGTCGTTGTCCGGCGGGCAGCGGCAGCGACTCGCGCTCGCCCGGGCGATCGCGGCGCGGCCGAGCGTGCTCGTCCTCGACGACCCGCTGTCGGCGCTCGACGTGGACACCGAGGCCCGGGTGGAGGCCGGTCTCCGCCGGGTCCTCGCCGACACGACCTCGCTCATCGTGGCCCACCGTCCGTCGACCGTGACGCTCGCGGACCGGGTGGCGCTCATGGAGGACGGCCGCGTCACCGCCGTCGGCACGCACGCCGAGCTGATGGCCACGAACGAGCACTACCGCGCCGTCATCTCGTCGCTCGACGACGACGACGCAGACGACCGAGAGGAGGCGATGGCATGAGCGACGAGACCGACCAGGACGCGCGCGTGACCGTCGACCAGGAACCCACGGGCGGATCGGTGCCGGTGGCGCAGGTCGGCACCGGCACGCAGGCAGCCGAGGCAGCGGCCCCGGTCACCGCGTCGATCACCGTGCACGGGGTGCGCGGCGAGGAACGCGAGGACTTCACGAAGGCCGAGAGCCGTCGCCTGCGGCGCCGGTCGCTCGCGCTGCTCGGCTCGCTCGCCGCGCCGCTGCGGGCACGGCTCTGGGGCATCGCCGTCGTCGTGGTGCTCGCGACCGCCGGGCAGGTCGCCGGTCCGGCGCTCATCGCCTGGGGCATCGACCACGCCCTGCCCACCGTGCTCGACCGGGACGACTGGGCGCCGGCGTTCCTCGTCGTGGGGTCGTACATCACGATCGCGGTCGTCGGTGCCGTCCTCACCGCCTGGTACACCGTGCTGTCCGCGCGGATCAGCCAGGCGATCCTGTTCGACCTGCGGAAGCGGGTGTTCCTGCACACGCAGCGGCTCTCGCTCGAGTTCCACGAGACGTACACCTCGGGCCGGATCATCTCCCGCCAGACGAGCGACCTCGACTCGATCCGGGAACTGCTCGACTCCGGGTTGAACCAGCTCATCCAGGGCGTGCTGTACATGCTCTTCACCGCGGTGGCGCTCGTGCTCCTCGACCCGACCTCCGGCCTGGTGCTCGCGGTCGCCCTCGTGCCGCTGTGGTTCCTGACCCGGTGGTTCCAGCAGCGCTCGCAGCAGCTCTTCCGGTCCACCCGGACGACGAGTGCCCGCGTGATCGTGCACTTCGTCGAGACGATGACCGGCATCCGCGCGGTGCAGGCGTTCCGCAAGGAGTCCCGCAACGAGGTCGAGTACGGCGAGCAGGTCGAGCAGAACCGGCAGGCGAACGCCCGCGTGTTCAACCTGTTCGGGATCTTCGACCCGGGTCTGGTGCTCATCGGGAACGCGACGCTCGCCGCGGTCGTCATCGTCGGCGGCTTCCGGGTCGTCGGCGGGTCGCTCGAGATCGGCGCGCTGCTCGCGGTCGCGCTGTACGCCAAGCGGTTCTTCGACCCGGCGCAGGAACTCGCCATGTTCTACAACAGCTACCAGTCGGCCTCGGCGGCGATGGAGAAGATCTCCGGCGTCCTCGAGGAGCAGCCGAGCGTCCCGGACCCGGCGAAGCCGGTGAAGCTGCCGGACGCGGCCGGCCGGGTCGACTTCGAGCACGTCGCGTTCGCCTACAAGGAGGACCGCGTCGTGCTGCCGGAGTTCGACCTGCACATCCCGGCGGGGCAGACCATCGCGCTCGTGGGGTCCACCGGTGCCGGCAAGTCGACGCTCGCGAAGCTCATGGCGCGGTTCTACGACCCGACCTCGGGCGCGGTCACCCTGGACGGGGTCGACCTGCGGGACCTCGACCCGAAGGACATGCGCCGGGCGGTCGTCATGGTGACGCAGGAGGCGTACCTGTTCTCCGGCTCGGTGGCGGACAACATCGAGCTCGGTCGACCGGGAGCCTCCCGAGCGGACATCGTGGCGGCGGCGAAGGCGGTCGGCGCCCACGCGTTCATCACGGCACTGCCGGACGGGTACGACACCGACGTGAACAAGCGCGGCGGCCGGGTGTCGGCAGGGCAACGGCAGCTGCTGTCGTTCGCCCGCGCGTTCCTGGCGGACCCGAAGGTGCTCATCCTCGACGAGGCCACGGCGTCGCTCGACATCCCGTCGGAGCGGCTGGTGCAGGAGGGGCTCGAGACCCTGCTCGCCGACCGGACCGCGGTGATCATCGCGCACCGGCTGTCGACCGTCGCAATCGCCCACCGGGTGCTCGTGATGGAGTACGGCCGCATCGTCGAGGACGGCACGCCCGCCGACCTCATCGCCGGGACGGGACGGTTCTCGCAGCTGCACGCGGCCTGGCGGGACTCGCTGGTCTAGTGATGTCCGCGGAGGGGGTGCGTCCCGTCCGGGGCGGGACCGGACGCCGTGGTTTGCTGGGGGGATGAGCAGCAACGACGTCCAGCCGGGAGGCGTCGCCCTGCGCGACCCCTTCGTCGGCGCCCCCTTCGCCGAGGCCGTCCGGCGGTTCTGGCGGAAGTACACGGTGTTCACCGGCCGGGCGTCCCGCTCCGAGTTCTGGTGGTGGTGGCTCACGTCGTTCGCGGTCGGCCTCGTGCTGCAGCTCGTGCCGCAGGCGTTCACCCCGGACGCCCCGCTGCTCGAGAACCCCGTCGGGTCCTACCTGTTCGTGCTCTGGGCCCTCGTGACGCTCGTCGGCGGGCTGGCCCTCGGGGCGCGGCGGCTGCACGACGCGAACCTGTCCGGCTTCTGGCAGTTCCTGCACGTGCTCCCGGGCATCGGGTCGCTCGTGCTCTTCGTGTTCTTCCTGCTGCCGTCGAACCCGAAGGGCACGCGGTTCGACCTGCAGCCCGGCCCGGCGACGCCCGGCCCGGCGACGCCCGGCCCAGCGACGCCCGGCTCGGGGACGTCCGCGCGGCGCTAGTCCGACCGGTCGTCCGCGGTCGGCGACCAGCGCGCACGGCGCATGTCGAGCCTCCAGGCCGCGTCGTCGTCGACCGCACGCGTCGGGCGCAGCGGCGTGCCCTCGGCGCGGTAGTGCTCGAGGGCGCGTGCCTCGTGGCGGACCGGTGGCAGCCCGCCGGCCCGGACGACCCGCCACCAGGGCAGGTCGGCGCCCTCGTGGGCCATCACCTTGCCGACCGCACGGGCGGCACGGGAGCCGAGCACGGCGGCGACGTCGCCGTACGTCATCACACGACCGGGCGGGATGGCACGGACGACCGCCGCGACGGCGGCACCGAAGTCGTCCGCGCCCTCGCGGGACGACGGGGCCGACACGACGGCGCCTAGAGCGTCAGCGCCGCGAAGTGGTCGCCGTACTGGGTCTCGCCGATCACCCGGAAGCCGATCGCCTCGAAGAACGCCGCCGGGCTGCCGGCACCGGGCTCGTAGACCACGGTCAGGCGCTCGAAGCCGCGCTTGCGGGCCTCCTCGGCCAGACCGTGCACGGCGAACCGGCCGACACCGCGGCCCTGCGCGTTCGCGGCGACGTTGACCCGCCAGATGCAGCTGCGCAGTTCTTCCTGCGCGTTGTCGGCGTCGAAGCTGCCGATGATGAGCCCGACGACCTCGTCCCCGTCCAGGACGACCCGCGGCCACGAGGCGCTCGGCTTCACGTCCGACTCGGCCTGCGCGTACGAGGTCGGCTGGACGAACTGCTCCTGCCCCGGCTTCAGCGTCAGCGAGTTGGCCGCTGCGGCGGTCGCTGCGGAGAGTTCTTCGAGGCGGAGGTCCGTCATGTCGGTCAGGCTAACGGTGCGGGCGGGTCGGATGCCAGCGGTGCGACGGAGGCAGCGTGCTCCGGCGGTATCGTCGCTCGGGTGGCGGAGCATCGACGTGGGGCGAACCTGCCGTCGCTGGGCGGCTTCAACCGCACGGTCGTGCTCGACGCCGTCCGCCGCTCACCCGACGGGCTGAGCCGCGTCGAACTCGCGGCCCGCACCGGCCTCAGCCCGCAGACGGTCTCGAACGTCACCCGGTACCTCATCGACGGCGGCATGATCGTCGAGTCCGGCACGGTGGTGTCCGGGCGCGGCAAGCCGCGCACGATCCTCCGTCTGGAGGCCCGCAGCCGCTTCGCCGTCGGGGTGCACGTCGACCCCGCGGTCGTCACGTACGTGCTGCTCGACCTGGCGGGTGCGGTGGTGGCCGAGGCCACCACGTCGACCCCGAGCGCCGAGGACCCGGAGCAGGTGATCCGGACGATGGCGTCCGCGGTCGACGAACTCGTCCGTCGCGCCGACGTCGACCCCGACGCCGTGCTCGGGGTCGGGGTCGCCTCGCCGGGGCCGATCGACGCGGCCGCCGGCATCGTGCTCGACCCGCCGTTCCTGCCGCGGTGGCGGGACGTGGCGCTCCGGGATGCCCTCGGCGACGCGACCGGGTACCCCGTGCTCCTCGAGAAGGACGTCACCGCCGCGGCGGTCGGCGAGTTGTTCCTGGCGCGGGAGGCAGCGGCGCGGGACTTCGCGTTCGTGTACTTCGGCACCGGGTTCGGCGTCGGGCTCGTCATCGACCACGAGCCCGTCCGCGGGTCCGGGGCGAACGCCGGGGACGCCGGACACATCATGGTCGACCAGGGGAGCCTCGCCGGCACGCCCGACGGCGAGGGCGCGCGTGGCGAGGTCGGAGCCACCGTGACGCCCGACCGGCTCGTGCGGATCGCGGCGGAGCGTGGCGTCCCGCTCGGGGCCGTGGACGAGCTCGCGGGCGACGGGGTGGACGCCGGGGTCGACCTCGCGGCCGTCGACCGGGCGTGGGACGCGCTCGGGGACGCGGTCGCGGCCGGGGAGCCGGTCGCGTCGGCGTTCGCGGCCGAGGTCGGCACGGTGATGGGACGGGCGGTGGTCGTCATCGTCAACCTCCTCGACGTGGACCGGGTCGTCTTCGGCGGGCCGTTCTGGTCGCGGATCGCACCCGCTGCCCTCCCGGCGGCGACGGCGGCGATCGCCGGGTCGCCGATCCTCGTCCCGAAGCACCCCGTGACCGTGGTCGAGAGCCAGCGCGGTGCGGACGTGGCCGCGGTCGGGGCGGCCTGCCTGGTGCTCGACGCGGCGCTGTCGCCGCGCGCGAGCACGTTGCTCATCGCGCACTGAGGGTCGCGCACGCTCGGTAGCCTCGGACCGTGCAGCACGTCGAGGTCCTCCGGTACACCGCGTTCGCCGACCCGCGGGCCGGTGCGCACGGCGGCAACCCGGCCGGGGTCGTCCTCGACGCCGCGGCCCTCACCGACGACGAGATGCTCGCGATCGCGCAGCGGGTCGGGTACTCCGAGACCGCCTTCGTCACCGGGTGGGACGGGGACCGGGTCTGGGTGCGCTACTTCTCCCCGGCCGCCGAGGTGCCGTTCTGCGGCCACGCGACGGTCGCGCTCGCGGTGGCGATCGCCGAGCGGCAGGGGCCCGGGCAGCGGGTGTTCGTCACACGGTCGGGCGACGTCGTGCTCGACACGGTCCGGTCCGCGGGCGTCGTACACGTCGCGATGACGAGCGTCGAGCCCGCGACCCGGCCGCTGCCCGACGACCGGCTGCTGCCGCTGCTCGACCTGCTCGGACTCGTGCCGGACGACCTCGACGCGGCGCACCCGCCCCTCGAGGCCTTCGCCGGCAACTGGCACCCCGTGCTCGTCCTCGCCGACGCGGACCTGTTCCACCAGTTCCGGTTCGCCCCTGCGGCGCTCGCCGACCTCATGCGACGGAGCGGGTGGCCGGCGACCGTGACCGTGCTGCACCCGGTGACGCCGGGGGAGTACGAGGCGCGGAACCTGTTCCCGGTCGGCCGCATCACGGAGGACCCGGCGACGGGATCGGCCGCCGCATCCGTCGGGGCGTACCTGCGGGAGACCGGCGTAGCCGTGCCGGGTGACCGGGTCGTGATCCGGCAGGGGCGGCACGTCGGACGGCCGAGCGTGCTGCTCGTCGACGTGCCCGTGAGCGGCGGCGTCACCGTCACCGGCGGGGCGACCCCGATCCGGTAGCCGCCCACCCGGGCCCGGGCCCGGCACGGACCCGGGCCGGTCGCAGTCGAGCCGACGGGCCGCTTCGCGCGCAGCGACACCGTTCGTGCTCGCTGACGCGGAGAACGTCGCGCAGCGCGAACCAAGCCGGACCGGACCGCCCCCGCCGCGCGCAGGTCACGAACCGGACGCGCTTCCCGTCGAACGCTTGACAACGTTCAAATCCATACGATGGACTAAACCGGCAACGCGGGCAACGGAGTCCGCGACCTTCACCCGTGCAAAGGAGCACCGATGAAACGCACCCGCATCATCGCCGGATTCGCCGCCGTGGCCGTCGCCTCGGTCGGACTCGCCGGCTGCTCGAGCTCGGGGTCCGCCTCGAGCGACACGATCAAGATCGCCTACCAGAAGTTCGGCGCCTTCCAGCAGCTCGACGCCCAGATGAAGGTCGTCAAGAAGGAGTACGAAGAGGCGAACCCCGGCAAGGAGGTCGAACTCGTCCCGATCCAGGCGCAGGAGGACGACTACGCCACGAAGCTCGCGCTGATGAACCGGGCACCCGCGACCGCGCCCGACGTCATCTACGAGGACACGTTCCGCATCAAGGCCGACGCCGATGCCGGCTACCTGCAGCCGATCGACCAGTTCACCGAGAAGTGGGACGAGTGGGACCAGTTCTACGACAACGCGAAGCAGGCGGGTGAGGGGGAGGACGGCAAGATCTACGGCGTCCCGATGGGCACCGACACCCGTGCGCTCTGGTACAACAAGGAGATCTTCGAGAAGGCCGGTCTGCCCGTGCCGTGGAAGCCGGAGACCTGGGACGACGTCCTCGCCGCCGCGAAGACCATCAAGGAGCAGCAGCCGGACGTCATCCCGTTCAACATCTACTCCGGCAAGGCGCAGGGCGAGGCCTCGACCATGCAGGGCTTCGAGATGCTGCTCTACGGCGCGGACGGCGACGGCAACAGGCTGTACCGCGACGGCAAGTGGGTCGTCGGCTCGGAGCAGTTCCAGGACTCGCTGCAGTTCATCGAGGACGTCTACCAGGGCGACCTCGGGCCCACGCCGCAGCAGGCCCTCGACACCAACATCGGGACGACGATCACGCAGACGTGGCTGCCGGAGGGCAAGCTCGCGATCGACCTCGACGGTTCGTGGCAGTCCGGCACCTGGCTGGAGTCCGGCACCGCCCCGTGGGCCGAGTGGAACGACGTGATGGGTCAGGCGCCCTTCCCGACGCAGAACGGCCAGGAACCGGGCTACAACTCGATGTCCGGCGGCTGGACGCTCGCGGTCGGTTCGAAGTCGGGGAACCCGCAGGACGCGTTCGACTTCATCACGATGTTCCTCGACAAGGACGGCTCCATCAAGTACGACTCGGAGAACAGCCAGATCGCCGTCCGCAAGGACGTCGCCGAGGACCCGGCGTACACCGGCGCGAACCCGACCTTCGAGTTCTTCTCCGGGCTCGTGGAGCACACGAACTTCCGTCCGGCGACGAGCGAGTACGCACAGGTCTCGAACGCCATCCAGGTCGCGATGGAGTCCGTGATGACCGGTCAGCAGTCGCCCGCCGAGGCAGCGGCGGTCTACGACAAGGCCGTCGAGGGCGTCGTCGGCAAGGACGCCACCGTCGCCGGCTGACCGCCCGGCACCACCTGACGGGAGGCGCGGTGCCCGTCCGCCCCGCGCCTCCCGACAGCCCCCCATCTCCGGAACCCTCTCCGCACCCGGAAGGCATCCACCGTGTCCAGCACCCCCCTCGCGCCGACGCTGTCGGCCCCCGGTTCGCCGAACCGCGCCGACCCACCCTCGCCGCGGAAGCGGCGCTCGATGCGGAACGCGACGCGCGTCGTCCCGCTCCTGCCCGCCGTCGTCCTGCTCGTCGTGTTCCTGCTCGGGCCGGTCATCTCGTCGTTCTACGGCTCCTTCACGAACGCGGCGCTGACCGGCATCGACGCCGCGGACCAGCAGTTCGTCGGCTTCCAGAACTACGTCGAGCTCTTCCAGGACCCGGACTTCCCGAAGTCCGTGGTCCTGACGATCGTGTTCCTCATCGCCTCGGCGGTGGTGGGGCAGAACGTGCTCGGCCTCGGCCTCGCGCTGCTCATGCGCAGCGCGAACCGGGTCGTCCGCGGCGTCGTCGGCACCTTCGTCGTCGCCGCGTGGGTGCTGCCCGAGATCGTCGCCTCGTTCGCGGCGTACGCGTTCTTCCACGACGAGGGGACGCTGAACTCGTTCCTCGCGTCCCTCGGCGTCAGCGGGCCGAACTGGCTCTACACGTACCCGATGATCGCGGTCATCCTCGCGAACGTCTGGCGCGGGACGGCGTTCTCGATGCTCGTCTACTCGGCCGCCGTGCAGGAGGTCCCCGAGGAGATCACCGAGTCCGCCGAGGTCGACGGCGCCACCGGCTGGCAGCGTCTCGTCTACATCACGCTGCCGGTCATCCGCCGCAGCATCTCGACGAACCTCATGCTCACGACGCTGCAGACCCTGTCGGTCTTCACCCTCATCTTCGTGATGACGGGCGGCGGACCAGGCACGAACTCGTCGACCCTGCCGATCCTGGCGTACCAGGAGGCGTTCCAGTTCTCGCAGCTCGGCTTCGGGACGGCGATCGCGACCATCCTGCTCGTGGTCGGCGCGGTCTTCTCGATCATCTACATCAAGGCACTGAAGCCGGAGGTGGACTGACCATGGCCCTCACCGCTGACCGTCCGGTCTCGAACGTCACCCGCTCGGTGACCGCCCCGGGCGCGGTCCACATGACCTCGCCCCGGGGTCGCACCCTCCGGTGGGTGTCGAACATCGTCCTGCTCGTCATCGCGGTGTGCTTCGCGGTGCCGCTGCTCTGGCTCGTGCTCGCGTCGGTGGACACGCAGGCGTCGCTGTCGGTGAAGCTGCCGTCGCAGTTCACGCTCGACAACTTCACCCAGGTGCTCACGCCGGAACTGTCGTTCATCCCGCTCGCGAACAGCCTGCTGCTCTCCGGTGGCACGGCCGTCGTGACGGTCGTCGCCGCGCTCCTCGCCGCGTACCCGCTGTCCCGGTACAAGCTGCGCGTGAACAAGCCGTTCCTGTACAGCATCCTGTTCGGCACCGGTCTGCCCATCACCGCGATGATGGTCCCCGTCTACGCGCTCTTCGTGTCGCTCAACCTCATCGACAACATCTGGGGCTGCGTCTTCTTCCTCGCCGCGACCAGCCTGCCGATGGCGATCTGGATGGCGAAGAACTTCATGGACTCGGTGCCGATCTCGCTGGAGGAAGCGGCCTGGACCGACGGCGCCTCGATGTTCACGACGCTCACCCGCATCGTCGTGCCGCTCATGCGACCCGGCATCGCCGTGGTGTTCATCTTCGTGTTCATCCAGGCGTGGGGGAACTTCTTCGTCCCCTTCGTCCTGCTGCTCTCGCCCGACAAGGTGCCCGCCGCGGTGAGCATCTTCAACTTCTTCGGTCAGAACGGGGCCGTCGCGTACGGGCAGCTCGCCGCGTTCTCGATCGTCTACTCCGTGCCCGTCATCGCCCTCTACGTGCTCGTGTCCCGCGGCCTCGGCGGGGGCAACGCCCTCGCCGGCGGCATCAAGGGCTGACCACCGCACCCCAGCCGCGCTCACCACGCGGAACGAAAGGACCCCCATGCACCAGGACGAACCGCTCGTCGAGGCCCGCATCGCGCGACTCGTGCGGGACCGCGTCGACCCGAACGTCCACCGACGGGCATCGCCGGTGACGATCGAGGCCTGGCAGGTGCCGGACGAACCGGTGCCCTTCGCCGAGGCCGTGCAGCAGACGTACACGCCGTTCACGGTCGGCGAGCCGTGGGGCGCCCGACCGTGGGGCACCACGTGGTTCCGGGTCACCGGCACCGTGCCCGCGGACTTCGGCACCGCTGACGGCACCACCGCCGAGCTCCTCGTCGACCTCGGGTTCAGCAAGCGCCAGCCCGGGTTCCAGGCCGAAGGGCTCGCGTTCCGCCCGGACGGCTCCACCATCAAGGCCATCGAGCCGCGCAACGACACCGTCCCGCTGCAGGTCGGCCCGGGAGAGTCGTTCGAGCTCTACGTGGAGGCCGGCGCGAACCCCGACATCGGCGGCGACGACTTCCAGGGCGCCACCCCGCTCGGCTCGAAGCACACCGCCGGCGACGCCCCGATCTACCGGCTCCGCGCACTCGAGGTCGTCGAACGCGACGACACCGTGTGGGAGCTGCAGCAGGACCTCTGGGTGCTGCGCGGTCTCATGGCCGAGCTCCCGACCGACGGCACCCGCGGCGCCGACGTGCTCCGCGTGCTCGAACGGGCTGCGGACGCACTCGACCCCGATGACGTGGCCGGGACCGCCGCCGACGCCCGCGCCGTGCTGGCGACTGCGCTCGCCGTGCCCGCCAGTGCTGCTGCGCACCGCGCGATCGCCGTCGGGCACGCGCACATCGACTCCGCCTGGCTCTGGCCGGTGCGGGAGACGAAGCGCAAGTGCGCCCGGACGTTCTCGAACGTGCTCGACCTGATGGACCGCGACCCCGACTTCACGTTCGCGTGCTCGTCCGCCCAGCAGTACGCCTGGATGCGGGACGAGTACCCGGAGGTGTTCGGCAGGATCAAGCAGCGCGTCGCCGAGGGGCGGTGGATCCCGGTCGGCGGCATGTGGGTCGAGTCCGACACGAACCTGCCCGGTGGTGAGGCCCTGGCCCGGCAGTTCGTCGCCGGCAAGCGGTTCTTCCTCGAGGAGTTCGGCATCGACACCCCCGAGGCCTGGCTCCCCGACTCGTTCGGGTACACCGGCGCGCTCCCGCAGATCGTGCGCGCCGCGGGGTCGAAGTGGTTCGTCACGCAGAAGCCGTCGTGGAACGAGACGAACGTCATCCCGCACACGTCGTTCCTGTGGGAGGGCATCGACGGCTCCCGGGTCCTCACGCACCTGCCCCCGGCGGACACGTACAACTCCGACGTCTCGCCCGCGGACCTGCACCGGGGGGAGCGGCAGAACAAGGAGCGCGGCGTCGCGAACACCTCGATGCTGCTCTACGGCTTCGGTGACGGCGGTGGTGGCCCGACCCGCGAGATGGTCGCCGCCGCCCGACGCCAGCACGACCTGGACGGCTCGCCCCGCGTCGACCTCGGCACGCCGGCGCAGGTGTTCGAGGAGCTCGAACAGGCGCTGCCCACCCCCGGCGTCTGGTCCGGCGAGATGTACCTCGAGTTCCACCGCGGCACGTACACGTCGCAGGTCCGCACGAAGCAGGGCAACCGCCGCTCCGAGCACCTGCTCCGCGAGGCCGAGCTCTGGGCCTCCACCGCGGCCGTCCGGCTCGGGCAGGCGTACCCGTACGACGAACTCGAGTCGGCCTGGCACACCGTGCTGCTCCAGCAGTTCCACGACATCCTGCCGGGCTCGTCCATCGCCTGGGTCTACGAGAACGCGGAGGCCGAGTACGCCCGCGTCGCAGGTGTCCTCGAGGAGCTGATCGGCACGGCGACCTCCGCACTCGCCACCGGCGGCGCGGCCACCGCGGACCAGCCGGGAGGACCGGCCGCGTCCGCCCCGCAGGTCCGGTTCAACGCGTCCCCGGTGGTCGCCGACGGCGTGACCGCGCTGGGAGCCGCGCCCGTCGACGTGGCGCGGGCCGTGCCTCCCGAGCCGGACGGCGACCGGTTCGTCTTCGACACCGGTGCGGTCGTCGCGACCGTCGACGCGGCCGGGCACGTCGTGTCGTTCGTGGAGCGGGCCTCCGGGCGGGACGCCGTCGCCCCGGGCGCCGCAGCGGCTGAGTACACCGTGTTCCGCGACACCCCGAACCAGTGGGAGGCGTGGGACATCGACCGGGCGTACCAGCGCCACGGGTCCGCGCTCACCGCGACGAGCGTCACGGTCGAGGGTGACGCGCTCGTCGTCGTCCGTCCGTTCGGCAGCTCGACCGTGACCACCCGGTACACGGCGACCGAGGGGCAGCCCGAGCTGGTCGTCGAGACCGAGGTCGACTGGCACGAGCAGCAGAAGCTCCTCAAGCTGGCGTTCCCGCTCGACCTCAAGGCCGACCAGGCGTCGAGCGAGATCCAGTTCGGGCACATCGACCGGCCGACGCACCAGAACACCTCGTGGGACTTCGCACGGTTCGAGACGAGTGCGCACCGGTGGGTGCACGTCGCCGAGCCGGGCTTCGGGGTCGCGATCGCGAACGACTCGACCTACGGGCACGACGTCACGCGGAGCACCCGGGCGGACGGCGGGACCACCACCCAGGTGCGGGAGTCCCTCGTGCGCGGGCCGAAGTTCCCCGACCCCGAGGCCGACCAGGGGCACCACGTGTTCCGCACCGTGCTGCGCGTCGGCGCCTCGGTGCTCGACGCCGCCGACTCCGGGTACCGGCTCAACCTGCCGGTGCGGACGGTGCCCGGCGACACGGCCGTCGAACCGCTCGTCACCGTGTCGTCGCCGCAGGTGTTCGTCGAGGCCGTGAAGCTCGCCGAGGACCGGAGCGGGGACGTCGTCGTGCGGCTGTACGAGGCGCTCGGCGGTCGGGCGACCGACGTCGGCGTGGACTTCGGGTTCGACGTCGCCGGCGTCACCCGGGTGGACCTGCTCGAACGACCGCTCGACGACGGGACGTGGGAGGACGGCGGACCCGTCGTGCTGACGCTCCGGCCGTTCGAGATCGTCAGCCTGCGGGTGCGACGGGCGTAGTCGGGCGGGACGACCGCGGCGTCGGACGGGGCTCTGGGTGCACCCGTCCGACGCCGCTCCTGCGTGGTGCCCCCTGCACTGGGGGTCCGCGGCGGCCGGCGACCGCTCCGAGCGTGTGTGCGACCTGGGAGTCCGGCCGTGAGCGAGGCGGATCGGGCGTCTCCACCCCGTTCCGAGCAGATGTGACGCATACTCCGGAGACCGGAGATCATGCGTCCGTCGTCGACGAACGCACTGTGCCTCTCCCTCTCAGACAGGTGCCTCCATGGCCGCGTCACCGTTCCTCCGCAGCGTCCTGACGGGTGGTGCCGGTCTGGGCCTCGCAGTGTCGCTCGTCCTCACGGCGTCATCCGGCGCCTCCGCGGCCACCGAGATCGACGGGCCCGTCACGCTCGGGACCGCTGCCACCTACGGCGTCCTCGGGGCCAGCGCCGTCACCAACACCGGACCGACCGTCGTCAACGGTGACCTCGGCGTCTCGCCCGGCACCGCGGTCACCGGGTTCGGAGCGGCACCGGACGGCGTCGTCACCGGCACGGTCCGGTCCCGCACCGAGGCCGCGCAGGCGCAGCAGGACGCCCGGACCGCGTACGACGCGGCCGCGGCACTCACGCCGAGCGGCGTCGACGTCACCGACCTCGACAACCGTGCGCCGCTCGTCCCCGGGGTCTACTCCGGGGGTGCACTGGACCTGTCGGACGGCAACACGCTCACCCTCGACGGCGACGCGCAGTCGACCTGGGTGTTCCAGGCAGCGTCCACGCTGGTCGTCGGGACGGACACCCGGATCCTGATCACCGGCGGCGCGAGCTCGTGCAACGTCTTCTGGCAGGTCGGCAGCTCCGCGACCATCCAGAGCGGTGCGCAGTTCCAGGGCACCGTCCTCGCCCAGCAGTCCGTCACCGCGGTCACCGGTGCAACGGTCCAGGGCCGCCTGCTCGCCCTGAACGGCGCGGTGACGCTCGACACGAACACGATCACGCCGTCACAGACCTGCCCGCCGCCCGCCACCCCCACGCCGACCGTCGCGCCGTCGATCACCTCCGGCACGCCCACGGACGCGACGACCGGACAGCCCTACAGCCACACCGTGACCGCCACCGGGACGCCGACGCCGACCTTCACCGCCACGGGCCTGCCGACCGGTCTCACGATCGACAGCACCACCGGCGTCATCTCGGGCACCCCGACCGCGCCGGGGTCCTCGACCGTGACGATCACCGCCTCGAACGGCACCGGCCCGGCTGACACCCAGGTCGTCACCGTCCGGGTCCTGGCGCCCACCCCGACGCCGACCCCGACTCCCACCCCTGCGCCCACCGCTCCGGTCCCGACGCCGACGCCCACCACGCCGACGCCGACCCCCACCACGCCGGCCGGGACGACGCCGACCGGGACGACGCCGACCGCCGGTGACGTGGGTACCGGCACCGGTCGGACGCCCACCGGGACCCTTGCCTTCACCGGCAGCGACCCGACGCTCCCGCTCGGCATCGCCGGCGTGCTGCTGGCCGCGGGCCTCGGACTGACGGTCGTCGCCCGACGTCGTCGCGCAGGCCGCGTCTGACCCCGACCCCTCCCCGACGCACACGGCACCGCTCGTCCCCCGACGGGCGGTGCCGTGTGCGCCCGAGCGTCGAGGCGGGGCCGCGCCTCTGCCCGGGAACCGGTCCAGCGCCTCCCGGCTAGCGTCGCGGCCATGGCCGTCACCGAGATCTGGCTCGTCCGCCACGGAGAGTCCACCGCCAACGTCGCAGCAGCCCGGGCGGAGGCCGCCGGGGCCGACGTCATCGAGGTCGACCACCGGGACGCCGACGTCCCGCTGAGCCCGCTCGGCGAGGAGCAGTCGCGAGCGCTCGGAGCGGAACTCGCCGAACGCGGGGTCGACGACGTCCCGGTGGTGCTCTGGGTCTCCCCGTACCGACGCGCGCAGCAGACGATCGGCATCGCGCTCGAGGCCGGCGGCCTCGCCGAACCCCCGCGCCGCGTCGACGAGCGACTCCGCGACCGGGAGCTCGGCGTGCTCGACCGGCTCACCCGGACCGGCTCGGCGAACCTGCACCCCGACGAGGAGCAGCGCCGGCAGTGGCTCGGCAAGTACTACCACCGACCCGCGGGCGGGGAGTCCTGGGTCGACGTCATGCTCCGGCTGCGCTCGCTGCTCGCCGACGTGGACCGGCTCGACGGTGCCGACCGTCTCGTCATCGCCGCGCACGACGCCGTCGTCATGCTGGTCATCGCCGTCTGCCTCGACCTCGACGAGCCGGAGCTCATGGACTTCGCCGAGTCGCACACCGTCGCGAACGCCTCGTTGACCCGGCTCCGACGCGAGGGCCTCGGGAGCCGCTGGTCCCTCGAGGAGTTCTCCGGCACCGGCCACCTCGACGAGGACCCGGGCGCCACCGTCACCGAACACGAAGGCCGGAAGGACGACGCCCGTGTCTGAACCCACCCCCGTCACCCCGAACCTGCTGCGCGAGTGGACCCTGCCGGAGGTCGGCGGGAGCAAGTACGGCCGCGGGCAGGTGCTCGTCGTCGGCGGCGCGGCCAAGACCCCCGGTGCCGCGATGCTGTCCGCGACCGCGGCGCTCCGCGTCGGTGGTGGCCGACTGACGCTCGCCGTCGCGGAGAGCGTCGCCCCGCACGTCGCCGTCGCCCTGCCCGAGTCCGGCGTGCAACCGCTTCCCCAGGACGACGACGGCCACGTCGCGGTCGGCGCCGTCGACACCCTGACGGACGACCTCGCGAGCGCGGACGCCGTGCTCGTCGGACCGGGCCTGGACGAACCCGACGGCAGCCGTGACCTCGTCGCCGGACTCGCCGCGGCGGTCGGTGACGACACCATCGTGGTGCTCGACGCCTTCGCGCTCGGTGTCGCGGCGGACCTCGTGGACGAGCTCGCGCCCCTGCGCGGACGACTCGTGATGACCCCGAACTCCGGCGAGGCGGAACGGCTCCTCGGCCGTGACTGCTCCGACGACCACACCGACGCGGCGGAGATCGCCGAGCGCTTCGGCGCCGTCGTGTCGCTCGGCGGGGTCGTCGCCGCGCCGGACGGCCGGGCGTGGGCGAAGGGCACCGGTGCCGGCGGACTCGGGACGAGCGGCAGCGGCGACGTGCTCTCCGGCGCGATAACCGGCCTGCTGGCACGCGGGGCCGACGTCGCCCAGGCCACCGTCTGGGCGACCCAGGTGCACGCGGCGGCCGGCGACCGACTGGCCGTGCAGGTCGGGCCGATGGGGTACCTGGCGAGCGAGCTGCTCGGCGAGATCCCGCGGGTCCTGGTCGAGTTCGGCGCCTGACCGGGTCACCCCCGGAGCGACGCCACCGCCCTCTCGATGCGCCGCGCGCGGGTCTCCGGCGCCTTCGCCTGCTCGACCGGGTCGACGAGCGCCCGCTTGCGCGACCCCGACAGGGTGTCGAACGCCGCACGGACCCCCGCCGCGCTGAGCGCCGCGTCGAGGTCGGCGGGCACGTCGACGGTCCGCGGCAGGGAGTCGACCTCGAGGGACACGGTCACGCTGTCCCCGGCCGCGATCCCGGCAGCCGTCCGGTGCTCTGCGGACAGCGGGACGAGGAACTCCCCTCCCATGACGCCGACCGTCGACCGGTACGTGTACCCGCCGTCGATCGTGACGACGACCGCGGGACGCCGGCCCGACCCGAGTTCCTCGACGACCTCGGCCGGGACGGACAGGCCGGTCGCGTTGCCGCGCGCCTGCCGGACGGTCGTCGTGAACTGCATGCGGGCCTCCAGGGCGGCTCGGCGGCGTCAGCCGCGGTCTCCGGCGCGCTCGTCACGCACCACTGCGGATCCCCACGACGGTACCTGCGCCGGTGGCGTTCCGCCACCGGCGCCGACCGTCAGCGCTCGAAGCGGGCAGCGACCTCGTCGGCGAGGGCCGCGTCGACCCGTCGGCGCATGTCCTCCGACATGTCCGGGAGGCTCGTGACCGGTGCCCAGAACGCCTCCGTGTTCTCACCGTCGGCCGGGTACGGGTCGCCGGAGACCCAGCGGCAGGCGAAGACGAGGTCCATGTACTGGGCGCGGTCGCCGTTCGGGTAGGTCATCGGCTCGAGCGTCTGGACCCACGCCAGGCGTTCGGCGACGGCGACGACGTCGGCCTCCTCGAGGACCTCGCGCTCGGCGGCGACGGCGGGTTCCTCGCCCGGGTCGACGATGCCGGTGACCGGGGTGAGGGCGCCGTTGTCGGCGCGGCGGACGACGAGCACCTCGCGGTCGTCGCCCTCGCCGCGGGTGACGACCGCGGTGACGCCGGTGAGCCAGAGCAGGTCGTTCCCGACCTTCTCGCGCAGGGACAGGACGAAGTCGGGAGTGGGCATGCCGTCACGCTACCGGCCCCGGGTCCACCTCCCGCCGCCGCGCTCACCCTGTCCGTGACTGGTCATGACCAGTAGGCTGACGACGTGGAGATCATCATCCTGCCCAGCCCGGCGGAGGTCGGTCGCGTCGCCGCGGCCAAGATCGCGTCGGTCGTCACCACGAAGCCCGCGGCGGTCGTCGGGCTCGCCACCGGGTCGAGCCCGCAGGGCATCTACGCCGACCTGCGCCGCCGGGTCGAGGCCGGCGAGCTGTCGTTCGCGCAGGCGCGCGGGTTCGCCCTGGACGAGTACGTCGGCATCCCGCTCGAGCACCCCGAGTCGTACGCCAGCGTCATCGCCCGCGACGTCGTCGAGCCCCTCGGCTTCGACCCCACCCGGGTGCGCGTGCCGGACGGCCGCGCGGGGGACCTCGCCTTCGCCGCGAAGGAGTACGACGCCGCGATCCGCGCTGCCGGCGGGGTCGACGTGCAGATCCTCGGCATCGGGGCGAACGGGCACATCGGGTTCAACGAGCCGACGTCCTCGTTCGCGTCCCGCACCCGCATCAAGACGCTCGCGCCGTCCACGCGCGAGGCCAACGCACGGTTCTTCGACTCGCTCGACCAGGTGCCGACGCACTGCATGACCCAGGGGCTCGGCACGATCCTCGAGGCCCGCGAGCTCGTCCTCGTCGCCCAGGGCGCGGCGAAGGCGGACGCGGTCGCCGCCGCCGTCGAGGGTCCGCTGTCGTCCTTCGTGCCGGGCTCCGCGCTGCAGCTGCACGAGCACGCCACGGTCGTCGTGGACCAGGAAGCGGCCGCGGGCCTGCAGCTCGCCGACTACTACCGGTACACGTACGCGAACAAGCCGGAGTGGCAGCGGTTCGAGTAGCCCCGCGGAGGTCAGCGGGCGGCGGCCAGGCGCGCGAGCCCCTCGCGCAGGGTCTCCTCCGAGCAGCCGAAGTTGAGCCGGACGTGCCCGATGCCCTGCCGCCCGAAGTCCCGCCCGTTCGACAGCGCCACCTGCGCCCGGTCCACCAGGAGCGGCGCGGGGTCGTCGCCCCACGGCAGGGTCCGCAGGTCGAGCCAGGCCAGGTAGGAAGCCTGCGGCTGCCGGTACCCCGCGCCGGGCAGCGCGGCGCCGAGCTCCTCCGCGAGGACCCGGCGGTTCGCCGCCAGCTCGGCGAGCAGGGACGCCAGCCACGGGCCGCCCTCCGTGAACGCGGCGACGCTCGCGGTGTACCCGAGGATCCCGGTGCGCTCGACGACCTCGCCCGGCAGTCCGTCGAACCACCCGCGGGCACGGTCCGACGCGCCGACCATGAGGGCGCACTTCGTGCCGGCGAGGTTGAACGCCTTGCTCGCGCTCGTCAGGGCGATCCCGAGGGCCGCGGCCTCCGGGCACGAGTCGAGGAACGGCGTGAAGACGGCGTCTGCGTGCACGAGCGGGGCGTGGATCTCGTCGGACACCACCACGGCGTCCCACTCGGCGGCGAGCCGGGCGAGTGCCGCCAGGGACTCCCGGTCGTGCACGAGCCCGAGCGGGTTGTGCGGGTTGCACAGCAGCACGGTCCGGGCGCCGTCCGCGAAGGCCTGCCGCACGCCGTCCAGGTCCATCCGCCAGCCGGCCGTCGTGTCGAACGGGTCGGCCGGGCCCTCGGGGGCGAGGAGCGGCACCTCGGTGACGGACCCGCCGGCTTCGCCGACGTACTCCCAGAAGGGCGCGTACACGGGCGGCATGATGACGACCTGGTCCCCGGGCTCGATCACGCGGCGGAGGACCTCGACCGCCGCGACCGAGACGTCGGTGGTGGTCCGGACGAGGTCGGGGTCCAGCGACCAGCCCCACCGGTCGGCGGCGAAGTCGGAGAAGGCCTCGGGCAGCACCCGGTGGTGCCCGACGTACCCGGTGTCGCCGTCGGTGACCGCCCGGACCAGGGCATCCCGCACGGGTTCGGCGAGGGCGCAGTCCATCTCGGCGACGAACATCGGCAGCACCTCGGGGCCGAACGCGGTGTACTTCTCGCTCGTGCGGGTCCGGCGGGCATCGAACACGGAGACCATGACGCTCATGTCGTCATCCTCGCAGCACCTGGATCCGGCGACCAGGGTGACCGGTCCCGGGCTCGGACGGCTCGAGGCGACCACCACGTGAACAGCCGCCGACCTCCCGGTGACGGTGGTGGCGTCCCCCGTCCGAGGGGGCTAGCGTCACGACCGTGACCCGTTCCCGCGCGCACCGTCGCCCGCTCCTCCGTCCGGTCCCGCTCGCCGCGGTTGCCACGATCGCCGCACTGCTCGGCACCGGGGCGGTGGTCGCCCCGGCCGCAGCCAGCCCGGGGACCGCAGCGTCCGGGGCGGGCGTGACCACGGCCTCCCGGCACGGAGCCGACCCCGCGGCGTCGGTCGACCCGTTCATCGGGACCGACCACGACGGCAACACCTGGCCCGGAGCCACCGCACCGTTCGGCATGCTCCAGTGGAGCCCGACGGGCACGAAGGGCGACCAGACCTCCACCCCGGTCGCGAACGGCTACTCGTACGACGTCAACCGGCTGCGCGGGTTCAGCCTCACGCACCTCAACGGCGCCGGCTGCGCTCCGGGTGCCGCGGGCGACGTGCCGATCATGCCGGTCACGACGCCCGTCACGACCTCGCCCTCCGCGGACTCGACCGATGCCGTCTACGCCGCCGGGTACTCGCACGACCAGGAGCACGCCAGCCCCGGCCGCTACGGCGTCACGCTCGACAACGGCGTCAGCACCGACCTCGCCGTGACCACCCGCGCCGGCATCGGCGAGTTCACGTTCCCGGCCGGGCAGGACGCCAACCTGCTCTTCCGCACGTCGAACTCGATCAACGGCAGCGAGGCCGCCGACACCCGTGTCGACGCCCGCACCCGCACGGTCAGCGGCAGCGTCCTGACCGGCGGCTTCTGCAGCCGCCGCGCGAACGGCGGCGGCGCGACGAACCCCGACCGGCGCAGCTACTACCGCCTGTTCTTCACGGCCACCTTCGACAAGCCGTTCACGAGCACCGGCACCTGGAAGGACGGTGCCGTCCAGCCGGGAGGCACGCGCGCCTCCGGCGGGGAGGGGTACCTCACCGGCGCCGACCGGGCCGGACGCGGCTCCGGCGCGTGGGTCGGGTTCGACGCGCGCCGGGGTGCCACCGTGCACGCGAAGATCGGCATCTCGTACGTCAGCGCCGCCGGCGCCGTCGCGAACCGTGACGCCGAGGTGCGGAAGCACGCCACCGTCGCCAGCGTGGCGGCCGACACCCGCGCCTCCTGGAACCGCGAACTCTCGCGCATCCGGGTCGGCGGCGGCACCGCGGACCGCACCACGCAGCTCTACACGGCCGTGTACCACGCACTCATGCAGCCGAACACGCTGAACGACCGCGACGGACGGTACCTCGGGCCGGACATGCGGGTGCACCGGATCGACCGCGGACACCGCGCCGTCTACGGCACGTACTCCGGATGGGACCAGTACCGGGCGCAGATCCAGCTGCTCGCGCTGCTGCGGCCGGACGTCGCCGGCGACATGGCGCAGTCGATGCTGCGGTTCGCCGAGCAGAACGGCGGCGTGTGGGACCGGTGGCTGCACCTCGGCGCACCGACCCACGTGATGACCGGCGACCCCTCGGCCGCGACCCTCGCCACCTGGTACGCCATGGGCGTCCGCAACTTCGACGTCCGTGCGGCCTACGCCTCGCTCCGCAAGCAGGCGACCGTCGAGAACGCCGACGCCGAGAGCGACATCGGGTGCCCGGGCCAGTGCCTGGCGCAACGGCCCGCGCTCGACGAGTACCTGCAGCGGCACTACGCCGCGAACGACGACTGCTCGTGCTGGGGCGGCGCGGCCGAGACGCTCGAGGACTCCATCTCCGACAGCGCCCTCGGGTACTGGGCGTCGTCGCTCGGGCTGCGCTCCGACGCCCGGATGTTCGCCGCCCGGGGCGAGTACTGGGAGAACACGTTCAACGCGGCCGTCGGGTACCAGGCCGCGCGCCAGGCCGACGGGTCGTGGACGCCCGGGTGGTCGCCGTCGACCGGCACCGGTTTCGCGCAGGGGACGAGCGCGCAGTACACGTGGCTCGTGCCGCAGGACGTCAGCGGGCTGTCGTCCGCCCTCGGTGGGGACGCCGCCGCGGTCGCCCGGCTCGACGCGTTCTTCCACGACGCCTCGGGCAACTGGGCCGTGACCGGTGGCGACGCGACGCGGTTCGACCCGACCAACGAGCCCGACATCCACACGCCGTGGATGTACAACGCACTCGGGCAGCCCTGGAAGACGCAGGAGACCGTGCGCCGCGTCGTCGACGACGCCTACCGCACCGGGCCGAGCGGCCTGCCGGGCAACGACGACCTCGGCACGATGAGCGCCTGGTACGTCTTCGCCTCCATCGCTCTGTTCCCGCAGACGCCCGGCCGGGCCGAGATGCTCATCGGGAGCCCGACGTTCAGCACCGTCGACATCCGGCGGTCGAGCGGGCAGCGGATCGTGATCCGGTCCTCGGGGACGGAGCAGTACGTGCAGGGCGCGCGGCTCGACGGGAAGACCCTCACGAAGTCGTGGGTGCCGGCATCGTTCGTCAACCGGGGCGGCACGCTGTCGCTCCGTGTCGGTGACACCGCCGACACGACGTGGGCGACCGCGGAGCGCGACCGGCCGCGCGACCGGTGAGGCGGCGCCAGCTGACGCACGCCGGGGGGCCTGCGGCCAGCGGCACCACCGGGCAGTCCGACCACGCCGTCCCGATCCGGTGGTACGAGGCGTCCCCCGCCCGGACCGCGGACACCCCGACGCTCCTCTGGCTCCACGGCGGCGGGTTCTTCCGGGGTGGGCTCGACCAGCCCGAGGCGCACGCGGTCGCGCAGGAACTGGCCCGGCTCGGCGTCCCGTTGGCCACGGTGGACCACCGCCTGGCGCCGGTCCCCGGCCTGGCATGGGTCCGGCAGCGGGCGGGGCGTCCCCGGGTGCGGTTCCCGCTGCCCCTCGACGACGTGCTGCAGGCGTACCGGACGATCGCCGCCCGGTCCCCGGACGGCGCGGTCCTCGGCGGCGCGAGTGCCGGAGCGTGCCTGGCGGCCGCCGCGACGCTCCGCGCACTCGACGACGGGTCCTCCCCGCCGGCCGGAGCGGTGTTCGCCTACGGGTTCTTCCACCCGGTCCACCCCCGACACCACGACGCGCGGCGGCGCTCGCGTCGGCACCGGCGGATCACCCACGCGCCGTGGGCGTTGGACGTGATGAACCGCAACTACGTCGGTCGGGGCGGTGGGCTGTCGGACCGCTTCGCCTTCCCCGGCGGCCACGACGTCGGGGGGTTCCCGCGGGCGCTGTTCATCAACGCCGAGCACGACAACATGGCGGCCTCGGGAGACCTCTTCGGGGCGGAGCTCGGTGCCGCCGGTGTCGACGTGGCACACCACGTCCTGCCGGGTACCCGCCATGCCTTCCTGAACCGTCCGGCGCTGACGGAGTTCTCGACGGCCACGGCGATGATCGCGTCATGGATCCGCGACACCGCTGTGCCGGTCGACCGCTGAGGACGGCCGGACCAGCTCCGGCGAGCCGCTACCCGGCGACGCGGTCGACGGCGTCGAGGACCTCCGCCACCTCGGTGCGCGTCGTGTAGTCGACGTGCACGTCGGCGAACCGGACGACCCGGTCGCCGTCGACGACGAACACCGACGGGAACGGGATCTGCGCCGTGTGGTCGACGTTGCTGTCGGCGACGTCGAAGCCGAGCTGCGTGTGCGCCTCCCGCGCGGGCCCGTCCGGCTCGGTGACGATGCCGAGCTGCGCGGCCAGGGCATTCGCCGGGTCCGACAGGACGGGGAACGCCAGCTCGCCGTTCGCGATCGCCTGCTCCGAGCCCTCGGGCGTCTGCGGTGAGATCGCGACGAGCCGGACCCCGCGGGCGGTGAGTTCCGGCAGCAGGTCCTGCTGGTACGTGCGGAGCGTCAGGTTGCAGTACGGGCACCAGGCGCCGCGGTAGAACACCACGACGGCGGGGGAGCCGTCGAGCTCGGCGGCCAGTGACGTGTCGGTGCCGGTCGCCGTCAGCAGCGCGGCGTCGGGGACGGTGTCGCCCACGCCGGCGGCGGTGCTCGGCACACCCGCTGCACGGAGAGCCGCCTGCTCCCGGTCGAACACCGCGCTCAGGTCGGGGCCGATCTGGGCGGTGAAGCCCTCGTTGAACGTGTCGACCTGTTCGGCGATGGACTGCTCGGGCATCGGTGCTCCTCCGGGTGGCGGCGGTGGGTCCGCCGGTGCAGGGAGCCTATGCAGCCGGGTCGAGGCCGGCGCCGCATGCCGTCACGGAGTGTCACAGACGTCCGCGGACCGGAGCGCCGATCGTCAGCGCAGTTCACGCCCGCCGCCCCACACCCGCCGCACCTCGAGCGTCGGCGACAGCGCGACGAGGTCCGCCGCGTACCCCGGCGCGAGTCGGCCGAGCCGGTCCCCGAACCCGACCGCCGCGGCCGGGGTGCTCGTGAGCGCCGCCACGGCCTCGGGCAGCGTCCGCCCGGCGAGGGTCACGGCGTTCCGGAGTGCGACGTCCTGCGTCAGGGTCGACCCCGCGATGGTGTCCGTCCCGGCGACGCGGGCGACCCCGTCCGTCACGGTCACGTCGAGCGACCCGAGGCGGTAGTCGCCGTCGGCCGCTCCCGCCGCACCCATCGCGTCGGTGATGAGCGCGACCCGACCCGGGGCGGCGCGGAACAGCGTCGCGGCGACGAGGGGGTGCACGTGGACCGCGTCCAGGATGAGCTCGAGCGTGACCCGGTCGTCCGACACCGCCGCCCCGATCGGTCCCGGCGCGCGGTGGTGCAGCCCGGGCATCGCGTTGAAGGCGTGCGTCAGGACGGTTGCGCCGGCGTCGAAGGCGGCACGCGCCTGGTCGAGCGTCCCCACGGTGTGTCCGACCGCGACCGTGACGCCCGCGGCGACGAACCGGCGCACGGCGTCGATCGCTCCCGGCAGCTCGGGCGCGATGGTGATCTGCCGGAGGACGCCCTCGCCGGCCTCGAGCAGGGTGTCGACGTCCGCCGGGGTCGGCATGAGGAGGTGGTCCTCGTTGTGGGCGCCCTTGTTGTGCGGGGAGAGGAACGGCCCCTCCAGGTGGACGCCGAGCACGAGCGGATCCGTCGCCATCACGGTACGCACCTGCGCCAGCGACGCGACCAACGCGGGCACGGGGTTCGCGACGAGCGACAGGACCGACCGGGTGGTGCCGTGCGCGCGGTGCACCGCCAGGGCCCGGGTGAAGGACTCGTCCTCGTACGCCTCGGTCGCGCCGCCGTGCCCGTGCAGGTCCGTGAAGCCGGGCGTCAGGACCGCGTCGTCGAGGTCGACGACCTCCTCCGCCGCGGGTGCGGTTCCGGACCCGACCTGGAGGATCGTGTCGCCGCCGACGAGCACCCATCCGTCCTCGACGGACCCGGCCGCGTCGACCAGGCGTGCGGCGCGCACCAGCGTCCTCCGGGCCTCCCCACCGGCCCCGCGGCCCGCGTCGGTCACGCGGTCTCCCGCCGGAACGCGACCACGCCGCTGACCGCAGCGACGACGACGAACACGAGCCCGACGACGGGGTGGCCGAGCGAGATCCAGGTGGCACCGGCGGCGACGACGAGGGCGGTCTCGACGACGGTCTTCCCGACCACGTCGGTCTCGATCGGGGAGCGCGGTGACCGGAAGAAGTACCAGACGACGGCCGCGAAGAGCGGGGCGCCGACGATGAAGAACACCGCCGGGAACGGGTACGGCCACGACAGGTAGCCCCAGTACGCCAGGGACAGCAGGCCGAAGGCGCACACCAGGAACCGGAGGACGGTCCAGACGTCCACCGGGGGACGCGGCGTGGGGGCCGAGGCGGGCACGGGGTCGTCGCCAGGGTCGACCGGACTGCGGGGAGCGTCGCGCATCGGCGGACCTACTTGAAGATGATCGTGCGGGCGCCGTCGAGGAGCACGCGGTCCTCGGCGATCCAGCGGACGGCCTGGGTCAGGGTGCGGGACTCCTCGTCCTGACCGATGGACACCAGCTCGGCGGGCTCCTTGGTGTGGTCGACCCGCACGACGTTCTGCTCGATGATCGGGCCCTCGTCGAGGTCGCTCGTGACGAAGTGCGCCGTCGCACCGATGAGCTTCACCCCGCGGGCGTGCGCCTGCCGGTACGGGTTCGCGCCCTTGAAGCCGGGCAGGAACGAGTGGTGGATGTTCACCGCACGACCGGCGAGGGCCGCGCAGAGCTCGGGGGAGAGGATCTGCATGTACCGGGCGAGGACGACGAGCTCGATGTCGTGCTCCTCGACCGCCTCGAGGATCCGGCGCTCCATCGCGGCCTTCGACCCGGCGTCGGACACCGGTCGGTGCTCGAACGGCACCGAGTAGAACGACGCGAGCTCGGCGAGGTCGGTGTGGTTCGACAGCACGAGCGGCACGTCGATCGGCAGCTGCCCGCCGCGCTGCCGGTACAGCAGGTCGTTGAGGCAGTGGCCGGCCTTCGACACGAGGACGAGCGTGCGCATCGGCCGGCCGACGACGTCGAGCTGCACGCGCATGCCGTAGCGCTCGACGACGGGGGCGAGGGCCTCCTGGAACGTCTGGCGGTCCACCGGTGCCATCACCTGCAGGCGCATGAAGAAGGTGTCCGTGTCCGCGCTGGAGAACTGCTGGGACTCGGTGATGTTGCCCTCGGCGGCGACGACCGCTCCGGAGACGGCGTGCACGATGCCGGGCTGGTCGTCGCAGACCAGCGTCAGGGTCCAGTGCGTGGGGGTCTCGGGCGTCGGGGTCGTCACCGGATCAGGCTACCGGGGGCGTGCGCGCGTCCGCGCGAGGCCGGACGGGAGGCCCGGTGCGGATCCGGCGGGTCGCCTCGGCTCTGACGGGCGCCGCGGCCGGTGCGCGGTGCGCTCCGGTCGCGCGGTCAGGGGAAGGTGTCCGCCGGCCCCGCGGTGTCGCCGAGCAGGGGCCGGAGGGTCGCGACGAGGGCGTTGCTCTGCGCCGGGTCGTCGCCGAACCACCGGTTGCTCGCGTGGACGAGCGGGTACGCGCGGCCGAGCAGGTCGCGCCCGGCACCGGTGAGGTGGATCCGCGACTGGCGGCCGCGCCCGCGTTCCGTCCCGCGGTCGAGGAGCCCGCGGTCGTGCAGCCCGGTCACGAGGGGCGTCATGCTCTGTGGCCGGACGCCGACCGCGCGCGCGAGTTCCGCCTGGCTCAGACCGTCCGCCGCGGCGAGCTGCACGAGGACCCCGAACTCCACCGGGGTGAGGTCGAGGGGCTCCAGCTCCGTCGCCAGTCGTCGGGCGAGTGCGCGTGCCGCCCGGATGACGGTCCACGCGGCGATGGCATCGACGTCGTCTCGCGTCGCTGAGAACTCCCGGGGCACGGACCGATCGTACGGCGTAGCGTGCGGTATCAGGTAGCTGATACTCGTCCGGGCTGCCCCCACACAGAGGAGGAACCATGAGCGACACCATCGCCGTGACCGGTGCGACCGGCGACGTCGGCGGCAAGACCGTCGGGATGCTGCACCCGGCGGGAGCGGACGTCCGCGCCGTCGTCCGCCGCGCTGACCAGGTCCGGGCCTTCCGTGACCGCGGCATCGACGCGCGCCTCGCGGACATGGACGACGGCGAGACCATGACCGCGGCGCTCGACGGCGTCGACCAGCTGTTCCTCGTCACCGCCGCCACCGAGCGCCAGGCGGAACACGGCATCACCGCGGTGCACGCCGCCCGTGCCGCCGGGGTCCGCGCGATCGTGCAGCTGTCCGGCGGCGACGCAGCCGAGCACTCGCCGATGCCGTGGGCGAGCGCCATCTGGCGGATCGACCGCGCGGTCCGGGCCAGCGGCCTCGAGCGGACGATCCTGCACCCGTCCGGCTTCATGACGAACCTGGTGTCCTCGGGGCCGGCGATCCGGCGCGGGGTCTTCCCGCAGACCATGGGACGCGGGGGCATCGGCTGGATCGACACCGTCGACATCGCCCGCGTCGCGACCACGGTCCTCACCGCCGGGGTCCACCGGGGCGAGGAACCGGTGCTGACCGGACCGGAACTGCTCGACGGACGCGGGGTGGCACAGGAGCTCACCGCCGGCCTCGGGCGTCCGGTGCGCTACCTGCACCTGCCGAGCCGGGCGTTCGGCGGCGTGCTGCGGCTGACCGGGATGCCCGCGTGGCAGGCCGAGGGGCTCCGGCAGCAGTTCGGTCGTGTCGCCCGAAGGGGTCTCGACGGGGTCGACGCCGTCACAGACGAGGTCGAGCGCATGACCGGGACGCCGGCGACCCCGCTGTCCGCGTGGGCGCGGGCACACCGGGCGGAGCTGCTCGGGCGCTGAGCCGGCCCGATCCGACCGAGCTCTGTCCGACCTGCCCGCTCCGCCCGGGCGGCGCTCCGGACCGGTGTGCCGCCGGACGGGAGGCACCTGGCGGCGGTGGAACGGGCCTCCTGGCCGTCAGCGGGAGGAGATCGTGACGACCAGGTGCTCCTGCACGTACCCGAGCCAGTCGTAGACGTCCCGCAGGCCGATGCTGCCGTCGTCCCCGTCCAGGCCGTTGTCCGCGGTGTCCCGGTCCACGATGCCCAGGCGGTCCGCGATGGTGAGCCGCAGGTCGGTCAGCGACCGGAGCCAGGCCTGCTCGTCGGCGCGGGTGAGCGCTCCGTCCCGGGTGCCCGTCAGCCACTCGTGCACGACGGCCGCGTTGGCGGACTTGGCGGTGCGCAGGTCGTCCTGCGTGTACCGGCGGAACTCGGCGCTGGCCTCGTCGTCCCCCGGGTAGGCGTCCGGGAACATCCGCGTCGCCACCGGGTCCGTCGCCAGGTCGTGGTCGAAGACCTGGCGCAACTGCTCCACGAGGGACGTCAACACGGCGCGCTCGCCGGCGGCCAGTCCGAGGTGCACGCCGTCGGCGCGACGGACGAAGGGGATCACGCGGCGGGGGCCCGGTCGACGGTCGCCTGCAGGCCGTACCCGTGCATGGCCTCCACGTGTCGCTCCATCTCCTCGCGGTGCCCCGTCGCGACGACCGCCCGACCGTCGGAGTCGACCTGGTGCATGAGGCGCTCGGCCTTCGCCCGCGGGAACCCGAAGTACGACTCGAAGACGTAGGTGACGTACGACATCAGGTTCACCGGGTCGTCCCACACCACGGTCGTCCACGGGACGTCGGCCCGCACCGACGTGCGCTCGTCGAGGTCCGGACTCAGCATGGTCATGGGGACAAGGGTGACACGAACCTGCGGCCTCGGTACGATCGAACGGTCGCGACTGGCGTTGGATGGGTCACCATCGGGGAGCGACACCTGACACGGAGCGCAGCCGTACGCCTGGGCCGCGCCCACCCGTCCACCCCGTCGTACGCGTGTGCGCGGCGGCCAGACAACGAGGAGTCCCGTGTCCATCACCGATCTCACCCCCGCCGCCGCGTCCGCCGACGCAGCCCGGACCACCTTCAACGCCCCGCTCGCCGAGGTCGACCCGGAGATCGCGGCCGTCCTCCAGCAGGAACTCGGCCGTCAGCGCGACACCCTCGAGATGATCGCGTCCGAGAACTTCGTGTCCCGCGCCGTCCTCGAGTCGCAGGGCTCGGTGCTCACGAACAAGTACGCCGAGGGCTACCCGGGCAAGCGCTACTACGGCGGCTGCGAGTTCGTCGACATCGCCGAGCAGCTCGCCATCGACCGTGCGAAGGCCCTCTTCGGTGCCGCGTACGCGAACGTGCAGCCGCACTCCGGCGCCAGCGCGAACGCCGCGGTCCTGCACGCCATCGCCTCCGCCGGCGACACCATCCTGGGCCTCGAGCTCGCCCACGGCGGCCACCTGACCCACGGCATGAAGCTCAACTTCTCCGGCCGCATCTACAACGCCGTGTCCTACGGCGTCGACCCGGAGACGTTCGAGGTCGACTACGACGACATCCGCGCGAAGGCGATCGAGCACCAGCCGAAGGTCCTCATCGCCGGGTGGTCGGCGTACCCCCGTCAGCTCGACTTCGCGAAGTTCCGCGAGATCGCCGACGAGGTCGGCGCGACGCTCTGGGTGGACATGGCGCACTTCGCCGGTCTCGTCGCCGCGGGCCTGCACCCGTCGCCCCTCCCGCACGCCCACGTCGTCTCCTCGACCGTGCACAAGACGCTCGCCGGTCCCCGCTCGGGCATCATCCTGTCCAACGAGGAGTCGCTCTTCAAGAAGCTCAACTCGGCCGTGTTCCCGGGGCAGCAGGGCGGCCCGCTCATGCACGTGATCGCCGCCAAGGCCACCGCGTTCCTGCTCGCCGCGACACCGGAGTTCAAGGACCGCCAGGAGCGCACGCTGCGCGGTGCGAAGGCACTGGCCGACCGGCTGACGCAGGACGACGCCAAGGCCGCGGGCATCGACGTCCTCACCGGCGGCACCGACGTGCACCTGGTGCTCGTCGACCTGCGCGAGTCCGAGGTCGACGGCAAGCAGGCAGAAGACCTGCTGCACGAGGTCGGCATCACCGTGAACCGCAACTCGGTGCCGTTCGACCCGCGTCCGCCGATGGTCACCTCGGGTGTCCGCATCGGCACCTCGGCGCTCGCGACCCGCGGGTTCGGCGACGCCGAGTTCACCGAGGTGGCGGACATCATCGCGCTGACCCTCATGCCGAACCCGGACATCGAAGCGCTCTCGGCCCGGGTGGAGGCCCTGACCGACGCGTTCCCGCTCTACGCGTGAGCGCCGCGCTCCCTCGTGAGCGTTGGGCGGGGGAGGGCAGTGCCGTCCGCATCGACGGCACCGCCCTCGCCGCGCGCACGCTCGACGACCTGAAGGTCCGCATCGACCGCCTGCACGACCACGGCTTCCGTCCCGGGCTCGGCACGATCATGGTCGGCCAGAACCCGGGCTCGGTGTCGTACGTCGCCGGCAAGCACAAGGACTCGGCGCAGATCGGGCTCGACTCGGTCCGCATCGACCTGCCCTCGTCCGCGAGTGCGGCCGACATCCGGGCTGCGATCCTGCAGATGAACGACGACCCGCGGGTCACCGCGTTCATCGTGCAGCTCCCGCTGCCGCAGGGCATCGACCCGATCCCGATGCTCGAGCTGATGAACCCGGCGAAGGACGCCGACGGCCTGCACCCGACGAACCTCGGTGAGCTCGTGCTCGCCGTGCCCGGTGGTGCCGGCACGATCGACGCCCCGCTGCCGTGCACCCCGCGCGGCATCGTCGCGATGCTCGATGCGTACGGTGTCCCGATCCGGGGCGAGCACGTCACGATCATCGGGCAGGGGCTGACGGTCGGCCGTCCGCTCGGGCTGCTGCTCACCCGCCTCGAGGCGACCGCCACCCTCACGCACTCGCTCACCGAGGACGTCGCCGCCGAGTGCCGCCGCGCGGACATCATCGTCGCCGCGGCCGGGGTCGCCGGGCTCGTGCAGCCGGACTGGGTCAAGCCCGGTGCTGCGGTCATCGACGTCGGCATCAGTCGCATCGTCGACCCGGCGACCGGGAAGGCGAAGCTCCGCGGCGACGTCGATCCCGCGGTCGCGTCGGTCGCCGGTTTCCTGTCGCCGACGCCGGGCGGGGTCGGACCGATGACCCGCGCGATGCTCATGAAGAACGTCGTCGAGGCCGCGGAGCGCCACCTGAAGTAGGTGCGCGGACGCGGTAGGTCCGCCGTCGTCAGTCGGCGCAGATCGGCCCCGCACAACGAGAACCGGCTCGCGCCACGGACGTCCGTGGCGCGAGCCGGTTCTCGTTGTGCGGATGCAGGTGACGCCGCGGTCTGCAGGAGCGTGGCGGCCGGGAGGCCCGGTGCCGGCCCGGCGGGCACGGTCAGCCCGGTGCCGGCCTCGTCCGGCACCGCTGGCCGGGCCCGGCCCGGCGTGCCGGGCCCGACCGGTGCCGGCCGGTGCCGGCCCGGTTCGGCCCGGCTGGCCCGGCCCGGCCTGGCACGGCCCTTCGCGGTCAGCGACAGCCCGCGCGGCCGCCGGGCCGCGCACTGTCGCTCAGCGCGAAGCGTGCGCTGCGCGCCGCTCCGGGCGCGCGGCGCGCCGCGCGCCGCGCGCCGCGCGCGCAGCGCGGCCGCGCCGCTACGCGTCGCGCCGTGCGCCCTGCGCCGCGTGCACCGTGAACACGGTCGGCTCGCGGTACCCGGCGTCGGCGAAGGCGGCGGTGACGGCTGTAGCGATGCGCTCACGGCCCTCCCGGTCGACGAGCGCGATGGCCGAACCGCCGAAGCCGCCACCGGTCATCCGGGCACCGACGGCACCGTTCGCCATCGCGGTGTCGACGGCCAGATCGAGCTCGGGCACGGAGATCTCGAAGTCGTCGCGCATCGACTCGTGTGACGCGACCAACAGTGACCCGATCGCGCGGGGCCCGTCCGCGCGGAGCGTCTCCACGGTGTCGAGGACGCGCTGGTCCTCGGTGACGATGTGGCGGACACGGCGGAAGGTCTCGTCGTCCAGGAGCTCCTGCGCGCGCTGGAGGTCCTCGACGGACACGTCACGGAGCGCGGGGACACCGAGCACCTCGGCGCCGCGCTCGCACGAGTCCCGACGGGCCTTGTAGCCACCGGTCGCGTGGGCGTGCTCGACGCGGGTGTCGATGACGAGCACCTCGAGGCCGTTCGCCTCGAGCGCCAGGTCGACGACCTCGGTGTCGAGCGTGCGGCAGTCGAGGAACACGACGGCGTCCTGTTCGCCGAGGAGCGACGCCGACTGGTCCATGATCCCGGTGGGGGCACCGACGGCGTGGTTCTCGGAGTACTGCCCGACCTTCGCGAGGACCTTGCGGTCGAGGCCGAGCTCCCACAGGTCGGTGAACGCCAGCGCGACGCCGCACTCGATCGCGGCGCTCGACGACAGGCCGGCGCCCACGGGCACGTCCGAGTCGATGAACACGTCGAAGCCGGTCCTGTCGGACAGGTCGGCCCCGGCCTGCTCGCGGAGCGCCCAGGCGATGCCGAACACGTAGGCCGACCACCCCTGCATGCGCGACGGGTCGAGTTCGTCGAGCGAGAGCTCGTGCACCGCGTCCGGCTCGAACGCCGACGCGACCCGGATCAGCCGGTCCTCCCGCTGGGCGATCGACGCCACCGTGCGGCGGTCGATCGCGAAGGGCAGCACGTACCCGTCGTTGTAGTCGGTGTGCTCGCCGATGAGGTTGACGCGACCGGGAGCGGAGTACCGCACCGCCGGCTCGTACCCGTAGACCTGCTGGAACGTCATGCGCGTTCGATCCCTCCTCGGATGAACTCGGCCGCCTTCTCGGGCACGAGGTCCCCGATCCAGGCGCCCATGGCGGCCTCGCTGCCGGCCAGGAACTTGAGCTTGTCCGCCGCGCGACGCGGGGACGTGATCTGCAGCATGAGCCGCACGGTGTCGCGCGCGGTGTGCACCGGCGCCTGGTGCCACGCGGCGATGTACGGCGTGGGGGTGTCGTACAGCGCGTCGAGCCCGCGGGTGAGCCGCAGGTGCATGTGTGCGAGCTCGTCCTTCTCGGCCTCGGTCAGGCCGGCGAAGTCGGGCACGTGGCGGTGCGGCAGCATGTGGACCTCGATCGGCCAGCGTGCGGCGAACGGCACGAAGGCGGTGAAGTACTCGCCCTGCAGGACGACGCGCTCCGAGGCCCGCTCGTTCGCGAGGTGCTGCTCGAACAGGTCCGGGCCGAAGCGCTCGATCGACGCGAGCAGTCGTTGCGTGCGCGGCGTGACGTACGGGTACGCGTAGATCTGCCCGTGCGGATGGTGCAGCGTGACGCCAATGGCCTCGCCCCGGTTCTCGAACGGGAACACCTGCTGGATGCCGGGCATGGCGGAGAGGGCCGCGGTGCGGTCGGCCCAGGCCTCGACGACCGTCCGGGCCCGCGACTCGGAGATCGACGCGAACGAGCCGCTCGTCTCCGGGGAGAAGCACACGACCTCGCAGCGGCCGACGCTCCGGAGCTGACGGTTGAGCCCGACGTCGGACAGGGACTCGAGGGACTCCGGAGCGTCGTCCGCCTCGAGCAGCGGGCCGAACGACGGGGACCGGTTCTCGAACACCGCGACGTCGTACCGGCTCGGGATCTCGGACGGGTTCGCGGCGGTCTGTGGTGCGAGCGGGTCCTGGTCGGCCGGCGGCAGGAACACCCGGTTCTGCCGACTCGCCGCGATGGAGACCCACTCACCGGTCAGGACGTCCTGCCGCATCCGCGCGGTCTCCGGTCGGGGATCGAGGACGCGCTGGTCGATGCTCCGCTCGGCGGGGAGCGTCGAGTCCGCGTCGTCGAAGTAGAAGAGGTCGCGGCCGTCCGCGAGCGTCGTCGCACGTTTCGTGATCACCGCATCACTGTACTCCGGTACGAAGACTTGCGAAAGCAAGTGGAACCAGACGAAACTCGTCCCGTGACGACCGACGAGCCTCCCGTGCTGCCGGCACTGCTGCGCCAGGAGCGCATCGTCGCGATCCTCGACGGCGCCCGCGGCATGGTCCGGACTGCTGACCTGGCCGCTGCGGTCGGGACGAGCGAGGTGACGGTCCGGCAGGACCTCGCCACCCTCGACCGGGAGGCCCGGATCCGCCGGGTGCACGGCGGTGCGGTCCGCCTCGGGGCCGGCTCACGCGAGCGTCCGCTCGAGGTGACGGCCGTCGAGAACAGCACCGCGAAGGCCGCCATCGGCCGGGCCGCAGCGGACCTCGTGCGCTCCGGGCAGTGCATCGTCCTCGACGTCGGGACGACCCCGGCGGCCGTCGCCGAGGCGCTCGTCGCTCGCGAGGACCTCGTCGACCTGACCGTCGTGACGAACTCGCTCACCACCGCCCTCGCGCTCGAACGGGCGGTGCCGCGCTTCACCGTTGTCGTCACCGGTGGCACGCTCCGGCCCATGCAGCACTCGCTCGTCGCGCCCTTCAACGCCACCGTGCTGCCGATGCTGTCCGCCGACCTGGTGTTCCTCAGCGGGACCGGGCTGGACGTCGAGCACGGGCTGACGAACGTGAACCTGCCCGAGACCGAGGCGAAGCGGGTCCTCGCCGCGGCGGGCAGGCGTACCGTCGTGGTCGCGGACGGGTCGAAGTTCGGCCGGGCCGACATCGGCGTGGTCAGCACGCTGGAGGACGTCGACGTCGTCGTCACCGCGGGAGCCAGCGCGGACGCGGTCGACCCGATCCGGGCGGCCGGGGTCCACGTGGTGGTCGCGGACGGACCAGCGGGCACGACCCGCACATCGGAGAGGAAGCAGCACCCATGAGCACAGCGGCACCCACCGGCGGTCAGTACCACCTGCGGCACGCGGGACCCGACGGCGTCGTCGAGGCCGTCGTCACCGAGGTCGCCGCCGGCATCCGCGAGTTGCGGGTCGCCGGGTTCGACCTCACCGAGCCCTTCCCCGCGAGCGAGGCCCCGGCCGGGGCGAACGGCATCGTCCTCGTGCCGTGGCCGAACCGCGTGGCCGGTGGCGTGTGGCAGCTCGACGGGGCGGCGCAGCAGCTCGACATCTCGGAGCCGAAGTACGGCAACGCGTCGCACGGGCTGCTCCGCTTCGCGCCGTACCGCGTCGTCGAGCAGACCGAGTCGTCGATCGAGCAGCAGGCGACGATCCACCCGCAGCACGGCTGGCCGTTCACCCTCGAGACGCGTGTGCACCACGAGCTGGTGGAGGACGGCATCCGCATCACCCACACGATCACGAACCGCTCCGGTCGCCCGGCGCCGTTCGCGGTCGGGTCGCACCCGTACCTCCGGGCCGGCGACACCCCGGCGGAGGACCTGGTGATCCGCCTCGACGCCGCGACCGCCTTCACGGTCGACGAGCGGAAGATCCCGAACGGCACCCGCCCGGTCGAGGGGACGGACGTCGACCTGCGCCAGGGGCTCCGTGCCGGTGACGCGGACCTGGACACTGCGTACACGGACGTGCAGCCGGACGCGGACGGCATCCGTCGGACGTCACTGCACGGGCCCGAGGGCGACGGCGTCGAGCTGTGGCAGGACGCGTCGTTCCCCTACGTGCAGGTCTTCACGTCCCGCGAGTTCCCCCGCGGTGACGGGAAGGGGCTCGCCGTGGCGGTCGAGCCGATGACCGCACCCGCGGACGCGCTCAACTCGGGGGAGGGGCTGCGGTGGCTCGAGGCCGACGAGACGTGGACCGGCTCGTGGGGGATCCGACGCGTCTGGTCCTGACCGGGGTGACGCGGTCGGCCTGGCCGGCGGGGTGTGCCGGGCGGGCTGGATCGGCCGGGCGGGCTGGATCGGCCTGGCCGATCCAGCC
>NZ_QKTK01000029.1:0-2823 GCF_003234475.1 Curtobacterium sp. MCBD17_008 | reverse complement strand
GCTGGAGGCCCGGTCGCCGCGCCGGTCTCGTGCACGACCGCGAACCGCAGCCCCTCGACCTGGCGGGCGGCGACGAGCGGCAGCCGTCCCTCGAACCCGAGGTCGTTGTTGCCGCGCACGGCGAGGAGGTCGCGGGACCGGGCCTCCAGCAGGTCCACGGTCGCCAGGTCCACCCAGTCCCCCGCGTGCACGACGAGGTCGGCTGCGTCGATGTCCGCCCACAGCTCCGGTGGCAGGTCCTTCGCCCGCTTCGGCAGGTGCGTGTCCGACAGCAGGACGAGTGCGGTGGTCACGGCTCGGTCGTCCTGCTCGGCATCGGCAGCTCGGCCTCGTCCGCGGCTCCGAGCCGTTCGAGCAGCCCGGCGAGCAGCGCGACGTCGTCGTCGGACCAGTCGGCCAGCCGCTCGACCAGGGCGTCGCGGTGCAGCTGCACCGAGCGGTCGAGGGCGCGCCGGCCGGCCTCGGTCGCCTCGAGTGGTTTCGCGTTGCCGGTGCCGCCGTCGACCGTGCGGACGAGTCCCGCGGCCAGGAGTCCGGACAGCTGACGCGAGATGGTCGACCGGTTCAGCCGGAGGTACCGGGCGATGTCGATCGCCATACACCCCGGGTGCTGCACGACGAAGTCGACCAGGGACTGGTCGACGACGCTCAACACGTCGGCGGTCCCCCGCGCCCGGACGCTCGCGCGGCGGGTGATGCGGGAGAGCTCGGTGTACGCCCGTCCGATGTCCGCTTCGCGGATCCCGGGGCCCCTCGGGTCGGCCATGCTGTTCCAGTCTGTCGTCCGGCGTGGCGCCGGTGGTCGGTCGCCCCTGGTCGGGACGTCGGGTCCGGCGGCCGCCCACGTCCGTGGTCCCCTGCGCCGCTCGGTGTGGCCCCACGATAACCGCGGGTCCCCCGGAACGGGGACCGGCGGTCCCCGGGGTCGGGACCGGTGCGACCGTCCGGCGACGTGGCCGGACGTGCCCGGTGTCGGTGATCAGTCGGAGGCCGCCGCGCGGAGGGCCCCGATGTCGAGCTTGACCATGTCCCGCATCGCCCGGAACACCCGCGCGCCCGCTGCCGGGTCACCACCGGCGGCCATGAGCTCGCCCATCATCGACGGGGTCACCTGCCACGACAGACCCCAGCGGTCGACGAGCCACCCGCACGCCACCGGGTGGCCGCCGTCGGTGAGGAGCCCGTCCCAGATCCGGTCGAGCTCCTCCTGCGTGTCGACGTCCACCTGCAGCGAGACGGCGTCGGTGAAGGGATGACCGGGACCGCCGTTCATGGCACGGTACGGCTGGCCCATCAGGGTGAACTCGACCACGAGCACGGACCCGTCCGGGGCACGGCCGACCCCGTCGACACGTGCGTCCGGGAAGAGCCCGACGTAGTGCTCAGCCGCGGACTGGGCCTGGTCGTCGAACCAGAGGAAGGGGACGATGCGGGGCACGGTGGCGCCTCTCGGTGGTGCTCAGTCCGCGACGCCGCGGCTGAGCAGGTCTGCCTTGTCGGGGTGTTCGTCGAACCACTGGCTGACGAACCAGCACATCGGGACGATGCGCTTCGTCGACGTCGTCTCGACGTCGGCCACGGCGTGCTCCACGAGTTCCCCGGCGTACCCGTGCCCGCGGTGCGCCGGGACCGTGTACGTGTGCGGGAAGGCGATCGCGTCACCGTTGACGCGGTAGTCGAGCACGCTCACGAGGGCTCCGTCGACGTACATGGCGTAGCGGTCGCGGTCGGCCTCGTTGCGGAACTCGTGTGTCATGGCGCCATCCTGCACCGCGCGGCGGACGACGGTCACCCGTCCTCCGGCGAACGCGTGGACCCGCCCCCGACGGGCGGTCCGACCGTCCCGGTCGTCAGGCCGGAATGACCACCGGTCACGGTTGTTGCACCCCACATGACGACCATCGGGATCATCGGAGCAGGCAACATCGGATCACAGCTCGCACGCCTCGCGGTGCAGCACGGCCACCAGGTCGTGATCGCGAACTCGCGCGGGCCGGAGACGCTGACGGACCTCGTCGCGGAGCTCGGCGAACACGCCACCGCCGGCACACGCGAGGACGCGGCCACCCGGGGCGACATCGTCGTCGTGACCGTGCCGCTCGGCGCCGTCGAGACGATCCCCGTCGAGCCGCTCGTCGGCAAGGTCGTCATCGACACGGACAACTACTACCCGGAGCGCGACGGGCACATCGCGGCCCTCGACGACGAGACGACCACCACGGCCGAGATGCTGCAGGACCACCTGGTCGGCGCGCACGTGGTCAAGGCCTTCAACCACATCGGCGCCGCGGACCTGACCGGACACGCCACCCCCAGCGGCACCGAGGGTCGCCGCGCCCTGGTCGTCGCGGGCGACGACGAGACGGCGAAGCGCACCGTCGCCGACCTCATCGACGAGTTCGGCTTCGACGTCGTCGACGCTGGACCGCTCGCCGAGGGATGGCGCATCCAGCGCGACACCCCGGGCTACGGCCCGCGCATGACCGCGGACGAACTGCGCGACGCCCTCGCCGCCGCGAAGCGGTACCGCGACATGTGACGGTCCTGCACCGACCGTTCCACCCCCTCTGACTGGGGCGTTCGGCCGCTGTTCCCGCCCGGTAGAACGGACTCTGGATCAATCCAGGGAGAGGAACAGCGGCCGTGGCGTCTCATCGCATGCCCGAGTCCGAGCGACCCCGTCGGGCGGTGCCCGCATGGGTGACCGCGCCTCCGGAGGACGCCGGTTCCCCTGCCCCCAGCCGCGTCGTCCCCGCAGGTGCCGTCGCCGACCGCGACCGACCCGGCATCGACGCCGTGCCCGGCCTGGAGGCCCACCCCACC
>NZ_QKTK01000028.1:0-5608 GCF_003234475.1 Curtobacterium sp. MCBD17_008 | reverse complement strand
AAGAAGTCCGGCGGCGTCCTACTCTCCCACAAGGTCCCCCTTGCAGTACCATCGGCGCTGAGAGGCTTAGCTTCCGGGTTCGGAATGTGACCGGGCGTTTCCCTCTCGCTATGACCACCGGAACAATTTCGACACTCCAACAAGGAAGCTTCGAAACCATTCCGCGCATGCGCGGTGTTCAGTTTCAGTTGTTCCCGATCGTCTGTCGGGAACCACAAAGTGGACGCGAGCCCCACACCCGTGAGGGTGTGGGTAAAAAGTGTGTGTCAAGTCTTCGGCTTATTAGTACCGGTCAGCTCCACGGGTCGTTAGTCCCCGCTTCCACATCCGGCCTATCAACCCAGTAGTCTGCTGGGAGCCTCTCACACTCAAGGTGCATGGAAATCTCATCTCGAAGACGGCTTCCCGCTTAGATGCTTTCAGCGGTTATCCGGTCCGAACGTAGCTAATCAGCGGTGCCCTTGGCAGAACAACTGACACACCAGAGGTTCGTCCATCCCGGTCCTCTCGTACTAGGGATAGATCTTCTCAAATTTCCAACGCGCGCAGCGGATAGGGACCGAACTGTCTCACGACGTTCTAAACCCAGCTCGCGTACCGCTTTAATGGGCGAACAGCCCAACCCTTGGGACCTACTCCAGCCCCAGGATGCGACGAGCCGACATCGAGGTGCCAAACCATGCCGTCGATATGGACTCTTGGGCAAGATCAGCCTGTTATCCCCGAGGTACCTTTTATCCGTTGAGCGACAGCGCTTCCACAAGCCACTGCCGGATCACTAGTCCCGACTTTCGTCCCTGCTCGACCTGTCAGTCTCACAGTCAAGCTCCCTTGTGCACTTACACTCGCCACCTGATTGCCAACCAGGTTGAGGGAACCTTTGGGCGCCTCCGTTACTCTTTGGGAGGCAACCGCCCCAGTTAAACTACCCATCAGGCACTGTCCATGAACCCGATCAGGGTCCTACGTTAGACATCCAAAGTGACCAGAGTGGTATTTCAACAATGACTCCACGAACACTAGCGTGCCCGCTTCACAGTCTCCCACCTATCCTACACAAGCCACTCCGAACACCAATACCAAACTATAGTAAAGGTCACGGGGTCTTTCCGTCCTGCTGCGCGTAACGAGCATCTTTACTCGTAGTGCAATTTCGCCGAGTTCGCGGTTGAGACAGCTGGGAAGTCGTTACGCCATTCGTGCAGGTCGGAACTTACCCGACAAGGAATTTCGCTACCTTAGGATGGTTATAGTTACCACCGCCGTTTACTGGGGCTTAAATTCAGAGCTTCGCCGTGAGGCTGACCCTTCCTCTTAACCTTCCAGCACCGGGCAGGCGTCAGTCCGTATACATCGTCTTGCGACTTCGCACGGACCTGTGTTTTTAGTAAACAGTCGCTTCCCACTGGTCTCTGCGGCCTTCAACGCTCACGGAGTGAATCCGGTCACGTGTCCGGCCCCCCTTCTCCCGAAGTTACGGGGGCATTTTGCCGAGTTCCTTAACCACGATTATCTCGATCTCCTTGGTATTCTCTACCTGACCACCTGAGTCGGTTTCGGGTACGGGCGGCTGCAACCTCGCGTCGATGCTTTTCTCGGCAGCATAGGATCACTGATTTCCCCTTAACGGGTACGCGTCGGATCTCAGGCGTACAGACGACGGATTTGCCTATCGTCAGCCCTACATCCTTACACCAGGTTCACCTTACGGATACCATCGCCTGGCTCAGCTACCTTCCTGCGTCACACCTGTTCATACGCTAACCGCACCAGCATGGGGTCGAGCGTTAGACCGGCCCGTCTCACCCCGAAGGGATCAACAAGTGCCGGGTTAGGACTCTTAGCACCACTGGATTAGCTTGGGCGGTTGTTCGCCGGTACGGGAATATCAACCCGTTGTCCATCGACTACGCCTGTCGGCCTCGCCTTAGGTCCCGACTTACCCAGGGCGGATTAACCTGGCCCTGGAACCCTTGGTCTTTCGGAGGACGGGTTTCTCACCCGTCTTTCGCTACTCATGCCTGCATTCTCACTCGTGTGGCGTCCACGGCTGGATCACTCCGCCGCTTCACTCGCCACACGACGCTCTCCTACCACTCCGCACGACTGAACCACGAAGGCTTGTCTATGTGCGAAATCTACAACTTCGGCGGTGTGCTTGAGCCCCGTTACATTGTCGGCGCGGAATCACTTGACCAGTGAGCTATTACGCACTCTTTCAAGGGTGGCTGCTTCTAAGCCAACCTCCTGGTTGTCTGTGCAACTCCACATCCTTTCCCACTTAGCACACGCTTAGGGGCCTTAGTTGGTAGTCTGGGTTGTTTCCCTCTCGACGATGAAGCTTATCCCCCACCGTCTCACTGCTGCGCTCTCACTCACCGGCATTCGGAGTTTGGCTGACGTCAGTAACCTGTTGAGGCCCATCGGCCATCCAGTAGCTCTACCTCCGGCGAGAAACACGCAACGCTGCACCTAAATGCATTTCGGAGAGAACCAGCTATCACGAAGTTTGATTGGCCTTTCACCCCTATCCACAGCTCATCCCCTCCATTTTCAACTGAAGTGGGTTCGGTCCTCCACGACGTCTTACCGTCGCTTCAACCTGGCCATGGATAGATCACTTCGCTTCGGGTCTAGGACATGCGACTGAATCGCCCTATTCAGACTCGCTTTCGCTACGGCTACCCCACACGGGTTAACCTCGCCACATATCGCTAACTCGCAGGCTCATTCTTCAAAAGGCACGCCGTCACCCCTACAAAGGAGGCTCCGACGGTTTGTAAGCAAACGGTTTCAGGTACTATTTCACTCCCCTCCCGGGGTACTTTTCACCTTTCCCTCACGGTACTTGTCCGCTATCGGTCATCTGGGAGTATTTAGGCTTATCAGGTGGTCCTGACAGATTCACACGGGATTTCTCGGGCCCCGTGCTACTTGGGATACACATCCGGCCATAACACCATTTCGTCTACGGGGCTGGCACCCACTACGGCCCGGCTTTCAAACCGGTTCGACTATGATGCGCTGTAACCGTCCCAGTCCGGCAGAACTGAGCGACGTGTCCCACAACCCCGACCATGCAACGCCCGCCGGCTATCACACATGATCGGTTTAGCCTCATCCGTTTTCGCTCGCCACTACTCACGGAATCACATGTTGTTTTCTCTTCCTGTGGGTACTGAGATGTTTCACTTCCCCACGTTCCCTCTACCCGCCCTATATATTCAGGCGGGAGTCACCAGGTCGACAAGTCGCCTGGCGGGGTTTCCCCATTCGGAAATCCTCGGATCGAAGCTCGATTATCAGCTCCCCGAGGCTTATCGCAGATTTCTACGTCCTTCTTCGGCTCCAGATGCCAAGGCATCCACCGTTTGCTCTTAGAAACTTGACCACAAAGATTAAAATTGCGATCCAACGCCATGTTTCACGCCAACCCGAAAGCCGACGATCATCGATGACGCGAATCTAAAGATGCTCGCGTCCACTGTGTAGTTCTCAACATACGATCGGCACCACACTCCACCAGACACAACGCCTGACCTCATGCAGCCCACCGAAGGACCTTGCGGCCCAACCCCCAACCACCGAACCCGCCTCCAAAAGAGACAACCCGACGATCAGGAAGCCTGGTCCCTCAGGACCCAACAACGTGCACCAGCCAACCCGCTTCCCCCCGACCCGTTCCAACCCAGACACCTCACAAAGAGACACCCGAGCGTACTGAGACCAGAAGACGCGCTCCCGACTGCACTGTCAATGTTCCACCCATGAGCTACCCGTCGGACACGTTCGGTCCGAACCGGGCGCCTGGACCAGCAACCAACCCACCACGACGGTGAGCAGCACTGACCAGATGCTCCTTAGAAAGGAGGTGATCCAGCCGCACCTTCCGGTACGGCTACCTTGTTACGACTTAGTCCTAATCACCGATCCCACCTTCGACGGCTCCTTCCACAAGGGTTAGGCCACCGGCTTCGGGTGTTACCGACTTTCATGACTTGACGGGCGGTGTGTACAAGGCCCGGGAACGTATTCACCGCAGCGTTGCTGATCTGCGATTACTAGCGACTCCGACTTCATGAGGTCGAGTTGCAGACCTCAATCCGAACTGAGACCGGCTTTTTGGGATTCGCTCCACCTTACGGTATCGCAGCCCTTTGTACCGGCCATTGTAGCATGCGTGAAGCCCAAGACATAAGGGGCATGATGATTTGACGTCATCCCCACCTTCCTCCGAGTTGACCCCGGCAGTCTCCTATGAGTCCCCGGCATAACCCGCTGGCAACATAGAACGAGGGTTGCGCTCGTTGCGGGACTTAACCCAACATCTCACGACACGAGCTGACGACAACCATGCACCACCTGTACACCGACCACAAGGGGGCGACCATCTCTGGCCGTTTCCGGTGTATGTCAAGCCTTGGTAAGGTTCTTCGCGTTGCATCGAATTAATCCGCATGCTCCGCCGCTTGTGCGGGCCCCCGTCAATTCCTTTGAGTTTTAGCCTTGCGGCCGTACTCCCCAGGCGGGGCGCTTAATGCGTTAGCTACGACACAGAAACCGTGGAAAGGTCCCTACATCTAGCGCCCAACGTTTACGGCATGGACTACCAGGGTATCTAATCCTGTTCGCTCCCCATGCTTTCGCTCCTCAGCGTCAGTTACGGCCCAGAGATCTGCCTTCGCCATCGGTGTTCCTCCTGATATCTGCGCATTCCACCGCTACACCAGGAATTCCAATCTCCCCTACCGCACTCTAGTCTGCCCGTACCCACTGCAAGCCCGAGGTTGAGCCTCGGGATTTCACAGCAGACGCGACAAACCGCCTACGAGCTCTTTACGCCCAATAATTCCGGACAACGCTTGCACCCTACGTATTACCGCGGCTGCTGGCACGTAGTTAGCCGGTGCTTTTTCTGCAGGTACCGTCACTTTCGCTTCTTCCCTACTAAAAGAGGTTTACAACCCGAAGGCCGTCATCCCTCACGCGGCGTTGCTGCATCAGGCTTTCGCCCATTGTGCAATATTCCCCACTGCTGCCTCCCGTAGGAGTCTGGGCCGTGTCTCAGTCCCAGTGTGGCCGGTCACCCTCTCAGGCCGGCTACCCGTCGTCGCCTTGGTGAGCCATTACCTCACCAACAAGCTGATAGGCCGCGAGTCCATCCCCAACCAAAAAATCTTTCCACCACCAGGCCATGCGACCAGTAGTCATATCCAGTATTAGACGTCGTTTCCAACGCTTATCCCAGAGTCAGGGGCAGGTTACTCACGTGTTACTCACCCGTTCGCCACTAATCACAGGAGCAAGCTCCTGATCATCGTTCGACTTGCATGTGTTAAGCACGCCGCCAGCGTTCGTCCTGAGCCAGGATCAAACTCTCCGTAAAAAATTACAACCAACACCGAAGTGCCAGCGAGTTGATCTTGACTGTTGACTGTCTACTGACAATCTTCAATCCAAAAGGAATTGCTTCATGACCCGACCGGTAAAAAACCGACCAGGCACGAGGTCAATAAAATTGGCATTGACAATGTGCACGCTGTTGAGTTCTCAAGGACCAGACGCACTCCCCACTCCACACCACCAGGATGCTTCGCCAGAGAGGCTG
>NZ_QKTK01000027.1:0-16617 GCF_003234475.1 Curtobacterium sp. MCBD17_008 | reverse complement strand
CCCCGCCGGTGCTCGACCCGAACGCCGTCGTCCCCGACTTCCCGCCGACCCCCGAGCTGCTGCCGCCGGCTCCGACGTCGCCGAACGTCGACACGGTCCCTTTCTCGGCCGTCGCGGAGGCGCGTGCGACCGTCGCCGGGCTCGGACCGGCCGGGGCGACCGCCACACCGGCAGGCACCCCGGACCCGGCTGCGGACCGCACCGCCGCCGGCGATCCCCGCGCCACAGGGCGACACGGTGCAGCGCGTCGGAGCGCAACGGACGGCCAGGCCTCCTCCGGGGCGATGGCGATGCCCGCGGCTCCCGTGGTCGGCGCGGCGCATGCGTCCGCAGCGCCCGTCGGACCGCTCGCGGACACCGGCGACACCCGGTCCGCGGCGCCCGTGCCCGCCCCGGCAGGACCGGCCCCCACACAGTCCTGGTCGGCGACCCCCGATGCCGGGATCCCGACCGCTCCGACGGCCGGGCCGGCAGCGCGCTCCGCCGGACGTGGCGCGACCACCGCGACCCCGGCCGCCCCGCCGGCGCCCGCGTTCCCCGTCGTGCCGGCAGCAGGACAGCCGCGGTTCTCGGTGCCCGGACTCGAACACGTCGTCGTCGAGGGCGGCGAGCCCGAGGCCGTCGGACCCATCGGGTACCGCACGCCCGCCCGCTTCGCCCGGCAGCAGGCGCGCGTGATCCCGCCGGCGGTCACCGCTCCGCCGACGTTCGACGCCGTGCTCGCCACCCCGGCGCCGACCTCCGCCGCACCCTTCCCCGGTCCGGCGTCCGAGCCGAACGCCGTGGCGCCGGTCGTCCCCGCGGTCACACGGGCCCTGCCGTCCGTCGCGCCGGACGCAGAGGAACCGGCGGAGACCGCCACGTCCGACGGCGAGGCGACCCACGCCCCGACCCCTGCCCGGGAGCACCGGAACGCCGACCGCAGCCGCGGCGCGAACACCCGTCGGGGCTTCCTGCCGAAGCGTCGTCCGGCCCAGCCGACGAAGGCGCGGTCCACCGCGGTCCCCGTCCCCGCCGGGACGACCGCGCAGCCGCAAGCCGCTCCGCCGGTGACGGGAGCCGACACGGGCCTCCAGGCCGGAACCGGTGCGTCCGCCACGCGCGCTCGACGTCCGATCGGCGCGACGCCGGGCGCCGTGCTCGGTGCCCTGGCAGGTCTCGCCACGCTCGGTCTCGCCGCCTGGTGGTTCACGGCCCCGGCGACCGTGCACGCCGTCGGCGTCCTGCTCGGTGTGCTCGCTCTCGTGGTGTCCGTGGTGACGATGCGGAACCCCGTGTCCACCTGGCAGCGGCCGGTCGCCCTGCTCGGCACCGTGCTCGGCGCGGTCGGGACCCTCGTGTTGCTCTGGGCCGTCGCGTCCGCACTCGGTGCGCCGCTGCCGGACCTGACGGGCACGGGGGCCACGCCGACGATCGCGCCCTGACCCTCCCGCTGACTCGTCGAGCCCCACCTCGCATGTGTCGGTCTCGGCCGGTCCCTCAGCCGGAGGACGGTGCGGCCGCGAACGCACGCAACGCTGCTCCGAGTCGGTTCACCTCCGATCGCGACGCGCTGGACACCATGAGAGTCGATCCGGAGAGCCGCACCGCGACAGGAGCAGTGACGGGGATGACGACGAGCGTCCTGAGCCCGGCGACCCACGCCGCCACGAGGTCCGGGAGGACCCCGTCGTCGAACGACATGTCGGCATCCACCGGCGCCACGGTCTCGAGCCACGTCTCGTAGGCGTCCTCGAGGTCGTCATCGATGACCCCGCGCCCCAGGTGCTCGGAGAGCCGTCCACGCCACGCACGTGCAGCGGCGACACCGTCGTCAGCGTCGGGCCGCGACGGAGGCCGAGCCGCGAGTTCGGCGATGGAGGCGGTCCACGCTGCCACCCAACGAGCATCGCCCTGCCCCCGGGGAGCCTCGTCGTGCCGGGCGGTGGTGGTCCTGGATCCGAGGAACAACAGCATCAGGAGCGCGTGCTCGCGCCGCTCCTCGGTGATGAGCATCTCGGCGGGCCAGTCACCGAACTCGTTCCGAGAGCCGTCACCGAACTGCACAGCGCATCGCCTCCGTCGAGGTCCCCCGCGCTCCGTACTCCTCGGACATCCGTGTCACCAGCTGCTGGTCGCTCGGCCGGCGTGGCAGATGGCTCCGTTCGAGAGCGTCGCGAAGGACCCGACGTCGATCTGGCCGAAACCGGAGCTCCACCCGTAGACGCTCTTGAAGTGCGTGGCACTCCAGCGGGATCCGCCGGCCAATCCGGAGAAGGGCTCGGCATAGAGCTTCCCGACCCCCGTCGCCCCTGTCACTCCCCAGTGGTGTCCGAGGCTGGTTCCCTTCACCACGTAGCTGGTCTGGATGTTGATGCCCTGACGAGCCCGGTTCCTCGTGATGGTCAAGGTCGCGCTCCCGCAGTTCCCGCTCACCGTGTTCCGAGTTGCTCCGGACAGTCGTTGCTCATCGCGTGCAGCATCCGTCACCGGAACCGACATCTCCCTGCCGTCGGCCGCCTTCTCCACCCGGTACCCGTGCGCGGCTGCCACCGCTGGATCGAAGCTCGAAACGGTCATGGGGACGGTGTCGACCTCAGCCGCAGCGGATGCCGGCAGCGGACTCGATGCGACCGTGGCCAGCGCTGCTGCGAGCACGAGCACTCCGCTGCGGACCGTCCTGCTGGTTCGGATCATGTGCCCCTCCTGTGTTCTGGTATTCCAGATACTGGCACACCGGATCGACTCGGGCAACGGGACACACAACATGCCGTCACACCGCGCGGACGACGCCCCGGGAGAGGATCGCGTTCGTCAGCGCCTCGATCGGCTCGCGCTGCACGGTCGGGTTCGCGATGAGGACGTAGTCGACCGCGGGCAGGTCCGGCAGCGACAGTCGCTGCGACACCTTCACCAGGTCGGCCGGGATGAGCGAGTGTGGGAACACCGCGACGCCGATCCCCGCCCGCACCGCGGCGAGCACACCGTTCACGTCACGGGTGTTGCAGGTGATCCGCCACGTACGCCCGGCGGCCTCGAGCGCGTCGATCGCCATCTGCCGGCTGATGCTCGGCGCCTGGTACGCGATCAGCGGCACCGGGTCGTCGGGCTCGAGGGCGATGCCGTCCTGCGCCATCCACACCATCTGGTCCGAGGCGACCCGGGTGCCCTCGGCGGACTCCCCCGCCGTCCGCTTGATGAACACGAGGTCGAGCTGACCCGCGTGCACCCGTCGGAGGAGCGGCGCGGACTGGTTCACCGTCAGCTCGAGGTCGACCTGCGGGTGCAGCTTCCGGAAGTCCCGGAGGATGCGCGGCAGCTGCGTGATCGCGAGGTCGTCGGCCGCACCGAACCGGAGGCGACCACGAGCCGCCACCCCGGAGAAGTACGCGTCCGCGGTCGCGTGCGCCGCCAGGATCGTCCGGGCGAACCCCGCCATCGCGTCGCCGTTGTCGGTGAGCCGGACCCCGCGGGTGTCCCGTGCGACGAGGGTCCGGGCGACCGCTGACTCGAGCCGGCGCACGTGTTGCGAGACGGTCGGTTGGCTGATGCCGAGACGGACGCCGGCCTGCGTGAAGCTGCTCGTCTCGGCGACGGCGAGGAAGGTCCGGAGCAGGACGGGATCGAGCACGGCGGGCCCTTCATTCGACATCGCAATGGAGTGATGCCGGTCATAGGAGGATCGAATGGACCGGGAGCGGATAGTTTCGACCGGGTACCGTTCCCGCCCTCGACAGCCGGAGTCCCCCACACCGTGCGTCCGTCCCCGACGACCGTCCACCCGCCCACCGAGCCGCTCCCGATCAGCACGACACCGCCTCCGTGGCGGCGGTCCTTCATCGCGCTATCGGTGCCGAACTTCCGGCTCTTCACCGCCACCAACCTGGTGGCGATGACGGCAGGGTGGATGCAGCGCATCGCGCAGGACTGGCTCGTGCTGCAGCTCACCGGCTCGGTCGCGCAGGTCGGCATCACGGTCGCATGTCAGTTCGCCCCGATGCTGCTGTTCGGGCTGCTCGGCGGGGTCTTCGTCGACCGGTACTCGAAGCGCGCGCTGATGATGATCACGCAGGGCGCCTTCGCGGTGCTGTCCCTGCTGCTCGCCGTCCTCACCCTGGCCGGGGTGGTGGAGGCGTGGCACATCTGGGTGATCGCGTTCCTGGTCGGCATGGTCACCGTGATCGACAACCCGGCGCGGCAGGTGTTCGTCACCGAGATCGTCGGTCACCAGCACCTCCGCAACGCGATCAGCGTCAACTCGTCGGTGTTCCAGCTCGGCGGCATGATCGGTCCGGCGCTGTCCGGCATCCTGCTCGTCGCCGTCGGGGCCGGGTGGTCGTTCGGCATCAACGCCGCCGCCTGTGTCGCGGTGGTCGTGACGCTCGGGTTCCTCCGCGTCTCCGAACTCCACCGCACACCGCCGGCCGCGCGGGCGAAGGGGCAGCTCGTCGAGGGGCTGCGGTACGCCGCCGCGAAGCCGACGATCATCGTGCCCGTCGTCCTGCTCGCGTTCTTCTCCGTCTTCGCGCTGACGATGCCCGTGCTGTTGTCCGCCTTCGCGTCCGACGCGTACGGCGCCGGCGCCGGCGCCGGCGGCTACGGCCTGTTCAACTCCGCCGTCGCGGTGGGAGCGTTGACCGGCGCGGTCCTCTCCACACGACGGGCGGTGGTCCGGCTCCGCACCATCGTCGGCGGGGTGTTCTGGACCGGGCTGTTGCTCGTGGTGGCCGGGTCGGCGCCGACGATCGCGCCGTTCACCGTCCTGCTCGTCGTGGTCGGCCTGTCGCAGCTGCTCTTCATGACGGCGTCGAACTCGCTCGTCCAGCTGTCCTCGAACGTCGCGATCCGTGGGCGGGTGATGTCGCTGTACGTGCTCGTGCTGCTCGGTGGTCAGGCGATCGGCGGCCCCGTCATGGGTCAGGTCGTCGACCGCTTCGGCGCGCACGTCGGGATGATGGTCGCGGGCGGCGTGCCCGCCGCGGCCGCCACGGTGATCGCGTTCGTCCTCGCCCGACGCGGCGGCCTGCACCTGGAGATGCGGATGCGTCACCACCTGCCGCTGCCGACCATCGTCGGCAATCGCTGACACCACGGACGGTGTGCCCGCGCCGCCGGAACCGGACCGGCGCGCCAGCGGCCGGGCCGCCGTGACGGACGGGAGGCCCGTGACCAGCTGGTCACGGGCCTCCCGTCCGTCACGTGGTGACGTGGACAGCTGCGCTCAGTAGGCGACGCCGAACCGCGCCTGGTGGTGCTTCGGCTCCTCGATCTCGTCGACGACCGCGATCGCGTAGTCGGCGCCCGAGATGTCCGAGTTGCCGTCGGCGTCGGTGAGGAGCACGTCGTCCGAGGTGCGGTACGTGCCACGACGCTCCCCCGGGTTGTAGCTGCCGAAGGCGGCGGCGGGGCTGACGTAGAACCAGTCGACGTCGGCGCCACCGGCGCGGAGTGCCTCGAGGACCTGGCCGTGGCTCTTCGCCTCGCCCTTGAAGGCGTCGGGGAACTCGGCCGTGTCGTAGAGGGCCGGGCCGCCCTCGGCGACGAGCAGCGACCCGGCGCCGCCGACGATGCCGAGTCGTGCACCGGCAGCGGCCGCGGCGTCGACGAAGTGCTGGAACCGGTCCTTCAGCTCGGTGCCGTCCGACTGGACCGCGTGCAGGGCGACGATGACGACGTCCGCGTCCTTCGTGACCTCGGTGACGAAGCCGGCGTCGAACGCGTCCCCCTGCGCGAGCGTGAGGTGCTCGGCGGCGTCGAGCTTCGTGGTGTCACGCGCGACGGCGACGACCTCGTGCCCGCGGGAGAGGGCTTCGCGGACGATGGCGGACCCGGCGTACCCGGTGCCTCCGAAGACGACGATGGTGGACATGCGAGCTCCTTCGTGGTGGTGGTGCCGACGCGGTGGCGCGCCGTGCCACTCACTGTACGGGTGTTACTCTCTCGGAGTAAGTAGGCACCTCGTGGTGCGTGATGGAGGTCGGGATGAGCGCGCTCGAGTACAGCCCCTACGCGGCGGACTGCCCCTCGCGGCAGCTCCTCGACCGGATCGGGGACCGCTGGAGCGTGCTGACGATCGGCGCCCTCGCGGACGGGCCTCGTCGGTACTCCGCCATCGCCACCCGGGTGCAGGGTGTGTCGCAGAAGATGCTCACGCAGACGCTCCGGGCCCTCGAACGTGACGGCTTCGTCACCCGGACGGTCTTCCCCGAGATCCCGCCGCACGTGGAGTACGAGCTCACCGACACCGGCCGGTCGCTCCGCGCCGTGCTCGTGCCACTCGAACAGTGGGCGATCGACCACATGAACGGCGTCGCCGAAGCGCGCTCGGGGTACGACTCCCGCTCCTGACCACACCCGGTCTGGAATCCTCGCCGACCGCGGGTGGTTGCGTGGAGGCATGCGATCGATCGTCTACTCCCAGCCCGGAACGTCCGCCGTCCTCTCCCTCGCCGACCGTCCGGTCCCCGAGCCCGGTGCCGGTGAGGTCCGCGTCCGCGTCGTCGTCTCCGGGGTGAACCCCACCGACTGGAAGGCCCGACAGGGCGGCACGTACGGCGACGGTCTACCGTTCCCGGAGATCACGCCGAACCAGGACGGTGCCGGCGTCGTCGACGCGGTCGGCGACGGCGTCGAGGGCCTGTCCGTCGGTGACCGCGTCTGGATGTTCATGGCCGCCGCGTCCCGCCCGACCGGCACCGCGCAGGAGTTCACCGTCGTGCCAGCCGCCCGCGTCGTCCCGCTCCCGGAGGGCGTCTCGTTCGACGTCGGTGCCAGCCTCGGCGTGCCGGCGATGACCGCGCACCGTGCGCTCACCGTGCACGAGGACGGCCCGACCCGCCTCTCGCCCGGTGCCCTGTCCGGCAAGACCGTGCTCGTCGCCGGCGGCGCGGGGGCCGTGGGACACGCCGCGATCCAGCTCGCCAGCTGGGCCGGCGCCACCGTCGTCGCCACGGTCAGCTCGGAGGACAAGGCGGCCCTCGCCACGGCGGCCGGGGCCCACCACACGGTGAACTACCGCGAGGACGGCGCCGCCGACCGGATCCGCTCGATCGCCCCGGACGGCGTGGACATCGTCGTCGAGGTGTCGATCCCGGCGAACGCCGACCTCGACGCTGCGGTCCTGGCGAACCACGGCGTCGTCTCGATGTACGCGGACAACGGCGGAGACGCGGCATCGATCCCGGTGCGGCCGAACATGGGCATCAACGCGCGCTACCAGTTCCTGCTGCTGTACACGATCGGCGACGCCGCCCTCGCCGCCGCTGCCGAGAACATCACCGCCGCGCTGCGCGACGGTGTCCTGCCGGTCGGCGAGGAGGCCGGGCTCGCGCTGATCCGCTTCCCGCTCGAGGAGACCGCAGCAGCCCACGACGCGGTGCAGGGCGACGCGGTCGGCAAGGTGCTCATCGACGTGCAGTCGGCGGAGTAGGTCGCGCCGGGACGGACGGGACGCACCGCGCGGCGGGGTGCCGCCGCCCGGCGCCTCCCGTGGTGCGCTTCGGCGCTGCACAACAGGAACCGGCTCGAACCGCGGATCTCCGCGGTTCGAGCCGGTTCTCGTTGTGCGGGTCCGGTCGGCGCCGGGAGGCGCGGGGCGGCGGCGGGAGGCGCGGGGCCGGGAGGCGCCGCACGGGGCCGGGAGGCGCGGGGCGGCGGTGATCCGGGCCTCCCGTCCGGCGCGTGGTCGGGTCCGGCAGGACCGACGCAGTACGCGTTCATCGGCGGGGTTGGTAAGCAGGAGGCATGACCGACGCCGCAGCGCCCCTCCCCACCCCCACGCCCGGAACCAGAGCAGTCGTCCTCGGAGGTGGTGGCGTCGCCGGCATCGCCTGGGAGCTCGGCGTCCTGTCGGCCCTCGAGGACGCCGGGGTCGACCTCGGTGCGGCGGACCTGGTGGTCGGCACGAGCGCCGGCAGCGTCGTCGGCACCTTCCTCCGCAGCGGCGGCGTGCGCGGTGCCTACGAGCAGCAGCTGAGCCCGCTCCCGACCACCTACGAAGAGCCCGCGCGCGTCGATGCCGCCGAGTTCGAGCAGCGCTTCGCGGCGGCACTGCAGGGAGCCACCTCGGAGCAGGACGCCCGTGCGCGTCTCGGAGCCGCCGCGCAGCAGATCACCTCCGGACAGAGCGACGACGAACGCGTTGCGACCTTCCGCGACACGCTGCCCACGACCGCGTGGCCGGACCGGCCCTATGCGGTGACCGCGGTGGACGCCGTCGACGGGACCTTCCGGGTGCTCCGCGCCGAGGACGGCGTGCCGCTCGAACGGGCCGTCGCCGCGAGCTGCTCCGTCCCGCTGGTCTGGTCTCCGGTGCGGATCGACGAGCATCCGTACATCGACGGCGGCATGCGCTCGGCGACCAACGCGGACGTCGCGGCCGGGTACGAGCGGGTGCTCGTGATCGCCTGCAGCCCCGAGGGTCCGTCACCGCTCGGGCCGTGGCTCGACCGTGCGGTCACCTCGTTGCGGGACGCCGGTTCGCGGGTCGAGGTCCTCGTCGCGGACGAGGCGTCGCAGCGGGCCTTCGGGACGAACTCACTGGCGCTGTCGACGCAGCGGCCGTCGGCGGAGGCCGGACGCGCGCAGGCCGAGCCGGTGGCGGAGCGCATCGGCGCGTTCTGGGCCTGAGCTGACGAGCGGGCGACAAGCGACCGGCGCCGGGCCGACGACCGGGCGACGGCGCTCCTCCGCTGCCGCCCGGGCCGGCCGGTCAGACGAACGCGGCCTGTCCGGTGACGGCGCGGCCGACGATGAGCGTGTTGACCTCGCGGGTGCCCTCGTACGAGTAGATGGCCTCGGCGTCGGCGAAGAACCGGGCGACGCCCTTGTCGAGGACGATGCCGTTGCCGCCCTGGACCTCGCGGCACCAGCCGACGGTTTCGCGCATCTTCGCCGTGGCGAACGCCTTCGCCATCGCCGAGTGCTCGTCGCCGCCGAGGCCCTGGTCCTGCAACGCGGACGCCTGGGTGCACAGGGCGATCGACGCGGTGATGTTCATGAGGGACTTCACGAGCAGGTCCTGGATGAGCTGGTGCGACGCGATCGGCTTGCCGAACTGCTCGCGCTCCCGGGCGTAGCGCAGGGCGGCCTCGTAGGCGCCGACCGAGATGCCGACGGCCTGCCAGGCGACCTCGGTGCGGGTCAGGCGGAGCACCGCAGCGGTGGACCGGAACGAGTCGGCGCGCTGCAGGCGACGGGCCTCCGGGACGCGGACGTCCTCGAGGGTGATGTCGGCGTTCTGCACCGACCGGAGTGCGATCTTGTCCTCGATCTTCGTCGCGGTGAACCCCGGGGTGTCGGAGGTGACGAGGAAGCCCTTGACCTGGTTGTCCGCCTCGTCCTTCGCCCAGATGACGACGACGTCCGCCAAGGTGGCGTTGCCGATCCAGCGCTTCGAGCCGTTGAGCACCCAGGTGTCCCCCTCGCGCCGGGCGGTGGTGCGGAGGCCGCGGGCGGAGTCGCTGCCGGAGAGCGGTTCGGTCAGTCCGAACGCCCCGACGACCTCCCCGGAGGCCATGCGCGGCAACCACTCACGCTGCTGCTCGTCGCTGCCCGCGACCGCGATCGAGTTCATCGCGAGACCGGACTGCACGCCGATGAAGGTCGCGACGCCGGCGTCGACCCGACCGAGTTCGAGGGCCGCCCAGCCGCGGTACACCGCGGAGTTCTCGAACTGCCGGACGAGCGGCACGCCGGGGCCGTACATGCCGAGCTCGGCGAGCGGCGCGATGACCTGCGTCGGGAACTCGGCGCGGGCCCAGTACTCGTCCGCGATCGGCGCGACGTCGCGCTCGAGGTACTCGCGGAGCTCACCGAGGGAGGCGCGTTCCTGGTCGGTCAGCTGCTCCTGGAACCGGTAGAAGTCGGATTCCAGCAGGGGCGTCTGCGCAGCCGTCATTGACATGACCCCAACGATGCATCATTCTCAGAAACGTTGCAAGACGACGTCGACGACTCGGGGGGAACGGTGAGCAGGCAGGCGCTCGGCGCACTGGGCTCGGCGCTCGTCCCGAGCGCGCTCGCCACCCGCCTGGAGGCCCACCCCGACGCCCAGCGCGCCTTCCGTGCCGCACGCCATGCCTTCATCGACGGGGCGCGCGTCGACATGGGTGCCCTGGCGGCGTCCCTCGGCGTCGACCGGACCTCGCTGTTCCGCTGGGTCGGCAACCGCGACCAGCTGCTGTCCGAGATCCTCTGGTCGCTCGCCGTCCCGACGCTCGACGCCGCGGGCCGTGCGGCGGCACCGTCGGGGGCGGCACGCATCGTCGACGTCCTCGACCGCTTCACCGCGGACCTGATCCGGGCGCCGTACTTCCGCGCGTTCCTGACCCGCGAGCCGGCCCGGGCACTGCGACTCCTGACGACGACCGACAGCGACGTGCAGCGGCGCTTCGTCGCCGTGGTCTCGACCCTGGTCGCCGCCGAGCAGGAGTCGGGGGCCTTCGACCCGGCGCCGCTCTCCCCCGAGGAACTCGGTCGACTGCTCGTCCGCGTGTCGGAGTCGTTCACCTACGCGGACCTGATCTCCGGCGAGACCCCGGACCCCGAGCGGGCACGCACGACGTTCGAGTACATCCTGCGCCCTGTGCGGTGACCGCCGCGGGTGGTCAGCTGCGGACGGCCGCCAGTTCCAGGTTGATGTCGTCCGGGTCCTGCACGGACAGGATCACCATGCCGGCGTCTCCGAGGTCGGTCACCTCGCCGTGCTCGACACCGGCGGCGTCGAGCCGCGCGGCCGCCTCGTGCAGCTCGTCGACCGATCCGACCATGAAGCTCACGTGGTCGAGACCGACCGTGTCCGGGTCGAACCGCTGGCCGCTCGGAGCGACGGGGCGGAGGCCGAAGAGCTGGTCCCCGACGGGGAAGATGCAGCCGCCGTAGAGCCGCTCACGGTCCTCGGTGATCCCGGGCTCACCGGCGTGCTCGCTGAAGTCCATCGCGGGCTCGACGCCGAACAGCTGCTGGTAGAACGCCTTGCTGCGGGCGATGTCGGTCACGGTCACGCGGACGTGCGCCAGTGCGATGGGTCGAGCGATCGGGTCGGTCATGCGGGGCTCCTCGGGTGTCACCGGCAGGGTGGCCGGGTCGTCGTCGCTGTACGACGTGGATCCGAGGCGACGCCGGACACCTGACCGCGAGCACCGACCGTGCGGCGAGCGGACAGGTCGGGCCGACGGGCCGGTACAGCAGCGGGTCAGCGGCTCAGCGGAACCCGTCGTCGTCGGGGAAGGAGCGCGGCACACCGTGGCCCGCGCACCGGTCACGACGACGGACGCCGCGGAAGACCTCACGGACGTGCTCACCGCACCCGGTCCATGTCGCCTTCCCACACACCAGGCACTGCACCGCTTCACACATGAACCTGTTGTACCGAGGGGTCGCCGAAGGCCGATCCGGACAGCGCTCACCGGCTGGCCGGGCATCATCCGCCACACTGCAGGACGGACACGGCACCGCGTGGAAGCGAGGGGCCGTGTCCGCCCGGAGGGGTCGTACTGGCGAGCAGCCGTCAGATGAGGTCGTCCGACAGGTGGTTCGGTGTCCCGAAGCGGTGCGCCGTGATGGACACCGCCTGCTCCCGGAGGAACGGCAGCATCTCGATGCGCCCGGCCTCGGTCACGGGCTCCGCGTAGACGGCGACGTCCGGCCGCCCGTCCGTCCCGACGGCGAGCGCGGCAGCGTCCCCGGCGATGAGTCGGACGCGCGTGGACGGGCCGGCAGCGATCCGGGCGGCGAACGTCTCGTCCGACTCGGTCTGCCGCACGGACTCGACGAGCGGGAGGGCTCGGAGCGCGGTGGCCACCGCTTCCGGGAGCGCGACGGCCGTGGAGACCTGGACGGCGGTACCCGCACGGAGCGCCGCGGCGACGACCCGCACGAGGTCCTCGGTCGTGCCCTCGGCGCCCAGGCGGACGTGCACGCCCGGGCACGGCAGGTACCGGAAGACGTTGCGCTCGGCGGAGAGTGCGGACACGTCGGCCGCGGTCCCGAACTCCGCAGTCCACGCGAGCTCGTCGGACGCAACCGCACGGTCGACCGACTCGGACTCCACACCGGTCGCCCGGACGAAGGCCGAAACGTCCGACGACGGCGTCGAGCCAGCGCGGGCCACGGCGGGCTCCCACGAGCCGAGGCCGACCAGGTAGTTCACGCCGCCGGCCTTGGTGCCCGCGCCGACTGCGGACTTCTTCCACCCGCCGAACGGCTGGCGGCGGACGATCGCGCCCGTGATGCTGCGGTTCACGTAGAGGTTGCCCGCCTGGATGCGCCGGAGCCACGTCCCGATCTCACCCGGGTCGAGCGAGTGCAGGCCGGAGGTCAGGCCGTAGTCGACCTCGTTGACGATGTCGATCGCCTCGTCGAGGGTCTCCGCCACCATCACGCCGAGGATCGGGCCGAAGTACTCCGTGCGGTGGTACTCCGAACCGCGCCGGACGCCCTGCCGGACACCGGGGCTCCAGAGCTTGCCGGTCTCGTCGAGCTGCTTCGGTGCGATCGCCCAGGACTCCCCCGCGCCGAGCGTCGTCAGGCCGTCGAGCAGCTTGCCCGATGCCGGTTCGATGATCGGTCCCATCTGGGTCGTCGGGTCGGTCGGGTAGCCGACGGTCAGCGAGGACACGGCGTCGAGGAGCTGGTTGCGGAAGCGCTTGGACTTCGCGACCGAGCCGACCATGACGACCAGCGATGCAGCCGAGCACTTCTGCCCCGCGTGGCCGAAGGCCGAGGCGACGACGTCCTTCACCGCCAGGTCGAGGTCCGCCGACGGGGTCACGATGACCGCGTTCTTGCCGGAGGTCTCGGCGAGCAGCGGCAGATCCGGGCGGAAGGACCGGAACAGCTCGGCGGTCTCGTACGCGCCGGTCAGGATCACGCGGTCGACGAGCGGCGACGCGATGAGGTCCTTGCCGAGCTCGGACTCCTCGACGTCGAGGAAGGCCAGGACGTCGGCCGGTGCACCGTGCGCGTCGAGGGCGGTCTCGATGACCGACGCCAGGACGGCACCACTGCGGGCGGCCGGCGGCGCGGGCTTCAGCACGACGGCGGACCCGGCGGCGAGGGCGGCCAGGGTCGAACCGGCGGGGATCGCCACGGGGAAGTTCCACGGCGGCGTGACGAGCGTCAGCGCGGCCGGGGTGAACGACGCACCGTCGACGGTGTCGAGCGATGCGGCCAGTTCGCCGTAGAAGTGGGCGAAGTCGATGGCTTCGGAGACCTCGGGGTCGGCCTGGTCGATCGTCTTGCCGGTCTCCGACGCCATGACCTCGATGAGGGCGGCGCGGTTCGCTTCGAGGGCGTCGCCGACGGCGTGCAGGACCGCGCCGCGGGCGGCACCCGACCACGAACCCCAGGTCGTGCCCGCGGCGCGGACGCGCTGCAGGGCGGACTCGAGGGTCGTGGCGGAGGTGATCCGGGCCTCCCGGACGGCGGAGACGCCGAGCGTCGAGGTGGCGATCCGCTCGGTGATGGCGGCACCCCACTCGCGGACGGCGCCGACTGACGGGTCGCTGTCCGGCGTGTTCTCGAAGTGGCCGGGGACGGGACGGTCGACGGCTGCGTACCGGTCGGCCACACGGTGCGGTGCCGGGGCGTCCAGCCCACCGGGCAGCGCGAGCGGGGCGAGGGAGTCGCGGAACCGGGATTCCTCGCGGGCGAAGAGCGTCGGGGACGAGGCGAGGGAGAACACCGCGGACATGAAGTTGTCCTGCGACGCACCCTCCTCGAGACGACGGATGAGGTAGGCGATGGCGACGTCGAACTCCCCCGGGTGCACGACCGGCGTGTAGAGGAGCAGCGAGCCGACGGTCTTCTTCACCGCGGCGGCCTGGCCCTGCGCCATGCCGAGGAGCATCTCGAACTCGATGCCGTTCCGCACACCGCGCTCACCGGCGAGGAGCCAGGCGTGTGCCACGTCGAACAGGTTGTGACCGGCGACGCCGACCCGCACGTTGGCGATGCGCTCGGGCGTGAGCGCCCAGTCGAGCACGCGCTTGTAGTTGGTGTCCGAGTCCTGCTTGGTGTGCCAGGTCGCGAGCGGCCAGCCGTGCACCGAGGCCTCGACCTGCTCCATCGGCAGGTTCGCGCCCTTGACCAGGCGCACCTTGATGTCGGCGCCCCCGCGGGCACGGCGGGCGGCGGACCACTCCTGCAGGTGCTCCATCGCGGCGAGTGCGTCGGGCAGGTACGCCTGCAGCACGATCCCCGCCTCGAGGTCGGTGAACTGCGGCTCGTCGAGGAGCTTCGTGAAGACCGCGATCGTCAGGTCGAGGTCCTTGTACTCCTCCATGTCGAGGTTGATGAACTTCTTCGGCGTCGACGCCGCCGCACGCTCGAACAGCGGCCGGAGCTGCCCGACGATGTCCTCGACGGCGTGGTCGAACGCCCACGGCGAGTGCGGGTGCACGGTCGAGGAGACCTTGATCGACACGTAGTCGACGTCGCCGCGGCTCAGCAGCGCGTGCGTGCCGGCGAGGCGGCGCGCGGCCTCGCGCTCACCGAGCACGGCCTCGCCGAGCAGGTTCACGTTGAGGCGGATGCCGTCCTGCTTGATCTTCGCGATCGCCGGACCGAGCTTCGCGTCGGTGGCGTCGACGATGAGGTGCCCGACCATGTTCCGGAGGACCCGTCGGGCGACGGGGACGACGACCCCCGGGAGGCCCGGTGCCATCCCGCCACCGAGGCGCACCAGGCCGCGGAGTGCGGCCGGCAGGAACCCGGGTGCGTCCGGCGCGATCCCGCGGAGCTTGCGCGCGGCCACACCGAGGTCCTCGGGCCGGACGACGCCGTCGACGAACCCGACGGCGAAGGCCAGGCCCTTCGGGTCGGCGAGGACACCGGCGAGCTGCTTCGCGGATCCGTCGACCGGGTACGTCTCGGCCTCGGCGAGCCACTGTCGGACGAGCGCGACGGACTCGTCGGCGAGTCCGGCGGAGTCGGTGGTGGTCACATCGTCGGTCGTGGTCGCTGCGTCGTCGCGCGGCTGGACGTCGGTCATGGGTTCAGTGTGGGGCTCGCGCTTCCGGTAGCGGAAGCAACTCTTCCTGATGCATTCCGTTCAGCTGCACTACTGTTTTCCCATGCTCGACGTCCGGCGCCTCGTGCTCCTGCGGGAGCTGTCGATCCGGGGCACCGTGGCCGCCGTCGCCGAGGCGATGAACTTCACCCCGTCGGCGGTCTCGCAACAGCTGGCGGTCCTCGAGCGTGAGGCCGGTGTACAGCTCCTCCGGAGGGCCGGACGGCGCCTCCAGCTCACGCCGCAGGCCGAGGTGCTCGTGGCCGCGGCGGGCGACGTGCTCGACACGCTCGAGCGGGCGCAGTCCGCCGTCGAGGCGACGCTGACCAGCGTGCAGGGACGCGTCCGGGTCGCGGTCTTCCAGTCTGCTGCGCTCGCCCTCATGCCGAACGCGCTGCGCATCATGGTCACCGAACACCCGGGCGTCCGCGTCGAGATGGTCCAGCGCGAGCCGGAGACCGCACTCAACGAGACGTGGGCGCGGGACTTCGACATGGTGATCGCCGAGCAGTACCCGGCGCACGCGGCCCCGCGCTTCCCGGGCCTCGACCGACGTGAGCTGACGACGGACGCCGTCCGGCTCGCGCTGCCGCCGGTGGACACGTCGCTGTGGCCGGTCGACTCCCTCACCGGCGCGGCCGACCTGCCGTGGGTGATGGAGCCACGAGGAACGGCGTCGCGGCACTTCGCGGAGCAGCTCTGCCGGCGCTCGGGCTTCGAACCCGACGTCCGGTACGAGACCGCCGACCTGCAGGCGCAGATCCGGTTGATCGAGTCCGGCAACGCGGTCGCGCTCATGCCGGACCTGGTCTGGGCCGGCCGGTCGACCACCTGCCGGCTGCTCGACCTGCCCGGGGACGCCGAGCGGACGATCTTCACGGCGCAGCGGACGGGGAGTTCACTGTCCCCCGCCGTGGCAGCACTCCGGGACGCCCTGGAACGGGCTGCGGCGACCTCCCGTTCCTGAGACCATCGGTGCCGACGAGTCCGGCCCGATCGCGTGGGCACGCGGGCTGTTCGCCGCCGGGGCCGCGGTCCTGACGGCCCGCCTGCGCCGTCGTCGCGCCTGATCGGCGGAGACGCGGGCGCCTTCCCGGGGGCGCTCACGTCTGTACGAACGCAGAGGAACCGGTGCGGGAAACCGCACGATCTGGAACGCCTACCCCCAACTCGGGGCACTTCTGCCGTTGCGCGCTCCTGTACACGCCTCCATCCCAATACGCTCCGATCACCCGAGGACTCTCGGCCAACTCTTGTGTTCCGGCACCCGTCCGGACTCGAAATATGGGGGAACAACCCGTGCATCGCAGCACCTCCTTCGTCCGACGCGCGTGCGCCGTCGGTACTGCCACAGCACTCATCGGCCTCACGACCGGTCTCGGCGTCATGACCGCGACGACCGCCTACGCCGACGAGGCACCGACGACCGACACGTCGGTCGCCACTCCCGCCGCTCCGGGCACCGACGCCACGCCGGGTACCGACGCGACGACGGCGCCGGGCGAGACGACCACGCCGGCCGAGCCGAGCCTCCCGACCGATCCCGGCACTGCAACGACGCCGACGGACCAGCCCGGGACGCCCAGCGACACCGCCACACCCGACGCGACCCCCGCTCCCGCCCCGAC
>NZ_QKTK01000026.1:0-28094 GCF_003234475.1 Curtobacterium sp. MCBD17_008 | reverse complement strand
CCGGTACGAGCACCACGGCCGCCGGCGCACCGGGCACCGGTCCGGGCTCGAACGGCACCGGCGAGCTCGCGTTCACCGGCTCGCCCGTCGGCCTCGGCGTGGGCGTCGGCGTCCCGGTCGGGGTGGGGACCGGGGGCGCGACCGTGAGGCACGCGTCGGTCGACTCGCCGGCGAACGTCTTGTCGAAGGCGTGGTCGCCGTCGCCGGACGTCACCGAGACGGACCAGGTGTGCTTGCGGGTCGTGTCGAGCGGGAACGTCGTGTCGAACGCGCTCGGCCCGAAGGTCGTGGTGCCGTGGTCGGTGTCGTCGAGGACGACGTCGACCGTCGAGTTCGCCGGGTAGTTCGCGAGCGCGACGTGCAGCTGCGTGCAGGATGCCGACACCTCGGGGGTGTGTGCCGAGGCGACTCCGGTCACCGCGACGGCTGCGATGCCGCCGACGATGATCGAGGCCGCGGCGCCGCCGATGGTGCGGGTGAGGATGCGTGCCATGTTCTGTTCTCCAGGGATTCGGGTACTCCGAGGAGGGCCACCCGGGCAGGCGAGGCAGCATCGGTCAGGACACCGTGGGCAGGGACCCACGGCGAGGGCACGGGCAGGGTGACCTGTGCGTCCGACACGAGAGGGTGCTCGTGCCGCCGAAAGGATGCAGACGTCGGGATGAACTTGGGTGTTCCGTCCACGTGACCCCTCGGGTAGGGGTCGACCAAAGCCTAGTTCCGCTCAGGTACCGGCGCTGTCAGGATGTCCCGAAAGCGGGGACGGGTCACCGACGCTTCCCTCGGGCGCACGATGTCGTCGCGGGTGCGTTCAGCAAGAGGCGGTCGTGCGGCGGGCGACGAGCCGCGGCTCGACCAGGACCTCGGTGGGGGTCAGCCCCGGGTCCGCGATGCGTTCGAGCAGCCGCACCCCGGCGCCGCGGCCGATGTCGATGCTGCGGTCGTCGATGCTCGTCAGGCCGACGTACCGGGAGGCCGCGATCGGGGTGTCGTCGTACCCGATCACCGAGATGTCCTCGGGCACGCGGAGACCTCGATCGGCGATGGCGGACATCGCGCCCAGGGCGGTCACGTCGTTCGCGGCGAACACCGCGGTCACCTCGGGGTGTTCGTCGAGGAGGCGGTGCGTCCCGGTGAACCCCGTCTCCTCGGTGACGTCGGCGGCCAGGACCACGGCCACCCCGGTCACGCCGGATGGCCCGGTCGCGTCGGACGGCCCGGGCAAGCCGTCCGACGCCGACCCGCCAGCCCGTGCACCCGCCGCGTCGATGGCGGCTCGCCACCCCTCGAGCCGGGCGTCGCTCGCCGCCGAGTGCCCACCGACGAAGCCGAGCCGCACGTGCCCGAGGTCGATGAGGTGCTCGGCCGCCATGCGCCCGCCGGCGAGGTCGTCATTCGCAACGGTGTCCGCGCGGGCGAGCGCTGCCCGACCGCCCGCGACGACGACGGGCGTGCTCGCCGGGATCGCGAGGTCGGTGTCGGGCTCCCCGGCGATGACGAGTCCCTCGACCCGCATGGACAGGAAGCCCTCGACGGGGGAGACGTCGAGCCCGGTGTTCAGGAAGCGGTCGGCGACGACGAGTCGATGGCCCTGGTCCTGCAGCGCCTCGCGGAGGCCGGTCAGCAGGTCGACGAACCACTGGTTGCGGAAGTCGTCGAGCACGACCCCGATCGTCCGGGAGCGGGTGCCGGCGAGCGACACCGCGGCGGTCGACGGCCGGTAGTCCAGCTCCTGGATCGCCGCGAGGACGGCCGCCCGACGCTGCTCACTGACCCGCGGGGAGCGCTGCAACACGAGGGACACGAGCGACTTCGACACCCCCGCACGCGCGGCGACGTCGTAGATCGTCGCGGGCTTGGTGTTCCCCATCGTCATCCTCGACCTCCGGCTGCGCACCCGCCGGATGCGTCCTCCCGATCGTAGCGCTGTCGCGCTCCACGCCCTGCCGGGCGGCGCAGGGGCCGGGAGGCCCGGGTCGGTCTGGCCGCGCGCCTCCCGCCCACCGTGGCGACCGCACCCGGGCCGGAACCAACAGCAACCGGTCCGCACCGCGGGAGTCCGTGGTGCGGACCGGTTCTCGTCGTGCGTGTCCGGTCTGCGCCGCCCTGCCAGCCGGGAGGCCCGGGGCGGGTGCCCCCCGCGCCTCCCGGCCGCCGTCGTGCCCGGTCCCGTGGTCAGACACAATATGAACCGGTCCGCACCGCGGAGCTGCGTGGTTCGAACCGGTCTTTGTTGTGCGGCTCCGGCCCGCGCCTGGCCAGGCCGCGCACGAGACGGGAGGCCCGGGCGGGCAGCCCCCGCGCCTCCCTGCCGACCGGGAGGCCCGGGGCTGGCTGCCCCCGCGCCTCCTGGCCGCCGTCGTACCCCGCCCCCCAACCGACGCAACAGGAACCGGTCCCCACTGCGGGAGTCCGTGGTGCGGACCGGATCTGGTCGTGCGGGTCCGGTCCGTGCCCTCCTACCGGGCAGGAGGCCCGGGGCGGGCTGGCCGCGCAGCCCCGACGGGCGGGCGGCGCCGGGGCGGGCTGTCCCGCGCCTCCCGGCCGCTGTCGCGGCCGGTCTGTGGTCAGACACAACAGGAACCGGTCCGCACCACGGGAGTCTGTGGTGCGGACCGGTTCCTCTTGCGTCGGGACCGCCCCCAACCGACGCAAGAGGAACCGGTCCGCGCCAGGGGAGTCCGTGGTGCGGACCGGTTCTTGTTATGCGGGTCCGGTCCGCGCCGGCCCGTCCGCGCCGCGTTGCGCGTCCGCGCCGGCCCGTCCGCGGAGCGCGCGCCCGCCGCGCCCCGCGCCCGCCGCCTACCCGATCAAGCTCGGCCGCAGGTCGCGCAGCGTCCGCGTCCGCGTCTGCCGCGCCGTGACGAGGTACGACACCAGCAGCGCGCCGAGCAACCAGCAGAGCAGCACGCCCGCGTCGCTCCACGCCGTGCCGAGCGAGCCGCCGTACATCGTCTGCCGGATGGCGTCGACGGAGTAGGTCATCGGCAGGGCGAAGTGCAGCGCGGCGAGCGGCCCGGGCAGGGTCTGCCACGGGAACGTGCCGCCCGCGGTGACGAGCTGGATGAGCATGAGCACCAGGCCGAGGAACTGCCCGACCGACCCGAGCAGCACGTTGAGCGTCATGATGATCGCCGCGAAGGTCGCCGACGCCAGGACCATGACGCCGACCGTCCCGCCGGCGTGCACGACGTCGAGGTCGAGGGCGTACCGGACGATCAGGAAGAGCGCGGCCATCTGCACGACGCCGAGGAGCGCCGGGGTGAGCCAGCCGCCGAACACGACGCGCAGGGGTCGGCGGACGGCGGTGATGGCGCGCTTCGAGATCGGCTTGAGGATGAGGAACAGCGCGTACATGCCGATCCACGCGGCGAGCGAGATGAAGAACGGCGCGAGGCCGGCTCCGTAGTTCGAGGCCGCGGCGATGTTGTCGTCGCCGACCTTGACCGGGTCCGAGATGACGGAGGCCTGCGCGTTCCGCGACGACGCGGTCGATGCGGGGATCTTCGTCCGCCCCTTGTCCAGCTGGGACGCCAGTTCCGACGAGCCGGACTCGAGGGCGTGCACGCCGCTGGCGAGCGACTTCGCACCGTCGTCCGCCGAGGTCGCGCCGGTGGCCAGCTGCGACGCTCCGGAGGACAGCTGCGGCGCGGCTGCGGCCAACCGCTTCGTCCCCGCGGCCACCTGTGCGGCACCGGTCGACAGCGTCGACGCGCCGTCCGCGGCGGTGGCGATGCCGGACGACAGCTGCGGGGCGGCGTCGGCCAGTGCTGCCGCACCGTCGGACACCTGGCGGGCACCGGCGCTGAGCGTGTCGATCTGCTGCGTCGTCGCACCGAGCTGCTGTTTCGCGTCCGCTCCGGCGCTGTTCGCCCGGTCGACGGCCGAGGTGACGGTGGCGGTCAGGGCCTGCTGCTGCTCCGGCGTCAGGGTGACGCCCTCGGGCAAGTTCGCGGTGATGTCCTGCAGGACGGCGTCCGCGTCGAGGGGCTGGATCGCCTGCACGGTCGTGTTCGCCTTGTCGACGCGGGCGGCGAGTTCGGCGTTGCCGGCCGCGACCTGCGCGGCACCGTCGGCGAGCTGCCGCGTCTGGTCCGGCAGCGCGGCGGTCTGCTGCTGCGCCGACCGGAGGCCCGTGGCCAGGGACGCCGCCCCGGTCGCGACCTGCTGCGCGCCCGAGTCGAGCTGCGCCGTCTGCGACGGCAACGCGGCCGTGCTGGACGCCAGGGTCCCGGCGCCAGAGGCCAGTTCCGCGGTGCCGTCCTCGAGCCTGTCCGCCCCGTTCGCGGCCTTCGTCGCGCCGGATGCGAGTTCGCCGGCGCCGTCGACCGCGTCCCCGAGGCTGTCCCGCACGTCCGCGAGCCCGACGAGCAGGGTGGTCGCCGCTTCCTTCCCGACGCGTTCGGCGACGGCCGTCCGCATGGTCTTGCCGGCCTGCTCCGCGATGGTGGAGGCGAGGTAGGAGTTCGTGTCGGCCGTGGTCATGACGAGTTCGGCGCGCTCCGGGTGGTCGGACTGCGCGGAGGCCAGGGACGCGGAGAAGTCGTGCGGGATCGTGACGACGAAGTCGTACGTGCCGTCGCGCACGCCGGAGCGGGCGTCGGCCGCGGTGGTCTCGGTCCAGTCGAAGTCGTGGCCGTCGACGGCCTCCTTCGCGACGTCCTTCCCGTAGTCGACGCGCTCGCCGTCGAGGGTGGCCCCGGCGTCCTGGTCGACGATCGCGGCCGGGATCTGGTCGAGCTTGGCGTAGGGGTCGCGGTTGGCCCAGAGGTAGGCGCCGCCGTACAGCAGCGGGACGCACATGAGGGCGATGAACGCCAGGCGGGCGAGCGGGGTGGCGGTCAGGCGCGCGAGTTCGGCGCGGACGAGCGAGGGGATGGTCACGAGCGGGTCTCCAGGGGAGCGGGTGCGTCGGTGGTGTCGGTGGGTTCGGTCGGGAGGCCCGTCGGGGCGTCCTCGGTCCGGGTCGCGTCCTCGGGACCCTCGGTGGTGGTGTCCGCCGCGTCGCCGCGGTCGGTGATCGTGTCGAGCAGGGCGGTCGCCGTCTCCGCCGCGGCCTTCGACGTGACGAGCACGACGGTCACCCCGCGGCGCGCGACGTCCCGGACGACGGCGAACCAGTCGGCGACCGCACCGCCGTGCCGCTCGGGCGAGGTGATGACGAGTCCGGTGACGCCGGGCCGCAGGAGCGCGAGCTCGGCGAGCAGTCGGACGCGGGCGTCGGTCGGGACCCGCTGCACCGGGGTGTCGGACCAGTGCGTCATCCCGAGCTCCTCGAGCACCGTGGCGACGTCCGCCCGGGAGGGCCGTCGGCCGGCGAACGCGAGTTCCTCGTGCACGATCTGCTTGAGGGTCATCACCGGGAACGGCTCGGCGACGCCGGGGGTGTCGACGAGGGCGAACGCGCGACGGACGGCCGCGGGGTCGTCGTGTCCGTCGAGGAGCACCTGCCCGGTGTCGGGCTTCATCCGACCTCCGGCGACGAGCGAGGCGAGCACGGGTGCCTGTTCGGTCTCGACCGCGACGACGCCCGGGTGGCCGGGACCGGCGACGGCGCTGACCACCGGGAGCTCGGCTCCGGGGCCGGTGCCGATGCCGACGGCGGCGAGTTCGAGCGTCATGCGTGGTCCTCCGGGACGGGCGTGTGGGTGGGGAGTGCGAGCAGTGCCGTGCGCCAGTCGACGCCCGCCATGCCGAGGGCGGAGACCACGACCATGCGGCGGCCGGCGTCGTCGGACGTGCCGGACCGTGCGGCCTCGTCGAGGACGGCCAGGCAGGCGCCCTCGACGAGTCGACCGAGGGTCTCGGCGTCGACGTCGTCGCGCAGCGTGCCGTCCGCGATGCCGAGGGTGCACGCGTCCCGGACCTGCTCACGGAGCGGGGCGAACACGGTGGCGACGGTCTCGACCAGGGGGCCGCGGACGGCGATGACCGCCATCGACCGGACGTGCGAGACCTCGGTCCAGAGGGCCACGGCGATCGCGGCCAGACGGGAGGCCGGGGGCAGCCCGGCGAGGGCGGCTCGGCTCGGCATCGCGGCGAGGATGCGCTCGGCTCCGCCCGTCACGACCTCGCGCACGAGGTCGTCCCGGGAGGGGAAGTGTCCGTAGACCGCACGCCGGGACAGTCCGGCGTGCGCGGCGATCGCCTCGAGCGACGCGTCCGGATCGGCCTGCAGGAGCGTCCGCGCGGCCTGGACGAGGGCGGCGCGGTTCTCGGTCGCGTCCCGTCGTGGCGCACGTGTGGGCCGATCGGTGGTCGTCATGCACCCATCGTAATAACGTGCACACAGCTGTGCAACTTCGAACGACCACAGGGTCTGTCCCCTGAACTGCCGACTCCCCGTCCTGAGAAGGACCACATAGCTTCATCGGAACTTCACCCGAACGTCGGACTCATCAGGAGTGTGCTGCGTGCCCCGAGCGACACCACTCAACAACCCCTCTCGTCGGTACCGCGCTCCGCGGTTGCTGACCTCGATCGTCGCGGTGGCGGCACTGGCCTGCGGCGGACTCGCCGTGGGTGGTGCGGCCTCGGCGGCACCGGCCGGCGTCCCCGCTGCGGCCGACCTCAAGCTCTCCGCGCCGCTGCGGAACGCGAAGCCCACGAAGACGGTCAGCGCGTTCGTCCGCACCACGGGCGCCGGCGCACTCGAGGTCGACGCCGCGGCGAAGGGCGGCGACCTCACCCGGTCGAAGCGTCCCTCGTCCGCAGCGCAGAGTCGCGTGGAGACCATCGAGTCGACCGTGGCGAAGGTGCGGGCAGCGGTGCAGGCCGCGGACCCGGAGGCCACCGAGCTGTACGCGACCGAGTACACGGTCCCGGGCATCGCCGTCGTCGCGGACGTCGCCGCCCTGGCCGAGATCGCGGAGCGCTCCGACGTCGAGAGCATCGTGGCGCTGACGCCGAAGAAGGTCGTCGAGCCGACGGTCAACGAGGACGCCGGTGCAGCCCCGTCCGGCGTCGACCCCGACACCGTCCGTCCCGGTGCGGAGGGCGTCAGCCCGAAGAACGCCGCGAGCGACCTGTACACCCGGGCCTACGACGCCTGGACCGCGACCGGTCACACCGGCGAGGGCGTCAACATCGCCGTGCTCGACACCGGCCTCGACTACACGCAGGCCGACTTCGGCGGACCCGGCACGACCGCGGCCTACCAGGACGCCCTCGCGAGCACGGGTGCGCCGGCCTCCAGCTGGTACGACCCGTCGAAGTTCCTCGGCGGCTACGACTTCGCGGGCCCCACCTACAACGCGGACCCGAGCACCGCGGCCTACCAGCCCGTCCCACAGCCGGACGCGAACCCGATCGACGGCAAGGGCGGCGACCACGGCACGCACGTCGCCGGTACTGCCGCGGGCTACGGCCTCGACGCCGACAAGACCACCTTCCGCGGCGACTACTCCTCGCTGACGCAGCAGCAGGTGCAGGACATGTGGGTGGGTCCGGGCAGCGCGCCCGAGGCCGGCCTCTACGCCCTCAAGGTCTTCGGTGACGGCGGCGGCTCGACCGACCTGACCGGTGCCGCGCTCGACTGGGTGGGCCAGGCGCTCACCGAGGGCAAGGACATCAACGTCATCAACCTGTCGCTCGGGTCGGACTACGGCGCGACCGACGACCCGGACAACGCGAAGATCGACGCCCTGACCGACCGCGGCGTGCTGCCGGTGATCGCGTCCGGCAACGCCGACGACTTCACCGACGTGGGCGGCGCACCGGGCACCGCCGAGGGGGCCCTCACGGTCGCCGCGGCTGCCGCCGGGCAGAGCCTGTACGACGGCGTCCAGGTGACCGAACCGGCCGACCTCGCGAAGACCTACCGGTCGCAGTACTCGGGTGACTACAAGGGAACGCTGCCCGTCGAGGGCGACGTGTTCGTCCCGACGGTCGACGTCGACGGCTGCGCGCCCTTCACGGGTGACGAGGCCGCTGCGCTGAAGGGCAAGGTGGCGTGGCTGAAGTGGACCGACGGCGCGCTCGAGTGCGGCTCGAAGGTCCGGTTCGACAACGTCCAGGCCGCCGGTGGTGTCGGCGTGCTCCTCGCCGGCACGATCGACATCTTCGACTCGGGCATCGCGGGCAACGCGACCATCCCGGGTGCCGAGCTGACCGCGGACAGTGCTGCGAGCCTCCAGGCCGCCGCGAAGGCGGGCACCCTGCACGTGCGCTTCGCCCAGGAGCTCAAGGGCTTCGACATCGCCCGCGGGCAGGAGACCACCAACACCCTCGCGCCGTTCACCAGCCGTGGCGTCCACGGTTCGGTCGACGACATCGTCAAGCCGGACATCGCCGGCCCGGGCGTCAACGTCATCTCCGCCGCGAACGGCACCGGTGACGGTCGCATGTCGATGAGCGGGACCTCGATGGCCACGCCGCACGTCGCCGGTGTCGCCGCCCTGACGTTCGAGGCCCACCCGGGCTGGAGCGCCCCGGAGGTGAAGGCCGCGCTGATGAACACCGCGACCTCCGACGTCCAGCAGAGCGCGACCGACGACCAGCTGGCCACGCTGCTCCGACAGGGCACCGGCCGCGTCGACGCCCTGCAGGCGGTCCAGGACACCACCACGGTCCGCAGCCAGGAGAACGACGACCTCGTCACGGCGTCCTTCGGGGTCGTCGAGGTGAGCGGCCCGACGACCGCGAAGCGCAGCCTCCTGGTGCGCAACACGGCCGACGTCGCACACACCTACTCGGTGGCCTACGAGTCCCGGATCGCGAAGTCCGGCGTCGCCTTCTCGCTCAGCGCGACGACGGTCACCGTCCCGGCGAACGGCACCGCCACGGTCACCCTGACCATGACGGTCGCCGACCCGACGCTGCTGCGCAAGACGATCGACCCGACACAGGAGCAGACCCAGCAGGGCTACCCGCGTGAGTTCGTCTCGGCGGCGACCGGCCTGGTGACCTTCACGCCGGCCGCGGCCGACGTGACGCCGCTCCGCCTCGGTGTGTACGCCGCACCGAAGCCGGTCAGCGCCGTGCACGGCGACGACGTCACCTTCACCGGTACGTCGAAGTCCAGCACCATCGCGCTCAGCGGGGCCGGCCTCGCCCAGGGCACCGGTGCATCGCGGTACTCGGCCCTCGCGGCGCCGTTCGTCCTCGGTGCCACCGACCCGAAGGAGGCCTTCCCGGCCGGTTCGGCGCAGCAGTCCCTCGCGGCCGCTGACGTCCGGTCCTTCGGTGCCAGTTCCACGGCCGTCGGCCTGGCGGACAAGTCGCAGGGCGTCGTGTCCTTCGGCGTCCAGACGCAGGGTCCGGACGCGAACCCGGGTGCGGTCACCAACGTCGAGGTCCTCATCGACACGAACCGCGACGGCAAGCCGGACTTCCTGACCTACGACGCGAAGTCCTCGGTGGTCGACGCGACGTTCGTCACGACGGTCGACCTCAACGACCCGAAGCAGAAGACGGTCGACACCTGGCCGCTGAACTTCGACGAGACGCAGGACACGAACACGTTCGACTCCGCCGTCAAGGTGCTCCCCGTGTCGCTCTCGGCGCTCGGGTACACCGCGACGTCGGCGAAGGCCGCGTTCGACTACCAGGTCGTCACCGAGTCGGCGTACGCGCCGGGTGCGGCGACCACCGGGTCGTCGGTCGTGGACGAGACGAAGACGGTCACCTTCGACGCCTTCGCCCCCGCGCTGTCGTTCACCCGTGACGGTGTCTCGACGCCGCTGTTCGCCGACGACTACGCCATCCGGGTCAACCGCCCGGCGTCGACCACGAACGCCAAGGTCCTCCTGCTGCACCTGCACAACGCGGTCGGAGACCAGGCCGAGGTGCTGACGGCGAACGCCGTGCAGCCGACGCTCGCACTGCGGTCGGGCAGCAAGGCCAGCGTCGGTGGATCGTGGAAGGTCGGACGGACCATCACCGCGAAGCCGGGTGAGTGGAACGCCAGCGGCGTCACCTTCACGTACCAGTGGTCGCGGGGCGGCACGGCCATCCCGGGTGCGACCAAGGCGACCTACACGACGACGACGAAGGACGTCGGGCAGCGCCTGACGGTCACCGTCACGGCGAAGAAGTCCGGGTACACGAGCGGGACGACGACCGCACTGTCCGGGCGCATCTACAAGTAGCGCACGGCAGCACGAGGACGGAGCGGGTGGCCCACGGGCTGCCCGCTCCGTTCGTCGTCGGTCCGTGTCCGCACGCGAGCAGTGCGCGTACGGGACAGGTAGTTAGACGAACTAGGTAGTTGATGGGAGTGTTGGTGCATGCGAACGAACACCCTGGTGCAGCTCCGACAGAACCCCATGGAGTGGCGTCGACGTGGGCTCACCCCGCCGGACGTCATCCGGGCGATGGTCGAGGAGCGGCTGGCCGAGCCGGGCCACACCCAGCCGATCGGTGACCCGTCCTACGCGGACTTCTTCCGGGGCTGACGCCCCGACTGCTGCGGGGCGCCTGACGCACCGCGGAACAGACGGGAGGCCCGGTACCAGCTGGTACCGGGCCTCCCGTCGTGCTCGGCGCGGGTGCGCCGTCGGTGACGTGACCGGCTCAGTTGCCGATCTTGCCGTCTGCGGCGTTCTCCGCCTTGTCGATCTGGTCGCCGTGGCTCCCGCCGGTGGCCTTGTCGGCTGCGCCGGCGGCCTTGTCGAGGCCGGCGTCGGTCGCCTTCTCGCCCTTGTCGCTGTTCGCGAAGTCCTTGGCCTTGTCGCTGAGGTCGCTCATGGTGTTCCTTCCGTTCGTCGGATCACTGACCGGTCCACCGTGCTCCGGTGGCCATCCGTCCGCGTTCAGGCGTCGTCACCGATCAGGCGTCATCGCCGGTCAGGCGTCATCGCCCGTCAGGCGTCATCGCCCGTCAGGCGTCGGGGCGCTCCTCGGCGGCCTCGCGCCCGCGGTCGGTCTCGGGCATGACGTCCTGCGGCGCACCCTCGACGGAACCGATGCCGCCGTCGGTGAGGTCCTCGGCCTGCTGGCTGTCGAGCAGGCGGCTCATGTCGTCGATCGGGTCGCTCATGGTGGTTCCTCTCGTCGGTGTGGATCCTGCATCGGATCGTGTCCGTCCAAGCGTGCTCCGTGCCCGGGGCGTCCTCCACAGGGACCGTCCGGCCGGTGACGCGGAGGTGACCAGCCGATAGACTCGGGTGGACCACCGGCCCGGACGGCCGTGTGCGGTCCTCCGCCAACGTGAGGAGAACCAGATGCCCGCAGCAGTCATCATCGGCGCCCAGTGGGGCGACGAGGGCAAGGGGAAGGCCACCGACCTCCTCGGTTCCCGCATCGACTACGTCGTCAAGTTCAACGGCGGCAACAACGCCGGGCACACGGTCGTCGTCGGCGGCGAGAAGTACGCGCTGCACCTGCTGCCCTCCGGCATCCTCACCCCGGGCGTCACCCCGATCATCGGCAACGGCGTCGTCGTCGACATCGAGGTCCTGTTCCAGGAGCTCGACGCGCTGAAGGCCCGCGGGGTCGACGTGTCGAAGCTCCGCGTCTCCGCGAACGCCCACGTCATCACGCACTACCACCGCACCATCGACAAGGTGACCGAGCGCTTCCTCGGCAAGCGCCAGATCGGCACCACCGGTCGCGGCATCGGCCCGACGTACGCGGACAAGATCAACCGCGTCGGCATCCGCATCCAGGACATCTTCGACGAGAACATCCTGCGGCAGAAGGTGGAAGCCGCCCTCGACCAGAAGAACCACCTGCTCGTGAAGGTCTTCAACCGGCGCGCGATCGACGCGGAAGAAGTCGTCGAGTCGCTGCTGTCCTACGCGGACCGCCTCCGGCCGATGGTCGCCGACACCGCGCTCGAGATCCACCGGGCGCTCGAGCGCGGCGAGACCGTCCTGTTCGAGGCCGGTCAGGCCACCATGCTCGACGTCGACCACGGCACGTACCCGTTCGTGACGTCGTCCTCCGCCACAGCCGGCGGTGCCGCGACCGGTTCCGGCATCGGCCCGGGCAAGCTCGAGCGCATCATCGGGATCGTCAAGGCGTACACGACCCGTGTCGGCGCCGGCCCGTTCCCGACCGAGCTGTTCGACGAGTCGGGGGAGTTCCTCCGCGCGAACGGCTTCGAGTTCGGCACGACGACCGGACGCCCGCGGCGCTGCGGCTGGTACGACGCCCCGATCGCCCGCTACACGGCCCGCATCAACGGCGTGACGGACTTCGTGCTCACGAAGCTCGACGTCCTGACCGGTCTCGAGACCATCCCGGTGTGCGTCGCCTACGAGGTCGACGGTGTGCGCGTGGACGAGGTCCCGGTGTCCCAGTCCGACTTCCACCACGCGAAGCCCGTCTACGAGGAGTTCCCCGGCTGGTCCGAGGACATCACGGGCGCGCGCTCGTTCGAGGACCTGCCGAAGAACGCCCAGGACTACGTGCTCGCGGTCGAGGCGATGTCCGGTGCCCGGATCTCGGCGATCGGCGTCGGACCCGGTCGTGACGCGATCGTCGTCCGGCACGACCTGCTCGGCCAGGGCTGAGCGTGCGGATCCTCTTCGTCTGCAGCGGCAACATCTGCCGCTCACCGCTCGGCGCCCAGGTGCTGCAGGCGCGTCTCGGGCCGGCCGCGTCGGTGCACGTCGTCGAGTCGGCCGGCACCATCGCGGACGACGGCGCCGTCATGGACGGTGCGGCTGCGGCCCAGTCGCAGCGCCTCGGTGGCGCCACCGATTCGCACCGGTCCCGCTACCTGACCGAGCAGATCGCCGCGTCCGCCGACCTCGTGCTCACGGCCGAGCGCTCGCACCGGTCCGCGGTCGTGCAGCTCGCACCCCGTGCGGCGAAGCGCGCGTTCACCATCAAGCAGTTCGCTCGGGTGCTCGACGGCCTCGAGCCGGGGGACCTCGCCGACGTGCACTCGCCGGAGGCCCTGGTCGAACGGGTCGCGCGCCTCCGCGGTGCCGTCCCGCCGCCGTCCGACCCGGCGGACGACGACGTCGACGACCCCTACCGTCGCTCGGAGGCCACGCACGTGCGGGTCGCCGACGAGATCGACGCCGCACTGGGCACGATCGCCGACGCCCTCCGCGCCGTTTCCTGAGGCCGGATCGTCCGGAACGCGAGTACCCCGTTGCACCCCGTTGTACCCCGATCGGCGGATGGCGAAGCCCGTCGTTCCGGGGATCACGGATGAACATCCGGGGCTGAACCCGTGAATCGGCGGGCTCCGCTGTCGATCGGCACGCTCGGTGTCGTAGCGTTCAGGTACCGCAGCACGTACCCCGAACACGACAGGAGAGCGCGATGAACACGACCATCAACCGGACCGCCGCCGGGACCGACGTCACCCTCGACACCGACACCGTCGACATCGTCGCCGTCCTGGAGGCGCAGGCCGCCACCAGCGCCCGTGCCGCGCGGGCCAAGCTCACCTGGACGCTCGAGGGCGACGACGAGTGGATCGCCAACTACGGCGGCTACTTCGGCGGCTCCGTCGACAAGCGCGACGGCCGCTACGTCGCCTCGGACACCTTCGGCCTGGTCGTCGGCGACTTCGCATCGCTCGAGGACGCACAGACCGCCCTCGCCGGTCACCTGCACGTCATGCTCCCGTCGGTCATCCGCCCGGTCGCGTAGCAGCAGCCTCCCGCCCTACGACGACGCCCCGCTGGTACAGACCAGCGGGGCGTCGTCGCGTCCGGAGGGGTCGCGTCACTCCGGCAGGCGGTAGTTCCCGACCGTGATCGCGTGCGCACCCTGCCCGGCGAGGACCCGCACGACCGCGTCGGCACGGGCGCGGTTCGGCACCGAGTCCTTCGCCGCCCAGGCCGCGAGCGCGGACTGCAGCTCGTGGTCGTTCGTCACGACGCTCGTGGTGACGGTGCCGCTCCGGTCCTCCGCCTGCACGAAGGCCGTGGCCGACGGCGACGAGTAGAACACGCACGTGTCGAACCAGGTGCGGGAGACGCCGGTCCGCTCGTCGACGAAGCGGGCGAGGCGACGGGCCTGCTGTCGGACCTGTTGCGCGGGGGAGGCGCCCTTCGCCTGCACCCGGACGCGCCACCAGTTCTCGGCCTCCTCCTCGGCGTTGAGCACCTTCCGGCTCTGCACCTGGACGGCGAACGGCGGGACGAGGGACGACTCGTCGACCAGGTTCCGGAACGCCGGGTGCACCTCGCTCGGCCGCCGCCCGTCGAACACGATGCCGCTCCACCGCTTGCTCTCGATCACCAGACCGCGCCCGGAGTCGGACACCAGCACGTGGTCGACCTGTGCGACGAACTTCCGCCACGACCCCTGCTCGGTCTCCCCGACGGGCACGAACACGACGTTCGTCATGAGCACGCCGTTGACACCGGCGGCCCGGCAGGCGCGGAGGATCGCCTGTTCGGAGGCCTCCTCCCACTTCATGCCCCGGCGCAGGAGCGCCCGGCTCTCCTCGGCCTCCGATGCGGCGTCACGTCGGCGGGCCTCCGCGGCCTCCACCTGTGCGGCGCGGTCCGCCTCGATGCGGGCGGTCTCGTCGCGGTGCTCCGCCTCGCGCTGCGCGAGTTCGTCCCGGCGGGCCCGGTCGGCGGCGTCGAGCTCGGAGCGGGCAGAGGTCTGGTGTCGCCGCAGGAGGATCACCAGGACGACCACCACGACGGCGAGCCCCCCGGCGACCAACCACGGCACGAGGTCGCTGGTCATGGACCAACCACACCACGCCGGCCGGCCGGGAGGCGCGTCCTGCGTCGGCGCGTCCTCCGCACCTCCGCCGTCGGTCCGGAGTGCGTCCGACGGGTTGCGTCAGCGCAGGTGGTCGGCGAACCGGTCGGTGGTCTCGATCAACGCGTCGAGGATCCCCGGCTCGTCGAACGCGTGGCCGGCGTCGTCGATCATCCGGAACTCCGCCGACGGCAGCGCCCGGTGCAGGTCCCACGCGGTGACGGCCGGCGTGCACATGTCGTAGCGCCCCTGCACGATCACGGTCGGGATGCCCTCGAGGCGGCCGGCGTCGCGGATGAGTTGCGCGCCCTCGAACCAGCCGTCGTGCGTGAAGTAGTGGTTCTCGATCCGGGCGAACGCCAGCGCGGTCGTCGGGTCCGCGTACCGGGCGACGAGGTCGGGCCGGGGCAGGAGGGTGATCGACGCCGCCTCCCAGCTCGCCCACGCGACCGCGGCCGGACCGTGCACGGCGGGGTCCGGGTCGGCCAGCAGTCGCTCGTAGGCGCGGACGAGTCCTCCGGGCCGCCGCTCCTCGACCGGGACGGGAGCGAGGTACTGCTCCCACAGGTCGGGGAGGACGTTCGCGGCCCCGCCCTCGTAGAACCAGTCGATCTCGCTCGTCCGCAGCGTGAAGATGCCCCGGATGACGAGTTCGGTGACCCGCTCCGGGTGCGTCTCCGCGTAGGCGAGCGCGAGGGCCGAGCCCCAGGAGCCGCCGAACACCTGCCACGCGTCGATCGCCAGGTGTTCGCGCAGCCGTTCGATGTCCTCGACGAGGGTCCACGTCGTGTTCGCGGACAGGTCCGTCGCCGGGTCGCCAGCGTGCGGCAGGCTGCGGCCGCAGTTGCGCTGGTCGAACAGCACGATCCGGTAGCGCGCGGGGTCGAAGAGCCGACGGTGGTCGGGCGAGCAGCCGGCACCGGGCCCGCCGTGCAGGAACACGACCGGCTTGCCCTCGGGTGACCCGCACTCCTCCCAGTACACCTGCTGGCCGTCGCCGACGTCGAGCATGCCGGAACGGTTCGGGTCGAGCGGCGGGTAGAGCTGGCGCACGGGGGTCCTTCCGGCGGAGGGGTGACGGTCGCTGCCACCGTACCGCCGGGTTGTGGTGCGGGCCTCCGCGAGGAGGGGCGCCGTCACCGGAGGCGATCGCTCGACGAGGCAGACGAACCGGGTCCGCGTCGACGACGGACGACGGCGACGAGGACGCCGACCACGAGCGCGGCCAGACTGATCGCGGACACCCACAGGCCGGCCTGCAGGCCGCCGAGGAGCACGTCCGGCGTGGGTCCGGGCTCGACGCCGGCGTCCTCCTGCATCCGGTAATCGACACCGCTCGCGACGAGGAACGCGATCATCATGAGCGCGCCGACGCCGGCACCGATCGCTGCCGTCACGATGACCTTCCGCATGCGCCCGATCCTCCTCCTCGACGCGGCCGTCCGGCCGGTCCTGCTCCCGCAGGCGGGAGCAGGACCGGCCAGGTCACTACCAGGGCAAGGTGCCGTCGCGGTCGGTGACGGTCCCGGTGGGGGTGTCCGCGCCGAGGGTCGCGATCCGGACCGCTGCGTCGGCACCGTCCGCGACGCTGTGGCCGAGGTGACCGGTGAACTCGGTGGCGGTCTGCCCCGGGTCCACCGCGTTGAAGCGCACGTCACGGGTCGTCTTGGCGTACTGCATGGTCAGCATGGTGACTGCCGTCTTGGAGGAGCCGTAGGCCGCGAGCGGGTACTGCGATTCGACACGTTCCGGGTCGTGGATCATCGTGAACGACCCGAGGCCGCTCGTCACGTTGATGACCGACGGCTCCGTGGACCTGCGGAGGACCGGGAGGAACGCGTTCGTCACGCGGACGACGCCGAAGACGTTCGTCTCGTAGACGGCACGCAGCTGGTCGACGGTCATGTCCTCGGGCGCGTTGACGTCCCCGAGGATGCCGGCGTTGTTGATCAGGACGTCGAGGTGACCCGCCTGATCCCGGACCGTCGCAGCCGCCGCCACGACGGATGCGTCGTCCGTGACGTCGAGCTGCACGAACGACGCGCCGAGCTCGTCGGCGGCCGGGCGGCCACGATCGGCACTGCGCGCGCCGATCCACACGGTGTGTCCAGCGGCGATCAACCGGCGTGCGGTCTCGTAGCCGATGCCTTTGTTGCCGCCGGTGATGAGGGTGGTCGTCATGGTTCTCCTGTCGGTGTCTGCTCGCCTCGGTGCGAGGGGCAGGAACGGGCGGAGGAGCGTGATGCCGGTCGAGGTCGCGGTCATCGTTCGGTCCTCTCGTGTTGGTGCGGGGACCAGCGTGCGACTCCGCGAGGACCCGAGCCAGGGACAGACGTTCCCAGGCTGTCCGCGCCCGAGGCGCAGAGGATGGACGGGTGTCCGGAGACCAGGGAAGAGCGCTCGGGGATCTCCTCCGAGCGTGGCGGGGACGGCTGAGCCCCGCGGCCGTCGGGATGGAGTCCTCCGGTCGACGCCGGACGGCCGGCCTCCGCCGAGAAGAACTCGCGCAGCTCGCCGGCGTCAGCGTCGATTACGTCACGCGACTCGAACAGGGTCGCTCCCGCACCCCCTCAGCCCAGGTCGTCCAGTCCCTCGCCCGCGCGCTCCAGCTCGACCGCGGTGAGACCGACCTCTTCCACCGCGCGGCAGGACTGGCACCGCCCCGGAGGGATGCCATGTCCCGGCACATCCCACCCGGTGTGCACCGCCTGCTCGTCCGCATGGCCGATCTGCCGATGGCGGTGTTCGCGGCGGACTGGACGCTGGTGCACTCCACGCCGCTCTGGCGGGCGTTGTTCGGAGCCCCGTCGGTGCTGCGTGACCCCGAGCAGAACCTGGTCGTGCAGACCTTCCTGGACGGGAGCGTCGCCGAGATCGCGACAGCGCACGGCGGCCCGGACGCCTTCGAGCGTGCTCTCGTCGCGGACCTCCGGCGCACGGCCGGGACCCTCGGGGAGGACGCCGACTTCCAGGCGTTCATCCGTCGACTCCGGGACGGGAGCGAACGCTTCGCTGCGTACTGGGACGAAGGCCGTGCGGCGGCGCACCGGTCGCTCGTGAAGACGGTCCACAACCGGATCGTCGGTGACGTCACCCTCGACTGCGACGTCGTCACCGTTCCCGACTCCGACATCAAGCTGGTCGTCTACTCCACGGCGGAGGAGGGCCCCGACGCCGACAAGCTCGACTTCCTGCGCGTCGGAGCCGTCCGAGCAGCGGACGTCGTCGACCGATGACCGACGTGTGACCCGGGGCTCATCATCGGATCGTGAACAGACGACGGACGGGTCGTGTCCTGAGCAGCCCGCCCCGTGGTCACCTCCGACGCGACGGACGGGAGGCTCCCCACCGGTCGTGTCCGGCCCCGCCGCTCGCGCGTGGGGCCGTGCCGGCCGGGGGAGAGCCTCCCGTCGGTTCGTCGCTACTGCTCCGTCGGCGCGACGCGGGGCAGCGCACCCAGCCGTCGGCGGACGAGGACCGCGGTCCCCGCGGCGAGCAGCAGGAGCGCCGTCACGCCGAGCAGGCCGAGGCCGTGGGCGCCCGTCAAGGCGAGGTCGCCCTCCGGAGCGGCTTCGCCGCCGGTACCCGGACCGTCAGCGCCGGGGCCGTCATCGCCGGGCAGGAGAGCGCCCGGTGCGGGAGTCACCGTCCCGTCGTCACCCGGGCCGTCATCGCCCGGGCCGTCGCCGTCGCCACCGCCGTCACCGGGAGCCGGCGGCGCGGGGTCGGTCGGGGCCGGCGTCGGGTCGACGTCGTCCGGCAGGGCGACCGCGAACGCCACCGCTGCTCCACTGCGGGTGCCGATCGACTGGACGGCCTCGGCCGACCCGGTCGCAGCGGCGCGAGCGAGTGCGGCGGTGCGGGCGGTGTCCTCCCCGGTGACGTCGACCGACCAGGTCCCGTCCTCGGCGACCTCGGTGCTGCCGTCGACCGCGCCGGAGAGCGTGACCGTGGCACCCGGGTGGCCGGAGCCCGTGATCGTCGTCGGGACGACCTCGGTGCCCGGCTCGTCGACGGTGAGCGCGTCGAGATCGGCGCGGGCGGTCAGCCACGACTCGGCGGTGATCGGGTGGTCGACCACGCGGGTCTCGCCGATGCAGCCGTTCCAGCCGTTCGTGGCGGCATCGTCGACCCAGTCGCTGCCGAACAGCCACGGCATGCCGTCCTGTACGGTCTGACCGCCGGTGTCGGTGGCGTTGCGGAGCACCGGGGCGCCGTCGATGTACATCGTGGTGGTGCGGGCGTCGACGTCGTTCACGAGCGCCACGTGCAGCCAGCGGCCGGGGATGATCTCGCCCGACCAGGCCGTGCGGTCACCCTTCGACGGGTCGGCGGTCACCTCGGTCCACTGGAACTCCTTGAGGTTCGAGATGCCGAGCGCTGCGGGCGAGGCCGTCCAGTCCCAGCGGGTCTGCGGGACGCCGATCTGCGAGCGGTTGCCGCTGCGGACGATCGCCTTCGACCAGGAGTTCGCGCCGTCGGTCCACGAGGGGTCGACCTCCAGGAACGTCTCGATCGTGTAGCCCTCCGGGAAGGTGGCCCGGTCGACGGCCGTGTCACCGGGGGAGGTGAGCGCGCTGAAGCGCTTCGCGGCCTTGTCGGCGTTCGCGAAGCAGAGACCGGCGCCGTCCGAGGAGAGCGGGTGCGACTCGTCGGTGACGGTCACGTCGCCGTCCTGCGCGGTCGGGGAACCGGACTCGGCGTGGGTCATGCGGGTGAGGTCGGCGTTCCCGACGACGTCGTCCACCGTGGCGCCGGGGGCGAGGGTGCCGGTCTCCTGCTCGCCGGGACGCCACCAGGCCAGGGTGCCGTCGACGATCGTGTGGTCGGCGCGGCCGCCCGGGAGCTCGGTCGTGACGGGAGGCGCGCCCTCGAAGCCGTCGAGGAGCATCTGCCGTGCGCGTTCGATGAGCGGCGGCTCGTCCGCGGTCCCTGCGCGGAAGTCCGGCGCGAAGCCCGCGAACCGGGTCCGGAAGTCCACCGGCACGGTGTAGCGCTGGTTGGCGGCATCGAGCAGCGGCTGGTCGTAGGACGTCAGCGTCTCGGACGGCTTCCAGGTCACCCACGGCGACGCGGTCTGCATCGCGAGCGTGCCGTTCGTCAGGTCGAACTCCATCAGGCCGAGGTAGCCGTTGCCGCCCTCGTAGTCCATCTGGTGGTCGATGAGGACCTGGGTGACGGCGTGCCCGGCGTCGTTCGTGCGCTCCTTCCACGTGGAGCCGTGGAAGTGGCCGTTCAGCGTGAGGAACACCTGGTCGTTCGGGGCGATGAGCTGCTTCCACAGGCGCTCGCCGTAGGCCGTGTCGACCGCGGTGAGCCCGTCGGTCGCGATGTTGATGACCTCGTGCGAGGTGAGGATCGTCGGCAGCGTCGGGTGGGCGGCGATGACCTGGTTCGCCCACGCGAGCGTCTCGTCGGAGGCCCGCCACGGCAGCGCGAGCGAGAGGAAGCGCTGACCCTCGGCCTCGAACACGTGGAACTGACTGAGCCCGGTGCGGTCCGTGCCCGACTCGACGGTCGGCTGGCCGGTGGCGCGGGTGGCCGGGAAGGTCCGCAGGTACGGCTCGGCGGCGAGGTCGTACGACGTGTCGTACACGGTGTCCGCGGAGTTCCGGACGTCGTGGTTGCCGGTCGTGATGCTGTACGGCATGTCCGCGTCGTCGAGCACGGACATCGCCCGGTCGGCGGCCTGCCACTCGCCCGCCTGGCCGACCTGGTCGACGACGTCGCCGACGTGGGTGGTGAACGGGATGTGCAACTCGTCGGCGTTGTCGGCGAGCCACTGCGTCTGCACGTGGAACGGGTCGTCGCCGTAGCGGGGGAGGAACTGCGACGCCGAGTAGCGGGAGTAGAACTGCGTGTCCGGCAGCACCGCGAGGGTGAAGCGGGACGCGAGGTCGGCGGCCGGAGCCGGAGCGGCGGCGGCCGGTGCGGGGGAGACGGTCAGGGCGGGGAGGCCGACGGTGGCGGCCACCGCCAGGGCAGTGACGCCCAGGGCGGTGGTCCTCCGCCGGGAGGTTCGGGGGAGTGGTCGGTGTGCGGTCACGCGACGATGTTGGTGGCGTCGTCTGTCGTGCTGGTTGCCTGAGTGTGACCACAGTGTGAGCGGGAGGCGACGCGGGGCGCTGTCGCCGCGGGAACGACTTGTCCTCTTCGCACACAACTCGTCACCGGGACGCGTTCCTCGGTGCTGCCTCACCGGCAAGTCAGGAGCTGCGGGGGGGGCTTGCTCGTTGTCGGGGCGGACACGGCGTTCGGCAGGGACGTGTTCGAGCGGACTGCGTGCAGCGATCTGGACCCCGCGATGGCGTCCCCTGACGGGAAGTGCCGCACCCTTCCTCGGGTACGTGAACGGTGTTGCGTTCAGCGCCCCTTCACCGGGCATTTTTGCGGGACAGTCATACGGGAATCCCCAGGTCAGGGAGGACACGGGCAAGTTGTCGTGATTGTCGCCGCCAGCGGTGTACCGGTGGACGACCGGCTATCGGACAAGAGAACGGGGGTCGCGGTCGCGTGCAGAGAGCCCAGGGTCGGAGGCTGATTTGCGTCGAACGGGAGTAGATGCGGGGCGTACGATTTCTTGATGTCGAGACGACTTGTCTCGACAAGTCAGGCGTCCGTCACTCAGCTCGCCTCGTCACTGTCGACAGGAGACCCCATGTCCGATTCCACCGCCCCCGACACCCACACGAACGTGGTTCCGCAGTCCACGCAGGCTTCAACTTGGGCCGAGCAGATCACCCCGGGCCGCTTTACCGGTCAGACCGTCATCGTCACCGGAGCTGCGTCCGGCATCGGCCGTGCTACCGCATCACGCGTCGCACGAGAAGGTGGCCGCGTCGTGGCGGTCGACATCACTGCCGACCGTCTCTCCGGCCTGCTCGAGGAACTCCCAGAGGCCGACATCGTGCCGGTGGGTGGCGACATCACCTCGCAGGCTGACGTGGACGCGATCGTCGCGGCTGCCGGTGGGCGGATCGATGCTCTCGCTAATGTCGCCGGCATCGCCGACGACTTCTCACCGCTCGATGAGACCAGCGACGCCGTGTGGGAGCGCGTGATGGGCGTGAACGTCAACGGCACTTTCAAGCTCACCCGTGCCGTGCTGCCGGTCATGCTCGAAGCCGGTCGCGGTTCCGTTGTGAACGTCGTCAGCGGGGCGGCTCTCCTGGGCAGCGCTTCCGGTGCGGCGTACACCGCGTCCAAGCACGCCGTGCTCGGGCTGACCCGGTCCTCGGCGTTCATGTACGCGCAGCGTGGCCTGCGCGTCAACGCGGTCGCCCCGGGCGCGGTCGCTACAAACATCGGCTCGTCCTCGAAGCTTTCGGAGACAGGGCAGGCGCGGTTGGCGCCGTTCTTCGCACTGCTGCCCAGCGTCGCCGCTCCCGCCGAACTCGCTGCCTCGATCACGTTCCTGCTCAGTGACGATGGCGTGAACATCAACGGCGCCGTGCTCTCCAGCGACGGCGGCGTTTCGGTTCAGTAGCGCAACGCCACGGCTGGCCGCGTCGGCCCGTGTCGAAACGCCGCGAGGATGGCTGTATGGCCAAGAGCACAGGACGACTCCGGAATGAAGAGACGCGCCTTGCGATCCTCGACGCGACACGGTCCGAGCTGGCCAGCCGTGGATGGGACACGCTGTCCTTCGAGCGGATCGCCGCGGTCGCTGGCGTCGGCAAGCAGACTCTGTACCGGTGGTGGCCGACGAAGACGGCGCTGGTTTCGGAGATGGTCACCGCCGGTGGCATCCTCCCAGTAGGTCCTGTCGCCGTCACCGACGATGTTCGTGCCGACGTCACCGACTGGATGCTTGCCGTCGGCCGTGTTCAGAACGACCCCGACGCGACCGCGGTGCTCCAAGCGATCGTCGCAGCGGTGGCGGAAGATGCTGCCCTTTCCGCGAGCTATGACGAGCGGATCACGACGGTCGCCCGCACGCGGCTCGCGGAACGGCTGCAACAAGCCGTGGATGCCGGTGTGCTTCCCGCCGACCTCCGCATCGACACGGTCACGCAGGTCTTTCTCGCGATGGTCCTGTGGTGCCTCGTCACCCGTCGCCCGCTTGATGAGGCCCTTGTCACGGATCTCGTCACAACGACGCTGCCGGTAGCGAAACAGCCGCCACGCGGTCCCCGAGCCTGAGCAGTCTCGGTCCCGGATTGGCTATCGGACGGAGCTCGTCGACGCGGTCCACTACGCAAAACTCGTCGGCCAGCACGTCTGCTCGACGGTGGTCGGAGACGCTGCCACCTCCTTAGGATCGAAGCATGGACCTCGAGCCGGACAACCGTGTACCGGGCGTTGCGGCGGGAGAGTGACCCGATCGCGGGAAGGCCGGGGGAGGGGCTGTTGAGAATGGGATCGACTTCGCCGGTGATCCCGACCGTTTGAGGATTGAGCGCCAGCGATGAACGTTGCTTCTGAGTTCGACTGGCTCCCTGAGCACCAGACGCACGTACTGGAGTCGTTGGGATACATCGACGAGTTGATGGATGACGTCGCCACGGTGCTCCAAGACGAATCCCGGATCGGGGTGTTCACCTTCGCGAACCGGCGGCGCGGCGATGTCGATGAATCGGTCATAGCCACAGTTCGCCCGCTACCGGCGCTCGTACCGCGGCGAGCGGCGGACATCCTCACCCAGCTCCGCGCAGTGCTGGAGCATGTGATCTTCTCGGAAGTTAGCGCCACGGTCGGGCGTGCGTTGTCAGAGTCGGAGGAACGTTCGCTCGAGATGCCGGCAAGCTCGACTTCTGTGGCGTTCGACAAGTGGGCCGCGGACAGGCGCCGTCGTGCGATCCCGGTCCTTCAGGCGGGCGCTCCGCTTCTGGAAGCGATCCGTGAACTTCAGCCGTTCGCCTGGGTCGGACCCGATGATTCCCCCCTTCGAGTCCTTGCGGACCACACCAACACCATCAAGCATCGAGCCCCGGCGATCGCGGCATCCCACGTTGGGAAGGTCGTTCCCGACTTCGAGCTCGACGGGCTCGCTGTTCCCATTCCGTCGGGGCGGCCCGCGATCGTGGGCGACGTGATCGCGAGCTCACCAGCAGGAACCACGGTCGGTCTGGACGTGTGGCCGGTCTACGCGATGCAACGGCCTGCCTCGGGGAACTGGAAAGTGATCATGTCTGAGCTGGCGTACCTCGAGCAGTGGGTGCGTGAGACCGCACTCCCGGCGTTGCTCGGGCTCGGCACCGGTCAGAAGCTGCCGCCAGCGCTCGACGTCCGACGAGGACATGAGGATGTGCGTGCCGCTGCCGCGCTGGTAGTTGGCAAGCCAGGAGCAGCCGCCCGCAACTTGGATCGTCTCCAGGCCGAGGGCGTCGTCCGCCCAGGGTTCAAGGAGCTGCTTCAGCGCTTGTGCCAGAGCGAACCCGAACGGCAAGCCGTTGATGCCTGGGTTGACAGCCTCACTGACCGCGACGTGATCGCTCGCTACGACCGCTTCTCCCGTACCGCAGTCGACCAAACCACCTTGTATCAAGCGAGCCTCCAGCTGATCCGGAAGGCTGTCCGCAGCCAAGCATCTCCCTGAGGTCTACAACCACTACGCCACCAGACAGCTCGAGAGCTATACCGCTGCTCCGCATCCCCGTCCGAGTGCAGTGACCTCACTGTCCCGACGCGAGCGCCTACGAACGATTCCCACCGTCCGGTAGTGGATCGCTTGCCGGACGGGCAGCTGACCGGAACCCGCCAAACGGCATCCCGCGGGGATGGGAGCAAACTACCGCTATGGGTGAGCCCGATGCCGTCGCCGTCAACCGAAGTCGACGCTTGCGCTTCTGGGGCGCCATCGAACTAACCTGCGCTGGGCTCTTGCTCATCCTTGCAATCGTCGGGTTGATCGCACAGGCGTCCTACGGGTGGGCCGCACTCATCCTCTGCTTGTTGTTCGGGCTGGCCGGGGGCTCGTTCCTCTCGATAGCGGGAAGCACCAAGACCCCCGCCCGCTGAGGGATCGGCTAACGGTACGGCCACGATGCTGGTTCGTCAGCCCTCCTCCTTGAGATCCTTTGCTGCATGAGCCGTTCACGGAGCGCTTCGGCAGTTGCAGTATTGATGATCGTCATCGGCATGACGACGGGCTGCGCGTCGTCCGGTCCTAGAGCGGGCGGCTGTGTGCCGCGCATGACCGTCGAGCCGTCATCGGCGAGCGTCGGTGACCGCGTCACGTTCTCAAGCCATGACGTCTGTGACGTCGACGTGCCCGAGAGGGGCTGGCGCGTTGAAGCGCACACGAGCGGCGACGACGCATCCACGGCATCGATCCGGTCCACCGAGCCCTTCGACGGCTCATGGTCCACGGATCTCGTCGTTCCGTCCGACTTCGCGGTCGGTGAGGCATCGATCAGCATCGCGAACTGGGACTACGCGTCCTGCTCAGACGACGCGAGCTGTGCAGCGCCGATTGCAGAGCTCACCATCACACAGCTCGGCCAGTAGCCACCTTTCGGCGTCTCTCCAGCGGATCGTCTATCGAGACGGGCAACGGCCTTCGCGTACCCTTCGAGTCGAGCGCGCACCTGCTCGCGCTTGACGAGAGGACACCGTGGTTGCTGCGTTCACTGGCATTGGATTCGAACCGATCCCGACGGCGATCGTCGCCGTACTGGCTGCTGTGATCGTCGTCAGCGCCATCATCAGGAGGCGCCGCCGCTGAGCGGTGCCTCACTGGCCGATCGGCTACCGGACGGTCCGAGCGGCGGCCCACTCGCGATCGAGCATGGCGTACTGGTAGCCATCGACCCAGCCCAGGTCGGCGTGCCAGGAGTCCTCGATGCCGTGCTGCTCGCGTCGCATGCCGTTCTTTTCGAGGACGCGGGCTGAGGCGATGTTGTCGGCGTTGCAGCTCGCTGTGACGCGCCGGAGCCGGAGCGCGTCGAACGCTGCGGTCAGGAGGCCGCGTGCCAGGTCCGTTCCTAGTCCCTGTCCGGCGAGATCGGGTTGCAGCATGTAGCCGATGACGCCTTGCGTCGCCCGGGGCATGCCGGGTTGTCCGAGGCCGTCGGTGACGTCCAGGAAGCCCAGGCCGGCGAGCCGGCCGTCCAGCTCGGCGATGCACGAGAAGTCGGTGTCACTGTCGGGGATGCTCGCCCACTCTTGGGCGTAGGCGTCCGGGTCGACGTGGGTGCGGAGCATGAACCGGTTGACGACAGGGTTGTTCCGTAGAGCGACGAGCTGGTCTGCGTCCTCGGGCTGAGGGTCGCGGAGGAGGAGAGCCCCGCTCCGAGCGGGCCAAGGAGAGGTGGGCACCCCGTCATCCTCCCAAGAGTCAGGTTCGGTGACCGATCGGCTACCGGACGCGCTGGTTCTGTCGCACGGGGCGCTCACGTTCCTGCTGGCGAGCAGCTCGCGGTCCCCGCACGAACAGGACCGTTCCTGCAACAGCGGCAGCGACGGTCGCAGCCAGCAGTGGTGGCCAGGGCGTGAACTTCGTGACCGCCGCCAGCACTGTGAGAACGATCAGCGCCACCGTCAGCGGGCCAATGGTCCATGCCATCCAGAGCCGGTATTTACGCATCATGACTCCATAGTGCACAGGCTTCTCGGTAGCCGATCCGCGCACGATGATATGGCGCGTCACTGCCCTCTCAGCGCCCCGACCGACCGACTCGCGAAGAGACGATCAACACCGCGAACGCCACGACGATGAGCACGGCTCCGAGAACCTTCGTCGGCACGCCGGGCGGCAGAACGAAGAGCCCAACACCACAAGCCGTGAGTACGACCAGGAGCGAGAGGATCGAGGGACGGATACGCATGCGTCTGTCTATCACCGACAGCCTCGCCAGCACCGTCTCCGATGACCGATCCCCTACCGGTCGATGTTGCGCCGGGGTTAGCCTGCGATGGTGACAGCGGGGGCAACACGTTCAGCGCAGGCGGAGCAGCGGTTGCGCGTGCGAGCTGCGCTCGTGATGGCGGCGGTGTTGGCGTGGGTGCCTCCGGCCGCAGTCGTCACCGTTCGTCTGAGCTGGAAGACGGTTCCTTCCCGTGTTCCGGTGCACTGGTCTGGAGCGGGACCTGACCAGTGGGCCTCTGTAGGTTCCGCTTTCTGGTCGTGCATCGTGCCCGGCATCGTCGGAGCAGCGGTGTGCAGCCTGTTGGTAGTGCCCTTGTCGTCAGATGCGTCGCGGCGGGGCGCGGCACTCACTATGGGAGCGCTGTCCGCGGGGACCGGGGCCATCGCGTTCTTGTGGCTTGCGATGGCGCTGACCGCTGTCGGGACCGGGGCACCGTTCCTGGTCGTCCTTGCCCCACTTGGTTGGGGTGCGCTGCTGTTCGGAGTCGCGCTGCTCGCGAAGGGATGAGCAGCCCGGTAGCGGATCGTCTATCGGGACGCTGCCCCCCCGGTCGTGTTCGGCCCTAGGGAACGTCTTCTTCAAATGCCAGGAGGGACCAGGGCTCCAGGCCGCTGGTGTCCAGGTCGCCTTCCGGAAGCACCCGGGTCGTGCCGAACTCGCGAGCTGCGTAGTCCAGCAGGTCCGTGCCGAAGATGATGACGTCCGTCTGGTGAACGGAGAATACCGGGGCCTCTGGACCGAACGGCGCAGCCGGCAGGTAGCGGTGAGCGTACAGAGGTACGAGCTGCGGCCATGTGGTGACCTGGTGCTGCACGATCTCGAAGCGCGCCGCGACGGAGTTGGGGCGCTCGCCCCACGACTTAGGCCAGAAGAGGTTGTTCTCGACATCGAACAGGACGCCCTCAAGAGGCCATCGGATCGCTTCGCGGACACGCTTGTCGGCTCTCGCCCGCCAGTTGTACCAGCTATCACCCACGGGAAGCGCGAGGGCCAGGAGCTCGCGGTGGTCGGGGGCGAAACGGACGCCGTATCGGCGTTCTGCCCGACTCAACTCCTTCTCGGAAAGCCCTGCCTCGAGGGTGACGCGTCGTTCTCGAAGGAGCTGGACGACCTCGGCAGCAGACACGTCGTCAGCATAGATGCGACCTGTTCGACAGACGATCGTCATCCGATACGTGGAAGTGACATTGAGTTCAGGGCCGACTATTGGTCGCGCGGCTCGGTGTTCTTCAGCGTGTGTTCCGGAGGCGTACGAGCTGTCGGGCCCCGAGCACGATGCAACCAACCCCAGCCAAGGCAGCGACGCCTGCGAGGACAATTGCAGGAAGCTGGCTGCGGCCGGCCGGCTCAAACGGGCTCGCGGTGGTCACAAACAGAAGAGCGACTCCAAGCGAAATCACTCCGAACACAAGCATCGCCAATGAGCCTGACCGACTCATCTCATCCGCCGACTTCCCTGGGTCTGGCCTCGTCATGGCATCCAGCGTAGACCGGGGCCTGCGTCCGACAGCCGATCGGCTATCGGACGGCACCGCGAGCACTATGGAGTGGGGGACTGCTGCAGGTTTCGTTGACTCCTGACAGGTAGGGGCGTTGGCTCCTGCTGGAAGGATGTGCGCCATGGTGAAGGCGTATCCGGAAGAGTTCCGCCGTGATGTGATC
>NZ_QKTK01000025.1:0-29537 GCF_003234475.1 Curtobacterium sp. MCBD17_008 | reverse complement strand
CCCCTCACCCCGCACGACCCCCACCTCCCCGGAAGGGAAGCCCGACGATGGCGTCCAGTCCTCCTCTCGCGCCGCTCCGCGGCCGCGTCCCCCGCCCCCGCCGCCGCGACGACGGCGCGATCATGCCCGCCTCCGGCCGCGGCAGCTACTGGTTCTACCTGCTGCCCGGCTTCGTGCTCCTGGCGGCGATCATCCTCGTGCCGCTCGGCTGGAACGTGTACCTGTCGTTCACGAACTACCGCGGGATCCTGCCGCCGCAGTTCACCGGCCTCGACAACTGGCGCCGGCTCATGGCGGACGGCCAGTTCTGGATCTCGTTCCGGAACAGCATCGTGATGATCCTCGCGATGGTGATCGTGCCGACCAGCCTCGGCCTCGTCCTCGCGGCCGCGCTGTTCGACGTCATCGGCAAGAAGTTCGGCGGCAAGCTCGCGAGCTTCCTCCGCGCCACCTACTACCTCCCGCAGATCCTGCCGGCCGTCATCGCTGCGATCGTCATCGGGTGGATCCTCCGCCCCGAGAACGGCGCCCTCAACGCGGTGCTCGGCGCGGTCGGACTCGACGGTCTGCAGCACAACTGGCTCGGCAGCCCGGACACCGCACTGCTCTCGGTCGCGGTCGTGCTCGTGTGGGTGCAGATCGGGTACCCGGTCGTCGTGTTCATGGCCGCCCTGCAGCGCGTCGACCCCGAGCTCTACGAAGCCGCGGAACTCGACGGCGCGAACTGGTTCCAGCGCTTCCGCTCCATCACCGTCCACATCATCCGGCCCGAGATCTTCGTCGTCGTGCTCACCTGCACGATCGCGGCGCTCAAGGTGTTCGGTCCCGTCTACGCCCTGACCGGCGGCGGCCCGGGCAACGCGACCATCGTGCCGAGCTACTACTCGTACAGCCAGTTCTTCCAGGCGCAGCAGGTCGGCTACGGCGCGACCATCGCCACCGCCCTGACGGTCGTCATCGTCATCGTCGCCATCGGGTTCATCGCCGCCCAGAACCGGGCCGAACGCAAGGAGGAGGCACGATGACCGTGTCCGCACCCGACACCAGGGCGACCGTGACCGCGGACGCAGGACGGGCCTCCCGGCCGACGACGAAGCCGCGCAAGCGGCCGGGCGAAGGCGGGGTCAAGCGGCCCGCCGACTGGGTCGTGCTCGCCGGCGGGGTCGTCATCGCGGTGCTCATCGCCGCGCCGTTCCTGCTCATCCTGCTCAACTCATTCAAGACGCCCGCGGACTACGCCGCCGGCGGGCCGCTCGCCTGGCCGTCCCAGCTGTCCTTCGACGGCATCACGACGTTCTGGAACCGGGTCGACTTCCCGCTGAAGCTCTGGAACAGCGTGTTCATCAGCGGCATGGTGGCGCTGCTCGCGGTGCTCATCTCGATCCTCAACGCGTTCGCGATCGGCATCGGCCGGGTCCGCTACCGCACCTGGATCGTGGTGCTGTTCATGCTCGCGAACATGCTGCCGCAGGAGGTGCTGCTCTACCCGCTCTACATGATGTTCAAGGGCATCGGGCTGTACGACAACGTGTGGAGCGTCATCATCGTCTTCACGGTGATCCAGTCCGCGTTCGGCACCTACCTGCTGTCGAGCGTCTACGGCACCTTCCCGAAGGAGATCCTCGAGGCCGCGGCGCTCGACGGCGCGGGTCGCTGGCGGGTGCTCTGGCGGGTCATCGTCCCGATCAGCCGCCCGACCCTGTCGGTCCTGCTCATCTTCTTCTTCATCTGGACGTGGAACGAGTTCCTCATCCCGCTGACCTTCCTGGTCAGCAACGACAACCAGACGGTCCCCGTCGCGATCTCCCTGCTGCAGGGCGACCGGCTCATGGACGTCACGACCACGAGCGCCTCGGCCCTGCTCGGGCTCATCCCGACGCTCGTGTTCTTCCTCATCTTCCAGCGCACGCTCGCGCGCGGCATCACGGCAGGAGCGGTCAAGTAATGAAGTTCACCGACGGGTTCTGGCAGCTCAGGCCCGGAGTCCACCCCGTGTACGCCGCCGAGGCGTACGACATCGACGCACGGCAGTCGCCCGAGGGCGACCGCCTGGTCGTCACGGCGCCGACCAAGGTCATCGCGTCGCGGGGCGACACCCTCAACCGTCCGACCCTCACCGTCTCACTGTCCAGCCCCATGGAGGGCGTGGTCACCGTCCGCGTCGAGCACCACCGCGGCCGCCGACCCGAGCTGTCGTTCGACCTGGTCGGCCAGGAGGCGGGGCACGGCTCCGTCACGGTGGAGGACGGCGTCGGGACCCTCACCTCCGGCGACCTGTCGGCCGTCGTCACGCCCGGAGCCCCGTGGGACCTCCGGTTCCTGTCCGAGGGGCGGGTGCTGACCGGCTCCGGGCACAAGTCGCTCGGGTACGTCACGCTCGAGCCCGGCGCCGAGGTGTCGCGCGGGGTCGTCGGCAACGCCCGGGTCCAGGGCGCGGACGCCCCCGCCTCGGACACGTTCGTGCACGCGCAGCTCGACCTCGGCGTCGGGGAGCTCGTCTACGGCCTCGGGGAGCGCTTCGGGCCCCTCGTGAAGAACGGGCAGACGGTCGACATCTGGAACGCCGACGGCGGCACGTCGAGCGAACAGGCGTACAAGAACGTGCCGTTCTACCTGACGAACCGCGGGTACGGCGTGCTCGTCGACCACCCCGGGCACGTCTCGTTCGAGGTCGGGTCCGAGACCGTCGAGCGCGTGCAGTTCTCGGTGCCGGGGGAGTCCCTCGTCTTCCACGTCATCGGCGGGGGCAGCCCGGCGGCCGTCCTCGAGCGCTACACCGCGCTCACCGGTCGTCCGGCCCACGTGCCGGCATGGTCATACGGGCTGTGGTTGTCGACCTCGTTCACGACCGACTACGACGAGGCGACCGTGACCTCGTTCGTCGACGAGATGGCGGCCCGCCAGCTGCCGGTCTCGGTGTTCCACTTCGACTGCTTCTGGATGCGCGAGTTCACCTGGTGCGACTTCGAGTGGGACCCCCGGGTGTTCCCGGACCCCACCGGCATGCTCGGACGCCTGCACGACAAGGACCTGCGGGTCTGCGTGTGGATCAACCCGTACATCGGCCAGGCGTCGGCGCTGTTCGACGAGGCGGTCGAGGGCGGCTACCTCGTGATGAACCCCGACGGCACCGTCTGGCAGTGGGACCTCTGGCAGGCCGGCATGGGCCTCGTCGACTTCACGAACCCCGAGGCCACCGCCTGGTACCAGTCGAAGCTCCGCGCGCTCGTCGAACAGGGCGTCGACTGCTTCAAGACCGACTTCGGTGAGCGCATCCCCCTGGACGTCGTCTACGCCGACGGCAGCGACCCCGAGCGCATGCACAACCTCTACACGCAGCTGTACAACCAGGCCGTGTTCGAGGTGCTCGAGGAGACCCGCGGGAAGGGCGACGCCGTCCTGTTCGCCCGCTCCGCCACCGCCGGCGGCCAGCAGATGCCGGTGCACTGGGGCGGTGACAACACCTCGTCGTTCCCGTCGATGGCCGAGACGCTCCGCGGTGGGCTCTCGCTCGCACTGTCCGGCTTCGGGTTCTGGTCGCACGACATCGGCGGCTTCGAGGGCACGCCCGACCCGGCCGTGTTCAAGCGCTGGGTCCAGTTCGGACTCCTGTCGTCGCACAGCCGGTTCCACGGCAGCAGCTCGTACCGGGTGCCGTGGGCGTTCGACGAGGAGGCCGTCGACGTCACGCGGATCTTCACCGAGCTGAAGCTCCGGCTGATGCCGTACCTGTACGCGGCCGGGCTCGAGGCGTCGGCGCGGGGCATCCCCGTCATGCGTCCGATGCCCCTGGCGTTCCCGGACGACCCCACCGCGGCGTACTGCGACCGGCAGTACATGCTCGGCGCGGACCTGCTCGTCGCGCCGGTGTTCAGCGCGTCGGGCGAGGTCGAGTACTGGTTGCCCGCCGGGTCGTGGACGAACTGGTTCACCGGCGAGGTCGTCACCGGCGGGGTCTGGCGGCGTGAGCAGCACGGCTTCGACACCCTGCCGCTGTGGGCCCGCGAGGGTGCCGTGCTCCCGCTGTCCACGCGCACCGACCGGCCGGACCACGACTACCACGAGGTGCTCGAGTTCCGGGCGTTCCCGGGCTCCGCGGGTGCCGGCGCCCGGCCGGTCGTGGTGACGGCGCCGGACGGCCGTGCGGTGACGTACGACGTCGCCTACGCCGCCGACGGCACGGTCAGCGTCGCCGGCTGACCCGCGCGGGCCTGGACCCGTCGTCCGCGCTCAGCGACGGTCCTCGTGGCGACCGCCGCGAGGACCGTCGCTGAGCGCGGGTCCGGGGTGACGGGCGCACTACGCTGACGGGACCACGACGGATCGGAGCGGACATGACGGAGGCGAGCACTGCCTCCCGTCCGGTGCGCACCACGGACGTCGTCCGGCGGCGCAACCTCGCCCGGGTCCTCCGGCTCGTGCACGAGGGCGGGCCGATGCCGCGCTCGGCACTGACCCGTGAGACCGGCCTGAACCGGTCGACCGTCGCCGCGCTCGTCGGGGAACTCGTCGAGCTCGGCCTCGTCGTCGAGGGGGACGCACCGCCCGCGACCGGCGTCGGCCGTCCGAGCGCGACCGTTTCGGCGTCCGCCGAGGTCGTCGCCCTCGCGATCGTCCCCGAGATCGACGCCGTCACGCTGGCCGTGATCGGTCTCGACGGCACCGAGCACGAACGTCGTACCGTCCGGACCTCGACCGTCTCCACCCCGGACGAGGCGCTGACCATCGCCACCGACCTCGTCGCCGGTGCTGCAGGACGGCAGGGGGACGCCGGCCGCCGGGTGGTGGGCGTCGCCGTCTCCGTCCCCGGCATCGTGCGCGTCGACGACGGCGTGGTCCGGTACGCACCGCACCTGGCCTGGCGGGACGAGGCCTTCGCCGCCCCGCTGGCGGAGCGCACCGGGCTGGCGGTCCGGGCTGCGAACGACGCGAACCTCGGTGTCACCGCCGAGTTCCTGTACGGGGCCGGCCGTGGCGCCACCGACGTCGTCTACGTCAACGGTGGCGCGAGCGGCATCGGTGGCGGGATCATCACCGGCGGCCGTCCGCTGACCGGCACCGACGGGTACGCGGGCGAGCTCGGGCACACCTTCGTCGCGGCGAACGGCATCCGGTGCCACTGCGGTGCCGTCGGGTGCCTGGAGACCGAGGCGTCCCAGGCAGCACTGCTCGACGCCGCGGGACTCGGGATCGACGAGGCCGACCGGCTCGGGGAGGTCCTCGCCGACGGGCCCGGGCCGGAGCTCGGCGTGGTCGTCGAACGGCAGGTCACCGCACTCGCCGTCGCGATCCGCAACGTGGTGCACACGGTCAACCCCGACGTCGTCGTGCTCGGCGGGTTCCTCGGCACGCTCCTGCGCCACGTCGGGACCCGCCTCGAGGACGCGGTGCGGGAGCAGACGATGACGGCGATGGGGGAGGACCTGCGCATCGTGCCCGCCGAACTCGTCGGCAGCGTGCTGTTCCGCGGAGCGGCCGAGCTGGCCTTCGCGGCACTGCTCGCCGACCCGGCGGCCGGCTGAGCCGATCGGCCTGCACGGGACCGCAGTCCCGGCGCGAGCGAGCGCGGCGCCCGCGATCCGCGCTGGTCGGGGTGGACCCGCGGACGCCCGCCGCAGTTCGGGTCAGGGGCGGGCGTCCACGGCCAGCGCGTGCCTCCGGGAGTGGCAGGCGCGAGTCGTCGCTCCGCGAGGTCAGGGTCCCTCGCGTGCCTTCCGGCTGGGCGACTCGGGGAACGCTACGCCGTCCGGCTGGACCGTGCCCAGGGTGCGCCGAGCGGCTCGTCCGACACCGACGGGCGCGGGGTCAGGCGGACCGGCGGCGCCGCGGAGCAGCGGAGCGTGGAGGTGCCTCGCGCAGTCGCGTCCCGACCTGTCCGAGGATGCGGGCGAGCGACTCGGTGTCCGCCTCGGACAGTGACGCGAAGAGGAGCTCCCGCACGAGTGCGATGTGCCCGGGGAACACGGCAGCGAGGACCTCGCGGCCGGCGTCGGTGATCGACACGACGACCCGGCGTTCGTCCTCGGGGGAGGCGGCCCGCGACACGAGTCCGCGCTGGTCGAGCAACTGCGCCTGGTACGTCAGCCCGCTCCGGCTGTAGACGACGCCGTCGGCGAGGTCGGTCATGCTCCGGCTCCCGCTCGGGGCGTCACCGAGTCGGGCCAGGAGCTGGAACTGCACGTAGCTGAGCGCTCCGACGTCCTTGAGCTGCTTCTCGACCGCGGGGCGGAGCAGCGCGCTGACCTCGGTGAAGGACAGGTAGGCGGACAGCTCCGCGGTGGTCAGTGGGCGTGGGGTCTCCGGCACGATCTCCATCCTACCTGTTGCTTCGAGTTCGAAGCAGTGGTACGTTCCTGACAAGTGCTTCGAACTCGAAGCAAAAACGAGAGGAAACGACCATGAAGGCCATCCAGTTCTCCGAAGTCGGCGGCCCCGAGGTGCTCCGCACCGTCGACGTCGAGCAGCCCACTCCCGGTGCCGGCGAGGTGCGCGTGCGCGTCGCCGCTTCCGCGTTCAACGCCGCCGACAACGGCATGCGAGCGGGGTTCCTCCCCATCCCGGTCGTCCTGCCGCACGTCCCCGGCTACGACGTCTCCGGCACGGTCGACGCCCTGGGCTCCGGCGTCGACGGGCTCGCCGTCGGTGACGCCGTCATCGGGTTCCTGCCGATGGAGCGCGACGGCGGCGCTGCCGAGTACGTCATCGCACCCGCCGAGGCCCTGGTGCACGCACCGACGAGCATCCCGCTCGAGGACGCCGCGGCGCTGCCGTCCGTGGCACTCACCGCGTGGCAGGCGCTCGTCGACGACGGTGGACTCGAAGCCGGGCAGCGCCTGCTCGTCGTCGGAGCCGGTGGCGTCGTCGGGAAGTACGCGGTCCAGCTCGCGAAGCAGTGGGGTGTGCACGTCATCGCGACCGCGAGTCCCCGCAGCGCCGACGCCGTCCGGGCAGCGGGCGCGGACGAGGTCGTCGACCACACGACGACGGACCTCGTCGACTCCGTCACCGGACCGGTCGACGTCCTGCTCAACCTCGCCCCGATCGAGCCCGAGGAGTTCACCCGTCTCGTCACCCTCGTCCGTGACGGTGGCGTGGTCGTGAGCACCACCGCCTGGATGGCCGCTCCCGACGACGCCACCCGCGGGGTGCGCTCCGCCGTCGTGTTCGTGCTGCCGAACCGCGACCGCCTCGCGCGACTGGCCGCGATGGTGGACGACGGCTCACTCCACGTCGAGGTCACCCGCCGGATCCCGCTCGACGCACTGCCGGCCCTGCACGCGGAGGCGAGCACGGGGCGCATCGCCGGCAAGGTGGTCGTCCTGCCCTGAGCCGCACGAGCCCCGGGGTGGTCGTCAGCGTCAGCGGGTCGGCTCCGCCTCCGGCGCGGGCCGGTGTCCGGGTCAGGTCAGCGGCCGCGCCACCACGCCTGGTTGCGGGCCCGCAACGCGACCCGGGCCCGCCGCGCCCACCGACGCGTCGGCGTGGCACGGCGGCCGTTCACCCGGAAGGTGTGGAAGGCGCGGCGGGTCCGGAGTGCGGCGGACGCCAGGCTCGAGAACGGCCGCGCCGACACCCGCACCGTGAGCCTGCGGTCGGCCAGCACCCGCCACGCGGGGTCGAACTGCATGCTCAGGTCGATGTCGTCGTGCACGTCCGGGTCCTCCCGGTGCACACGGTCGCGGACGGCGAGCCACGCCGAGCGACGGACCGCGGTGGCGGACCCGAAGATCGGCGGGCGGCCGAGTGCGCCGTGCATGAGCACGAAGTACGGCCCCATGTAGAGGACCGGCCAGAGCGCACGCACGACGGGCCCGGCGTCGGAGGGACGGCCGGGACCGGTCACGGCGACGACGTCCGGGTCCTCGAGCAGGTCGAGCGCGGCCGCGATCCAGCCGGGCGGCGGAACCGAGTCGGCGTCGAGACGGACGATGACGTCACCGCTCGCCGTGTCGTAGCCGACTGATGCCGCGCGGGAGATCCCGGGGACCGGCTCGCTGCGGACCACGGCCCCGGCCGCGCGTGCCACCGCCGCACTGTCGTCCGAGCTGCCGTTGTCCACCACGACGAGCTCGTCCGCGGGATGGGACTGGGCGGCCAGTGCGGCGAGGCATCGCCGCAGGTGCTCGGCGTCGTTCCGCACCGGGATCACGACCGAGACGGAGGGCATGGCCCGAGCCAACCCGGAGGGCACTGGGAAGAACCCGCGATCCAGGCGCGGTCTGGCGTTCTGGGGAGGATCGCGCCCGGGATCCGCGTGGATCGGCGTTCCTGGAGGTCGTCCCAGTGTCCGGCGCGCAGGTTCGGATCCACACGCCGTGGGTGCACCGCCCTCGGTGACGAAGAAGACCGGAAGGCCGACCATGACCACGAACCCACCCGGGAACGACTCCGGGACGCCCATCCACGACGCCACGGCTGCTGCCGAGGGGCACGAGATCCACCCCGGCGTCACGGTTCCGTCCTACGCCAGCGGCACGCCCGTCGAGCGCCCGTCCGGCTTCGACGACCTCGAGCCGCTCGACGCCGTCCCCGCCGACACCCAGCTCACCGCCGGCACCTCCGCCGCGGACAGCCTGACCGCCACGCCGTCCGCCTCGTCGGGTCACGACGACTCGGACTCGAGCGGTGGCAAGGCGAAGGCCCAGGCCGCCAAGGGCGCCGCCTCCGACGTCGCTGGTGACGCCAAGGAGAAGGCCGCGAACGTCGCCGGCACCGCCAAGGAGCAGGCCGCGAACGTCGCCTCCGAGGTGTCCGACCACGCCCGCCAGCTCTTCGGCCAGGCGTCCGGCACCCTGAAGGACCAGGCGGCCGGCCAGCAGCAGCGTGCCGCCGGTGGCCTGCGCACCATCGGTGACCAGCTCGGCAAGATGGCCGAGAACGACGACGAGCAGGGCCTCGCGGCGAAGGTCGTCCGCGACCTCTCCAGCCGTGCCAGCTCGTTCGCCGGCTACCTCGAGGGTCGCGAACCCGGCACGCTCGTCGAGGACGTGAAGTCCTTCGCCGCACGCCGTCCGGGTGCCTTCATCGCGATCGCCGCCGGCGCGGGCATCCTCGCTGGTCGCCTCACCAAGGCGCTCACGACGGAGATCAAGCACGAGAAGGAAGCCGAAGCGCGCAGCGCCGACCTGACCTCCGGCACCGCGGGCTACGACGCCACCCCGACCAGCACCACCGGGTACGACACCACCGGGCTCGGGACCACGGGCACGACCGGCTTCGGCACCACTGGCACGACCGGGACGACCGGGACGGGGCCGCTCGTATGAGCGAAGCCTTCCCCGGCGCGACCGGTGGGACGGTGCCCGGGCAGCCGACGCCCGAGGAGCGCGCCGCGACGACACCCCTCGGCGAGCTCCTCTCCGAAGTGTCGCGTGACCTCTCGACCCTCTTCCGGCAGGAGGTCGCGCTCGCCAAGGCCGAGCTGACCGACTCCGCGAAGAAGGCCGGCAAGGGGGCGGGCATGTTCGGCGGCGCAGGCGTCGCCGGGCTCTTCGCCCTGCTGTTCCTGACCATCGCCGCGTGGTGGGGCCTCGGCTACCTCATCGGCAACGCATGGTCCGCAGTGATCATCGCCGTCATCTACGCGATCGTCGCGGCGGTCCTGGCATCCCGCGGCCGCAAGGAGATCAAGCAGATCAACGGCGCCCCGCAGACGGTCGAGACCGTCAAGGAAGTCCCCGAGACACTCAAGCCCAACACCGGGAGGAACTGATGAGCACCCCAGACGAGATCCGCGCAGACATCGAGCGCACCCGCGGCGCACTCGGCTCGGACGTCGACGCGCTCGCCGACAAGGTGAGCCCGTCGCAGATCGCCCACCGCCAGACCGAGAAGGTCAAGGGCAAGTTCCAGGACGTCCGTGAGTCGGTCATGGGTGCTGCCGGCAGCGCTCGCGACTCCGTGATGGGCGCTGCCGACTCGGCTCGCTCCAGCGTCTCGGGCTCCGGCTCGAACGCCGCCGGGACCGTCAAGGACACCGCCTCGCGCGGCGTCGAGAAGGCGAAGGGCAACCCGCTCGCCGTCGGCCTCATCGCCTTCGGTGTCGGCTGGCTCGCGTCGTCGCTCCTGCCGTCCTCCACCAAGGAGGAGGAGCTCGCCGGTGAGCTGAAGGACAAGGCAGCGCCGCTCGTCGACAAGGCGAAGGAGCAGGCCAAGGAAGCCAGCGCCCCGCTCGTCGACGCCGCCAAGGAGCACGCGCAGGACCTCAAGGGCACCGCGCAGGACGCGGCCCAGACGGTCAAGGACGAGGCGCAGGGCGCCGCGGCCGACGTCAAGGACAACGCGCAGTCGTCCGCGGACGACGTCCGCAACGCCTGACGGACATAGTTCCAGACGGGAGGCCCGGTACCAGCTGGTACCGGGCCTCCCGTCCGTCCCGGGGTGGTTCCGCGACGGAACGTCCGCCGTCCGCGGACCTGTGGCAGCGGTCGCCGACCGGAGAGCAGGCTGGGTCCATGCCCGATGCCCCCACCACCGCCGTCCTCTTCGACATCGACGGGACCCTCGCCGACTCGAACTACGCCCACATCGACGCCTGGTGGCGGGCCTTCCGCGCCGCGGGGGAGTCGGTGGACGCGTGGCGCATCCACCGGGCGATCGGGATGGACTCGTCGAAGTTGCTCGAGGGGCTCCTGCCCGACGCCTCCGACGAGGTGCGTGACACGGCGAAGCAGTTCCACACCGCGTTCTACTCCGAGCACATGCCGCAACTCCGCCTGCTGCCGGGGTCCCGCGAACTGCTCGAGGCCGTCGCCGCGCGCGGGCACGCCGTGGTCCTCGCGACGAGCGCGCCGCAGAACGAACTCGACCGTCTGCTCGAACTCCTCGACGCAGACGAGTGGGTGACGGCGGTGACGAGCGGTGAGGACGTCGAGCAGGCGAAGCCGGCCCCGGACATCATCGGGGTGGCACTCGAGAAGGTCGGCGTCGACGCCGGGTCCGCCGTCATGGTCGGCGACGCCATGTGGGACGTCGAGTCCTCCGGTCGTGTGGGGGTCACGTGTGTCGGGGTGATGACCGGCGGCATCGGTGGCGACGAGCTCCGGGGAGCCGGGGCGGCCGCCGTGTACGACGACGCGGCCGCGCTGCTGGCGGACCTGGACGACAGCCCGATCGGCTCGCTCGGTCGCCACGCGTGACGCGCGTGCCGGAGCGTGCTCCGGCGCACCGGCCACCGTGTCAGGATGGACGATCGTGATCACCATCGAACGCGTGCCCTGGGAAGACCCGCGCGGAGTCGCACTCCGCGCGACCATGGACGAGGAGATGCACGAGCGCTACGGCGACTCGAACTCCGGTGAGGCCCCCGAAGTCACGGCCGAGCGGAACCGCGTGCTCTCCGTGGACCCGACGACGGTCGTGACCTCCCTGCTCGCGATCGACGAGGACGGCTCCGTGCTCGGGCACATCGCGGTGCGTCGGCTCGGGGACGAGATCGAGTTGAAGCGCCTCATCGTGTTGGCTGCCGCGCGGGGCAAGGGAGCGGCGACCGCGCTGCTCGACGAGTGCGCGCGGGTCGGGCGAGAGCAGGGGGCCGAGCGTCTGATCCTGCAGACCGGCGACAAGCAGCCCGAAGCCGTGGCGCTGTACGAGAAGACCGGGTGGCAGCGCATCGACGTGTACGAGCCGTACGCCGAGACGATGCCGTGGTCGTACTGCTTCGCGAAGGCGCTCTGACCCTCCCCCATCCGGGTCCCCGCGGTTCGGTCGCCGGTGTTCTGGAACCTGCTGCCGTTCATCACCGTGGCGTTCGTGCTCGCGCTCTTCATCCCGCAGATGCGGCTCGCCGATGTCGCCGGGTCGGTCCCGACGGCCGGCCCGGACCGGTAGCCGCACCGCGAGGCGCCCCTGCGGACGCGGTCCGGGCCTCCCGGCGTCCCGGCCCGGTCACTCCCGCTAGCGTGGGCGCATGCGCGTCGGAGTCCTCGACATCGGTTCGAACACCGGTCACCTGCTCGTCGTCGATGCCCACGGAGGAGCGGCGCCGCTGCCGGCGTCGTCGTTCAAGCAGGCGCTCCGGCTCGCGGAGCACCTCGACGACCGCGGCGCGGTGACGCAGGTCGGGATCGACGCGCTCACCGACTTCGTGTCGCAGTCCGTCCGCGTGGCCGAGGACCGCGGGTGCGAGGAGATGCTCGGCTTCGCGACCTCGGCGGTGCGTGACGCGGTCAACTCCGAAGCCGTCCTGGCCCACGTCCAGGAGCAGACCGGGGTCGAGCTGGCGGTCCTGTCCGGATCCGACGAGGCCCGGCTGACGTTCCTCGCCGTCCGGCGCTGGTTCGGCTGGTCCGCCGGGCGCCTGGCGGTGTTCGACATCGGCGGTGGGTCGCTCGAGATCGCCGGCGGTGCCGATGAGGCCCCTGACGTGGCGTGGTCGATGCCGATCGGGGCCGCCCGCCTCGCGCGCTCGTTCTCCACCGCGGGGACGCCCACGGACGACGACGTGCGGCGCATCCGACACGAGATCCGCGTCGAGATCGCCCGTGACGCCGGTCGGCTGCTCCGTGCCGGGGCGCCGGACCGGGCCGTCGCGACCTCGAAGACCTTCCGCTCGATCGCCCGGATCTGCGGCGCTGCGCCGTCGGCCGCGGGCGCCCTCGTCCCGCGGGTGCTCGACGGCGCGGTGCTGCGCGAGCGGCTGCCCGCGCTGCTGACGATGACGGTCGAGGAGCTCGCCGCGCTGCCGGGCGTCTCCCCGAGTCGAGCGCACCAGGTCGTCCCCGGTGCGCTCGTCGCCGAGGCGTGCCTGGACATCTTCGACCTCGCGTCGCTCGAGATCTGCCCGTGGGCACTCCGCGAGGGCGTCATCCTCGAACGGCTCGACCAGCTGTCCGTCCTCGGCTAGCCCCTTCCCACGAGCTGCGGGAGCGTCACCTGCGGGGCGGAGCCAGCAGCCAGGGGCGGATGAGCTTCGTCACGAACGGCAGCACCCAGAACGTCATGATCGGCGTGAGCACGAGCGTCGTGATGAGCACGCGGGGCAGCGCCGACAGGCCCGCGAAGGACGGCAGCAGCCACCCGACCAGGACCGTGAAGACCAGGTTCACCGGGAAGAACCCGAGCCAGATGCTCACCGCCTGCTTCCAGCGCGGGGGAGCGGTCGAGGCCGGGGCGTCCTGCGGCACGTCGAACCACCCCTCGATGCCGGTGCGCTTCTCGACCCGCGACTCGACCACCAGGTCACGGCCGAGGTCGAGCCACCGCAGGCGGTCGTCCGAGTTCTCCCACGTCGTCAACGAGTCGTGGTCGGCGAACCGGTACAGCATGTGCCACTCGCGGGACTGCGCCGTCGACCGCACCCACCCCGAGCCGAGGAACCCCGGGTAGCGGTTGGCGAGGTTCACGCCGGACTGCACCCAGCGGGTGACCTCCGGGATGCGGTCGGGTTCGACGAGGCGGGTGATGGACACGGTGACGGGCGGGCCGGCGGTCTCGGGTGACGACGGGGAGAGGCTCCCTGGCTCTTGTGGAGTCATCCGACCAGTGTCCCGGACTCGTGTTCCGCGCAGGTGACACGGCAGCGGGGCACCGCCCTCGACGGACGGTGCCCCGCTGCTCACACGGGCTGGTGATGGATCACTTCCGGGTGGTCACCGACACCTTCGTGACGGAGCTGATCGCCTTGCCGGACCCGTTCGTGAAGACGGCTCGGTACTGCTTCCCGTCCGTCGCTGCGGCGGCGGTGAACGTCCAACTCGTCTTCGTGGCACCCGAGACCGTGGTCCAGCTCTTCCCGCCGTCGCTGCTGCGCTGCCACCGGACGATCGGTGTCGGCGAACCGGAGGCGGTCGCCGTGAGCGTGACCTTCGTGCCCACGGTGACGGAGACCTTCGCGACCGGCTGCTTCGTGACGACCGGAGCGGCCTTCGGCGCCGTGACGGTCTTCGTCTTGGCCGGGCTGGTGTTGCCCGCCACGTCGACCGCCCGGTACCGCACGGCCTTCGGCGTGTCGGCGATCGCGACCGGTCCCGTGTACGTCTTCCAGGTGGTCCCGTCGAGCGAGTACTGGATTGCGTCGACGCCGGAGAGCGCGTCGGTGGCGGTCAGGGTCAGCTTGCCCGTCGTGGAGCTGGTGACCCGGGCGACCGGGTCGGTCGTGTCGATGCGCACCGTCTGCTCGAGGAGCGTCGAGATCGACCCGTCCGCGCCCACCGCGAGGGCTCGGAGCTGGTGCTCGCCCTCGTCGGAGATCGCCACCGGGTCGGTCGCCGGCAGGAGTTCGCCGGAGTCCACGGACAGGTAGAGCCGCGCGTCGTCGTCCGTCGACGTGACCCGGACCTCGACCGGTGCGTCCGTCCAGCCCGCGGCGTTCGCCGACGGTGAGGCAGTGATCGCGACCGACGGCCCGTCGCCCGTCTGGTTCGTCAGGACACGACCCTTCGTGACCGTCTGGTAGCTGGTCAGGTCGGAGAACTGCGCCGTGTACGGCTCGACGGTGATGCCCGCCACGCCCTTCTGGCCGGCGAGCTGCTGGAAGCCGGCGGTCTGGGACGCGGTCGTGAGGATCCGGCTCGCGCTGCGCTGCAGGTCACCCAGGCGCAGGTTGTAGCCGGTGGCGGGGTAGGAGCCGCGGATTGTCACCGTGTAGGCGACGACCGGCGACGCGGGGTCGGCCGGGTCCTGACGTCGGACGTCGGACACGGTGATCCCGGCCTTCTGCGCCGCAGTGAGCGCGGTGCCCGAGAGCAGTGCGGTCACGTCGGCGTAGGCGGCCTGGACGGAGGCGTAGCGCGCGTTGCCGGCGTACGTCTCGTTGTTGATCGCATCCCGCGTCGTGGTGCCGGAGAGCGGCGCCTTCGACAGGTCGGTCGTCGCGTCGACCGTCGTCGACAGCGTCTCGGTCCCGGTGGCCGACGGCACGAGGCCGCCGAACTGCCAGGAGTACGAGGTGCGGGTCGGCGTGACCGTCCGGTTGTAGGCCGGGAGGCCCGACACGTCGATCGTCGGGTCGACCTTCTTCAGGGCGTTCAGCACCTCGTTCGGGTTGCCGCCCGGCTCGATGAGGTCGTTGCCCGCGTACATGACGCCCGTCGCGCCGGTGCGCGGACCGGCCCCCCAGTCCGTCATGACCGTGCCGGCGAAACCCCATTCGCCGCGGAGCACGTCCGTGTTCAGGTCGTAGCTGCCGGACGCGTACGTGCCGTTGACCTTGTTGTACGACGTCATCACCGACATCGGCTGCGCGCTCTTCACGGCGATCTCGAACCCGCGCAGGTAGATCTCGCGGCTCGCACGCTCGCTGATCACGTCGTTCGACGTGGTGCGAGCGGTCTCCTGGTTGTTCCCGTAGAAGTGCTTGATCGTGACGCCGACGCCCGGGATGCTCTGGACGCCCTTGGTGGTCGCCGCGGCGATGAGCCCGGTGAGCAGCGGGTCCTCCGAGTAGTACTCGAAGTTGCGGCCGTTGAGCGGGTCGCGGTGGATGTTCATGCCCGGTGCGAGCCACAGCGAGACGCCGTACTCCGACATCTCCTGGCCGACGGCCTCACCCACGCGCTGGACGAGCTCGGGGTCCCACGTCTGCGCGAGCAGCGTGCCGATCGGCCAGGCCGTCCCGAACTGGTAGGTCGCCGGGTTGGAGGCGATCTTCTGCGTGATGCGCAGACCGGCGGGACCGTCGGCGAGGGTCATGCCCGGCAGGCCGAGGTCCTCGTACTTGGCGGTCGTGTACCCGGCGGCGCCGACGGCGGTCGCGGTCGTCCCGGCGGCGCTGGCGCCCTCGACGATGTTCGCGAGCTGCGTGGCGCTCAGCCCCGCGACGAACTGCTCCATCGAGATCTTGCCGGTCTTGACGTCGAACAGGGTCGAGCCCGGGACGACGGTGACGCCCTCGGTCTCCTCTCCGGTCTTCGCCTGGTACGGCGCGCCGGTGCCCTCCCAGTTCGTGCTGGCCGCGTCGACGTACGCGGTGACCGAGGCGATCGTGTCGCGGTCGAGCGCGTAGTACGGCGAGTCGGTGCCGACGGGGACGTCCTGCTCCTCCTTCGAGGAGTGGTCCGGCGCGGTGAAGCCCGTCGTGTCGAGGGGCAGGACCGGTGCGTCGGCGAGCTGGCGCTCCTCGTCCGGGTAGGTGAAGAAGTCGGCCGGGTCGCTGGTGCGCTCGGTGGCCGGGGCCTGGTCGTCGAGCTGGTTCGACAGCTGCTCGACGGTCGTGGTCGCGCCGAGGCGGAGCTTCGCGGCGACGGTCGTGTTGCGCGACGAGTCACCGACGCGGATCACGTAGTCGCCGGCCTCCATCACGTTCGTGGCCTTTTCCTGGTCGTACGACGCCATGTCGGTGGTGTTGTACCGGATGGTGACGGTCTGCGAGGCGCCGGGGGCGAGGCTGTCGGTCTTCGCCGAGCCCGCGAGCTGCTGGTACGGCTTGTCGAGTCCGGTCTGCGGGGCCGAGAAGTACGTCTGGACGACGTCCTTGCCCGACGCCTCCGTCCCGACGTTCGTCACGCGTGCCTTGACCGTCACGGACGACATGTCCGCCGTGACGCCGAGCGGCTCCACCTGGAACTGCGTGTACGACAGACCGAAGCCGAAGGGGTAGTCGACGACGCTCGCCGGGTCGGCGCGGTTGATCGACCCGTACATCGAGTCGAAGTACCGGTACCCGACGTAGATGCCCTCGGTGTACTGCTCCTCGGCGCTGTTGCCGTCGTTGTTCGCGAACGACCCGGAGGCCGGGTAGTACGAGTACTTCGACGCCCAGGTGTCGGTGAGCTTGCCCGAGGGGGTGACGGTGCCGTTGAGCACCTCGGTCAGTGCCGTGCCGCCCTCCTGCCCGGCCTGGCTCATGAGGAGCATCGAGTCGAGCGGCTTCCCGCCGTCCGGGTCGACGGCCGCCGCGTTGATCTGGTCGAAGAACGCCGTGTCGACGACCCCGCCGACGTTGAGGACCACCACGACCTTGCCGTAGGTCTGTCCGATGAGTTGGAGGTCGTCCTTCTCGAGGTCGGTCAGCTGGTAGTCGCCGGCGCCGGACGACCGGTCCGCACCCTCACCGGAGTTGCGGGACAGCACGTAGAGCGCGGTGTCGGTCGGTGCTGTCGGGTGCACGGTGGTGCGGGTGAGGCGCTGCTCGACGGACGAGTAGTCGATGGTGGGGCCGAAGATCCCGCCGCCGCTGGTGTTGCCGTACTTCGCGTCGAACGCCGTCTTCACCGCGTCCGAGTACGCCCGGTCGGTGGTGATCTGGTAGCCCGCGTTCTCGAGGCCCTGACGCACGGAGACCGACGAGCGGTTGTTCACCGCGCCCGAGCCGGTGCCGCCCTTGACGGTCGCGTAGGCGCCGACGCCGTAGACGGCCACCGTTCCGCTGCTCGCCATCGGCAGCGCCGAGTCGTTGTTCTCGAGCAGGACCATGCCCTGGGTCGCCGCTTCCTTGCTCAGCGCGGCGTTCGCCTTCTCGAGGGGCCCGGGGTTCGGGTTGGTGGTGGCCGCTTGCGCGAGCCCGGTCCCGGCGACGACGAGCGCCCCCGTGACCCCGGCCGCGAGGGCGGCCTTCGCGGCGACCCCGAGGGGCCGCCTGTTCTCCACATGCATCGAGTTGTCCTCTCTGACAACGTCGGACGCGTCGGCGTCGACCCGCGCCGCGTCCCTGCGTCTCAGGTCGTCCCGACCGACGCGAGGGGTCTGACGGAACAATCCCGGACGCTATTCGGCTTTGGAGGGGACTGTCAATGCACAAATGTGCGGGGCCGTCATGTTTTTCGGCCGCCTCCAGACTGAAGGCCGACGGCGAGTCGCTTCACCATCGGGCCATGACGGTCAACGGTGTCGGGCGTCGCTCCGCGACCGCAGGCGGGACGAGGTCCTCGCCGCGGTGCGCGCCGGGGGAGGCTCGACTCGCGCCGAGCTCGCCGAGCTCGCCGCGCTCGCCGAGCTCGCCGGGGTCCGCCGCTCGGCGCAGCCGGCGATCGCCCGGGCGGTCCAGGTCCGGCCGGCAGCGCTCGGGTCCGACTCCGAGCTCGTCGGGGCGCTCGACCTCGCGGCGGCGTGTCAGCCCGCCTGATCATCCTCTCCACACCGGTCCACTGAAGTACTGGAACATCAGTAGAGTGGAGCGATGACCCGCACCATGCTCGCGACCGTTCCGCTCCTGCTCATCACGACTGCGCTCCCGTCCGGAGCCGTGCCGTCCACCGAGGCGGCACCTCCCACCACGTCTGCCGGCGTCGTCAGTGCGCTCGAGCAGATCGGGCGCACCCAGACCGCGTCGGACATCAGCGCCGTGCGTGCTGCGGGCGGCGCCGTTCTGCTGACCGACCCGGACACGAGCGAGGTGGTCGCGGCCGTGTCGGTTGAGACGCCCCTCGGGCGCGCGCTGAACCCCGTCACGCCGGGCTGCTCCACGACGTCGCTCTGCATGCGGTCCGCTGCGAACGTGCCCTACGGCTACAGCGGAGCGGGGACGCGCACCGGGACCTGGAAGAACATCGCGCAGATGGCGCCCGGCGACCGTCGCTCCCGGTTCGAGTGGACCTCAGGGGGTCTGACGCTCGCGCCCGGGGAGACGAACATCTTCGGTCGCCCGGTCACGATGAAGAAGATCAGTCGCTGATCGTCCGCCGTCTCCCGCGGCGGAGCAGCCGGTCTGCGCCGCGGGAGGTCGAGCCGGGGCGCGACGTGGTTCGATCCAGACCATGAGCACCACCGACCGTGACGTCCACCGCACCGAGCGGGGACGGAACGAGACCCCCGCAGAGCGCTGGGACCGCAACTGGTCCGACATCCAGCAGGAGCTGCGCATCGTCCAGACCGGAACGCAGATCCTCGCCGGGTTCCTGCTGACGCTGCCGTTCCAGCAGCGCTTCGCGTCCCTCACCGCGCTGCAGGAGACGGTCTACCTCGTACTCGTCGTGCTCGCCGTCGTCGTCACCGTGGTCGCGCTGTCCGCGGTCGCGACGCACCGCCTGGTGTTCCGGCAGCGGCAGAAGCACGACCTGGTCCGGGTGGGCAACGTCATCCTGCTCACGGCCCTCATCGCGAGCGCATTGCTGTTCGCCGGCACGGTGCTGTTCGTGTTCGACGTGGTGCTCGGGGACCGCGGGGGCGTGGTCGCCGGCGTCGTCGTCTTCGTGGGGACCGCCGCGCTGTGGACGACGCTGCCGACGGTGCTGCGCCGCACCTCGCGCGACGTCGAGGAGTGAGCGCGCGGCGGGGCTAGCTCGCCTTCTGCTTCGCGGCCGGTGCCTTGACCGGGGTCTTCTTCGTCGGCGTCTTCTCGGCAGGGGCCTTCGCTGCCGGCGCTCCGTCCGCCGACGCCTTGCTCGCTGACGCCTTGCTCGTCGACGACCCGCCCGCCGAGGCCTTCGCGGCCGGGGTCTTGCGCGTCGACCTCTTCGCCGCCGGTGTCCGCTTCGCAGGCGCCTCCTCAGCGGCCGCATCGTCGTCTGACGTCGACTCGCCGGAGCCACCGCCCTGCTTCCGCGATCGCCCCGCCGGACGCGCCCCCGACCCTCCCGACCGGTTCTTGTCCACGGACGCGCGCAGCGCCGCCATCAGGTCGATGACGTCCCCACCGGTGTCGTCGTCGTCGGCCGCGTCCTTGCCGAACGTCTCCGCGGTGTCGACGTCGTCACCGGACTCCAGCTTCGCGTCGATGAGCTGCTGCAGCTCCTCCTGGTACTCGTCCGTGTACCGGTCCGGGTCGAAGTCGGTCGACATGCTCTCGACGAGCGAGGACGACATCTTCAGCTCGTTCGCGCTGACCTTCACCGAGGTGTCGAGGGCCGTGAAGTCGGCCGCACGCACCTCGTCGCCCCACAGGAGCCCCTGGAGCAGCAGCACGTCGTCGTGCACGCGGAGCACCCCGAGCCGGGTCTTCTGACGGAGGGTGAACTGCACGATCGCCAGGCGGTCGGTCTGCTCGAGGGTCTTGCGGAGGAGCACGTACGCCTTCGGGGAGCGCGAGTCCGGCTCGAGGTAGTACGTCTTCTCGAACATCATCGGGTCGACCTGGTCGACGGGCACGAACTCGAGGACCTCGATCTCGTGCGACTGCTCCTGCGGCAGCTGCTTGAAGTCGTCGGAGGTGAGGACCACGGTCTTCTCGCCGTCGTCGTACGCCTTCTGGATGTCGCCGTACTCGACCTCGTGGCCGAGCTCGCAGACGCGCTTGTAGCGGATGCGGGCCTTGTCCTCGTCGTGGATCTGGTGCAGCGAGACGTCGTGCGTCTCGGTCGCCGCGTACACCTTGATCGGCACGTTGACGAGCCCGAACGCGATGGAGCCCTTCCAGATCGACCTCATGCGCTCATGATGCCCGGATGCATGCGGATCGGCGCTCAGTTCCGAGCGGATCGGCAGGTGCGGCGGGCGGCCGCTCGCCCTCCACAGCCGGGAGGCGCGGCTCGCGTTCTCCACGGAGGTCGCCGCTCCTGTGTCGCCGGCCCGGTTCCGCGAGCACGATGGGGCCATGAGCCAGCTCGACAAGCAGGACCCCCGGGAGCAGTACGCCCGTCCGCCGTTCCCCGCGCAGACGCAACAGGGGTCCGGCCGCGCAGCGGACCTCGACCCGCCGGCCGACCACGGCGAGACGAGCTACCAGGGCACCGGGCGGATGCGCGGGTACCGCGTGCTCGTGACCGGGGCGGACTCGGGCATCGGCCGGGCCGCGGCGATCGCGATGGCGAAGGAGGGGGCGGACGTCGCCCTGAACGCCCTGCCCGAGGAGATCGAGGACCTGACCGAGGTGCGGGACGTCATCGCCGACCTCGGTCGCACGGCGGTGATGCTCCCGGGCGACCTGACCGACGAACCGTTCTGCGACGAACTCGTGCGGACCGCGGTCGACCTGCTCGGCGGACTCGACGCGCTGGTGCTCGTCGCCGGGCACCAGAAGGTGCACGAGGACATCACGGAGCAGACCACCGAGGACTTCGACCGGACGATGAAGGTGAACCTCTACTCGCTGTTCTGGCTGACCCGGGCTGCGGTGCCGCACATGGCACCCGGCAGCGCGATCGTCACGACGAGTTCGGTGTCGGCGTACCTGCCCCAGGACCGGATGATCGACTACGCGGCGACGAAGGCCGCCATCATCACGTACACGAACGGGCTCGCCCGCCAGCTGGCGTCGAAGGGCATCCGGGCGAACACGGTCGTCCCCGGCCCGGTGTGGACCCCGCTGCAGCCGATCAGCTACCCCGGGGACGAGATCGCGGCCTACGGACAGGACACCCCGCTCGGCAGGCCCGCACAACCGGTCGAGCTCGCCGGTGCGTACGTGTACCTCGCCGGCCCGGAGTCGTCGTACACGTCGGGCACGACGCTCACGGTCGGCGGTGCGACCGGGGTCGCCCTGTGAGCCCGGTGACGAAGAAGACGACGGTGCAGGTCGGGGACCGTCGTCTGGCGCTGACGAACCTCGACAAGGTGCTCTACCCGGAGACCGGCACGACCAAGGGACGGGTCATCGAGTACTACGAGCGCATCGCGCCGTGGATGATCCCGCACGTCACCGGCCGCCCGATGACCCGGAAGCGGTGGGCGAACGGCGTCGACGGCAAGGTGTTCTTCGAGAAGAACCTGCCTGACTCGGCTCCGGACTGGATCCGGCACCACACGATCTCGCACGAGCACCACGACGTCGAGTACCCGGTGGTGGACGAGATGCCGACGCTGGTGTGGACGGCGCAGCAGGCCGCGCTCGAACTGCACGTGCCGCAGTGGCGGTTCGGTCCGCGCGGCGGGCACCAGAACCCGGACCGGCTCGTCCTCGACCTGGACCCGGGTGAGGGCGTCGGGCTGCCGGAGTGCGTCGAGGTGGCGCTGGCCGCCCGGGTGGTGCTGCAGGGGATGGGACTCGAGCCGTACCCGGTGACCTCCGGGTCGAAGGGCATCCACCTGTACGCGGCACTCGACGGGAAGGCGACGGCCCAGCAGGTGTCGGACGTGGCGCACGAACTGGCGCGGGCGCTGGAGCAGGACATGCCGGACCTGGTCCTGTCGTCGATGAGCCGCGCGGAGCGGGCCGGCAAGGTGTTCGTGGACTGGTCGCAGAACAACGGCAACAAGACGACGATCGCGCCGTACTCCCTGCGCGGCCGGTCACTGCCGACGGTCGCTGCTCCCCGGACGTGGGAGGAGTTGACCGAGCCTGGCCTGGCACACCTGACGCTGGACGAGGTCCTCGAGCGGGTGCCGGTGCTCGGTGACCTGCTGCACCCGGTCGCCGCGGCGTCCCTCGGGGTCGGACGAGCCGATGCCGGGCACTGGGACGGTGCGCGCACGGAGGCGGTGAACGAGCGCGAGCGGCAGGAACGGCAGGAGTTGCAGGACCGCCTGTCGACGTACCGGGCCAAGCGGGACGCGTCCAGGACCCCGGAACCGGTGCCGCAGGCGTCGCCGACCGTCCGGACCGACGGGAAGCCGACGTTCGTCATCCAGGAGCACCACGCGACCCGGAACCACCACGACTTCCGCCTGGAGCACGACGGCGTGCTGGTGAGCTGGGCGCTCCCGAAGGGGGAGCCGACCGACCCGGGCGCGAACCACCTGGCCGTGCAGACCGAGGACCACCCGCTGGAGTACGGCGGCTTCGAGGGCGTCATCCCCGCCGGAGAGTACGGCGGGGGCACGGTGACGATCTGGGACGACGGGACCTACGAGCTCGAGAAGTGGCGCGAGGGCGAAGAGGTCATCGTCACGCTGCACGGACGCACGAACGGCGTCCGACGGCTCGCGCTCCTGCACACCCGGGGGCGCGGTCGCGGTGGTGACGAGAAGAACTGGCTCATCCACCGCACGAAGGACCAGCCAGACCAGGGCGCGGTGACGGACGGGGCGGACGCCGGGCGGGCCTCCCGGTCGAGCGCCGCGGGCCATGAGCGGATCGACCGGGCGGCGTCCGCCTCCACGGAGCCGGCCGAGCGCCGCACCATGCAGGCGTCGCTGCAGAAGGGCGAGCCGGTACTCGACCCGCGCCAGTGGGCGTTCGAGATGAAGTGGGACGGGGTCCGGGCGCTGGCGACCGTCCGCGACGGCGCCGTCCGCCTGCTCAGTCGGAACGGCAACGACCTCACCGACCAGTACCCGGAGCTGCAGGAACTCGGGGAGCGGGCTGGGGTCGACGGCGTGTTCGACGGCGAGGTCGTGGCGCTCGACGACCACGGACGGCCGTCCTTCCAGTTGCTGCAGAACCGGATGGGACTGACGAAGCCGCGCGAGGTGGCCGCCGCACAGGCCAGCACCCCGGTGCGCCTGTTCCTGTTCGACGTGCTCGAGGCGGACGGCCACGAGCTCACCCGGCTCGGCTACACCGCCAGGCGCGAGGCGCTGACGACCGTGGTCGAGCCCGGAGGCGCGATCGAGGTGCCGCCGGCGTTCGACGGAGACCTTCCGGCGGCGATGTCCGCGTCGCGGGAGCGCGGGCTCGAAGGAGTCGTTGCCAAGAAGCGCTCCTCGCGGTACGTCGAGGGGCGGCGGTCCGAGTCGTGGCTGAAGCTGAAGCACCACGCCACGCAGGAGGTGGTCGTCGGTGGCTGGAAGCCCGGGGCCGGACGGCGAGCGGGGGGCATCGGCTCGCTGCTGCTCGGGATCCCCGGCGACGACGGCCTGGTGTACGTGGGCAAGGTGGGCACCGGGTTCCGTGACCGGGACCTCGACGAGATCGGCGCGCTGCTCGACGGGCTGGAGCGGGATGCGTCGCCGTTCGTCGACGTGCCCCGGCCGGACGCGCGCGATGCGCATTGGGTCGCCGCCGAGCGGGTGGCGGAGGTCGAGTTCGCGGAGTGGACGGGCGACGGACGGCTGCGTCAGCCGTCGTGGCGGGGCTGGCGCAGTGACAAGTCCCCGGAGGACGTCGTCCGCGAGGTCCCCGAGGAGGTCGTGCCCGACTGAGCCGGTCCGGAATCCGCATGCACGAGCATGAGGTCCGCCGGGGGCGAACTTCCGTCCCCCGTTGTCCACGGCAGCGGGGGACGATCTCGGCACGACCGCCTGCTGCCGCGAGCGTGGCTGTTACGGTCCTCGAGACGGAAGGACGCGACATGGACGCGAGCAAGTACCTGCCGCCGTTCACGCAGGGACAGCGCGGTGACGCGACGCAGGACCCGCGTGGCGAGCAGGACGCCGCCGGTGGCGCGGCCGTCGGCGGACGACACGACGACCGGCAGATGGTGGACGCGGGCAGCGTCACCGACCCGGAAGCGACCTACGCCGACTTCCTCGGCGACCAGGTCGACGACTGAGCCGACCGCGCGAGACCGGCCCACGCTCCGGTCGAGCCGACCGCGTCAGACGGAGCTGCCCGGCGTCAGGCCGAGCCGATCGGCGTCAGGCTGCGGGCGCGGGCCCGTCCGCGGCGGCGCTCCCCGACTCCAGCGGCAGGTCTTCCTCCGCTGCGGCACGCTCGTCCGCCTCACCGGCGTCCGCCGCGGCGGCCTTCGCCTCGTCGATGGCCTCCTGGGAGGCACGCAGCGCTTCGTCGTTCCCGGGGTGTGCCTGATCAGTCATGTCCGCCACGCTACGCGGACGTCGCTGGACCGGTTCGGCGACGCAGGACCCCGTCCGGCACGACCGGCGGCCGTGGCTGGTCGAAGTCGACGGCCGAGGTCGGCGCGACCGAGGTCGGCATCGCCGGTGCGGGCGGCGCACCCTGTGCATCGGCCGCGTCGAGCACGGCACGGGTCGCCGCCGCAGCGATCCGCAGGGCGTCCTGCAGGGGCCTCGCCCGGAGCGCCGGGGTCCGGACCTCCACGCCCCACGGCTCGGCGAACCCCAGGCCGCGGACCGTACGGACGAACCCGGGCAGGTCCCAGGCACCGGAACCGGGCAGGTAGCGGCCGTCCCGCGACTCGTCGGCGAGCGTCATCCCGTTCGGGGTGTGCAGCAGTCCGTCGCTGAGCTCGACCGCGGCGAGGGCGGACGGCGCCACGCCCTGCGCGATCGAGGCCAGGGTCGACCCACCGCGCAGCGCGTGCATCGCGTCGAGCACCAGCCCGCCGTTCGGGTGACCCGCCACCACGAACCGCGAGGCGCGCTCGACGGTCGCCAGGTTCGACCACGGCTCCGGCTCGAGCACCAGACGGGCGCCGACGCCCTCGGCCTGCACCGCGAGGTGGTTCCACGCTTCACCCATCACCGCCGGTGACGCCCCGGGTACCGAGTGGTCCGCCCGCACGACGACCTGCCAGGCGGCCAGGGTCGCCGCTGCTTCGAGCAGGACGCCGCGGTCGGCCTCCTGGTCGTCCCGGCCCGGTGTCGACCACCAGTCACCGAGGGTGCCGAGCTGGACCCAGACCACGCCGGCGTCGTCGAGCATCCGGCGCAGGTCCGCGAAGCCGGTCGTGGCGCGGACCTCGTGCAGGTCGTCGAGCGCGAGAGCGAGCCCCGCGAAGCCGGCGTCGGCCACCGCGCGGACACGCTCCCGCACCGGTTCACGCCCGGCCCACGTCCACGACGTGGCGAGCAGGTCGTGTTCCTCCACAGGACCACCTCCATGATCCGGACACGCTCGGCTGCCCCGTTGCAGCTGCTGCACGTCCTGTCTGCGGATCGCTGCCGTACCCCTCGCAGCGTTCGGGGTCCGGTGTACGCCGGGCGCCTCGGAGTCCTCCCAGGACGGCCGGCGTCCGGACCGAGCCGGGAGGGGCCGCGTCAGACGACGTGCGTCTCCACGACCCCGACACCGGCGACCGCCCCGCGCAGCACCGACCCGCGCGCCACCGGCCCGACGCCCTCGGGGGTGCCGGTGAAGAGCAGGTCGCCGGGCGCGAGCGCGACGGCACGGGACAGCGCGGCGATCGTCTCGGCGACGCTCCAGATCTGCTCCGCCAGGTCACCCGACTGCCGCAGGACCCCGTCGACGTGCAGGGTGACGGCCCCGGACGTCGGATCGACACCGGCTGCGGGGACGATCGTGCCGATCGGCGCGGAGTGGTCGAACCCCTTCGCCAGGTCCCACGGACGCCCGAGTCGCTTCGCCTCGGCCTGCAGGTCCCGGCGGGTGAGGTCGATGCCGACCGCGTACCCCCAGACGAGTCCGAGCGCGTCGGCGACGGACACGTCCCGGCCACCCCTACCGAGGGCGACGACGAGTTCGACCTCGTACTCCAGTCGGGCGGTCAGGGTCGGGTACGGGGAGTCGGCGCCGTCCGTCACGAGCGCGTCTGCCGGCTTGCCGAAGAAGAACGGCGGCTCGCGGTCCGGGTCGTGGCCCATCTCGCGCGCGTGCGCTGCGTAGTTGCGTCCGACGCAGTACACGCGACGGACCGGGAACCGGCCACCGGTGCTCGTGGGAACGGTCGGGAGGCCCGGCGCCGGGACGACGAGGTCGGTCACGCGTCCAGCGTGGCAGGCCGCGCCGGGAACACGAAGCGGTTCATCGCCCAGTAGCGGAAGACCATCGCGATGAGCGTGCCGATCACGGGGCCGCTGATGAAGTCGGCGAGTTCCTGCCCCGCGAGCGACACGTTCGGCACTTCCAGGCCGAGGACGTAGCGGGAGATCCAGAGCGGTGCCGAGTTGAGGCCGACGCCGATCACGCTGACGATGACGAACAGCAGGACCTCGTGGCCGGTGTGCAGCTCGCCACGGTCACCGAAGGACCACTTCTTGTTGAGGAAGTAGGACACGACCGTCGCGACGATGATGCCGATCGCCAGGGTCGTCACCGGGTGCTGCGGGATGACGAAGAACTTCAGCCCGTAGTTGATGCCCATCGTGATGACGAAACCGAGACCACCGACGACCAGGAACCGGAGCGCGGGGTGCTCGACGAGCGACCGGACAGAGAACGACTGCACCGGCCAACCCTAGACCGGCCGGCCGGACGCCCGCCGACCGGCACGCGTTCCGGACCGGCCGTCCGGTCAACGACCGGGAGCGGCCCCCTCGGTCTCGCCCTGTCCCGGGTCGCCACCCGTGCCGCCGTCCGAGGCCCCGTCCTGCGGCCAGCCGGTGAACTCCCATCCGGCGACCGCCTCGTGGTCCTCGCCGTTCGTGTAGGCGAACTCTCGAGCGGCGGCGCGTGCGTCGGTGAGGGCCGTCAGCAGGTCGTCGAACCGGTCGGACCCGTCGGCGACGCGGGTGAGCGCGTCGTGCGCGAGGGCGTACCGGTCCATGTCGTTCCGCATGAGCATGTCGAAGGGCGAGGTGGTCGTGCCCTGCTCGAGGAAGCCGTGCACGTGCAGGTCGTCGTGCCCGTGCCGGCGGTAGGTCAGGTTGTGCACGAGCGAGGGGTAGCCGTGGAAGGCGAAGACCGCGGGCGTGCCGGGCAGGAAGACCTCGTCGTAGCGCTCGTCCGACGCCGGGTGGTCGTGCTTGCGCGGGTCGCCGATCGACAGCAGGTCGACGACGTTGACCACGCGGACGCCGACGTCGGGCGCGTGCTTCCGGATGATGTCGGCGGCGGCGATCGTCTCGACGGTCGGGACGTCGCCGGCGCTGACGAGCACGACGTCGGCGTGGCCCACGGTCTGCTCCGTGCCGGCCCAGTCCCAGACGCCGAAGCCGGCCGCCGCGTGGGCGACGGCGTCGTCGAGGGACAGGAACACCGGCTCGGGGTGCTTGCCGGCGACGATGACCTCGATGCGGTCCGTCGTCTCGAACGCGTGCGCTGCGACGGCGAGCAGCGTGTTCGCGTCGGCGGGCAACTTGATCCGGACCAGGTCCTGCTGCTTGGACGCCACGACGTCGAGGAAGCCGGGGTCCTGGTGCGAGAACCCGTTGTGGTCCTGCCGCCACACGTGCGACGACAGCAGGATCGTCAGGTTCGACACCGGTGCGCGCCAGTCGATGTCCGTCGAGGACTCGAGCCACTTGGCGTACTGACCGACCATCGAGTCGACGATGTGCGCGAACGCCTCGTACGTGTTGAACACCCCGTGGCGTCCGCTCAGCACGTACCCCTCGAGCATCCCCTCGAGCAGGTGTTCGGACAGCACCTCGATGACGCGACCGCGGGCTGCCATGTGCTCGTCACCGGCCTCCCGTCGGGCACGCCAGACCCGGCTCGTGACGTCGAAGACCGCGTCGAGCTTGTTCGAGATCGTCTCGTCCGGGCCGAACAGCCGAAACGAGTTCGGGTTCCGCTGCGTGAGGGCGGCGAGCCACGGCCCGAGGGTGCCCGTGGCGGACGCGTCCTCGCCGACGGGCACGGCGAACTCCTCGAGGCCCGGGCGGTCGAGGGCCGTCCGGATCCGGCCGCCGTTGGCGTGCGGGGTGGCGCTCATCCGGGTCTCGCCGGCGGGACGGATCGTCTCGAGGATGCCGATCGGCCGGGCGTCCTGGTCGAACAGCTCCTCCGGCCGGTAGGAGCGCAACCACTCCTCGAGCTGCCGGCGGTGACCCTCGTCGTCGCGGACGTTCGGCAGCGGGACCTGGTGCGCGCGGAAGGTGCCCTCGACCTGCTCGCCGTCGACGACCTTCGGGCCGGTCCAGCCCTTCGGGGTCCGGAGCACGATCATCGGCCAGCGCGGGCGGAGGTCCGCGGCGCCGGCCATCTCGCCGGCGGCGGCTCGGGCGGCCTGTGCCCGGGCGGCGGCCTGGATGTCGTCGATCGTCGCGAGTGCCCGGCGGAGCGCCCCGTCGAACAGGGCGTGCACGGCGAACGGGTCGTGGTCCACCCGGCCGGAGTCGACCACGATCGGCTCGTAGCCGAGTCCGCGGAAGTACGCCTGCAGGTCCTCGTCGGGGATCCGCGCGAGGACGGTCGGGTTCGCGATCTTGTACCCGTTCAGGTTCAGGATCGGCAGGACCGCGCCGTCCGACACCGGGTCGAGGAACGTGTGCGCCTGCCAGGACGCCGACAGCGGACCCGTCTCGGCCTCGCCGTCGCCCACGACGCAGGCGACGACCAGGTCGGGGTTGTCGAACGCGGCGCCGTACGCGTGCGCGAGGGAGTAGCCGAGCTCACCGCCCTCGTTGATCGACCCCGGGGTCTCCGGTGCCGCGTGCGAGGGGATGCCGCCGGGGAACGAGAACTGGCGGAAGAACCGCTGGAGCCCGGCCGTGTCGGGCGTGATGTCGGGGTAGAGCTCGTTCCACGTGCCGTCGAGCCACGCGTTCGCGTTCATCGCGGGACCGCCGTGGCCGGGACCGCAGATGTAGAGCACGTCGCGGTCGGTCTCGCTGATGACCGCGTTGAGGTGCGCGTACACGAGGTTCAGCGCCGGCGACGTCCCCCAGTGCCCGAGCAGCCGCGGCTTGATGTCCGAGGGCTCCAGCGGCCGCTCCAGCAGTGGGTCGTCGAGCAGGTAGATCTGCCCGACGGTGAGGTAGTTCGCGGCGCGCCACCAGGCGTCGATCGCGCGGATGCGGTCGGTGGACGAGTGCGACGTGGGCATACCCCACACGCTACGAGAGAGCCGATCCGGGAAATCCAGAAAACCCTCCAATCCGATCGGCGCAGGGTGCCGAATCACTGTCACAAGCCGGGAACGGCCCGCAAGCGCTCACCAGCCGCACATCGCTGGTTCTCCACCCCTTCCGCGGGGTGTGTTCGGCGCGCATCCCATTCCAGATCCGCGCCGAGCGCGACAAGCAAAGGAACGAAGACATGCGCAAGTCCCTGAAGACCTCGATCACCCTCGCCACGACCGGTG